>NZ_JBHTSW010000006.1:0-223334 GCF_042794945.1 Rhodococcus sp. NPDC056506 | reverse complement strand
TTGTTTTTTTTTATTGTGTAGTTTTAATCCGTGCCCCTTCCCCACCAACACACCCTCAAACCGACAACAGTCCGCCCTCTCGTCTGCGGCCCGCCCCCGCCTCTGTTCGAGTGCAGGTGAAACTAGTGCTTCTCGGGTCCGGTGTAGTACTCGAACACCAGGCCGGCAGCTGCGGCCAGCACACAGACAACTGCGACTGCGATGAGCCACGGCTGGAAGTACGCCAGCGACACTGCCGCGAGTGCAGCAGCGGCGGCCAGCAGGATCGGCCAGAAGCTACCCGGGCTGAAGAAGCCCAGTTCTCCTGCACCGTCCGAGATTTCAGCGTCGTCGTAGTCCTCGGGACGGGTGTCCAGACGACGAGCAACGAAGCGGAAGTAGGTACCCACGATGAGCGTCAGACCTGCAGACAGGACGATGGCCGTCAGTCCGGCCCACTCGATACCTGTGCGTGACAGAGCGGTGAACACTCCGTAGATGATCGCGACGAGAATGAAGAACATCGTCAGGATCTCGAAGAGCTTGGCTTCGATCTTCATATCAGCACTTGTCCTTGTTCAGTGAAGAGGCTGGCCGGCTCAGTTGCCTGCAGTGGCGACGGTTGCCTGACGGTACTCGCGGTCGGTGTTGAACGGCGTGGTCGACGTAGCCACCGGCGACTGACCGATTGCCTGCAGAGCCTCAGCGGTCGTCAGACCACCATTGCCCTCCGCGTCACCCTTGCGCAGTTCGATGTACTTGGCGAAGTCCTCCGGCGAAACCGCACGAACCTCGAAGTTCATCATCGCGTGGAACGTGCCACACATTTCTGCACAACGCCCGACGAATGCGCCTTCCTTCTCGATCTCACTGATCTGGAAGATGTTGTCCGAGTGGTTCTCTTTGGGGTTCGGGAGAACGTCACGCTTGAACAGGAACTCGGGCACCCAGAATGCATGGATGACGTCCGAGGAAGCGAGTTCGAACTGGATTCGCTTGCCGGTGGGCAGAACGAGGATCGGGATCTCCTGGCTGGAGCCGACGGTCTCGATCTTGTCGTAGTGCAGGTAGCTCAGGTCCTCGGTGCTGTTGCCGTGGATCGGGCCGGGAACTTCTTCGCCGTGATCGTTGACAGTGGAGCCCTCGGTCTTGGCAGCCTCTTCGGCCTCGACGTCGATTCCGTTGTACTTGGCGGAACCGTCACCGAACTCGATGGAGCGGTAGCCGAACTTCCAGTTCCACTGGAAGGCCGTGACGTCTACGACGACGTCAGGGTTGTCCGTCTTGTCCAGAACATGGTTCTGAACGATGACGGTGAAGTAGAAGAGAACCGCGATGATGACGAAGGGAACTGCCGTGTAACCGAGTTCGAGCGGCACGTTGTATGCCGTCTGACGCGGGAATTCCGGCGAGTCCTTCTTCTTACGGTGGAAGATGACGGCCCAGAAGACCAACCCCCACACCAGCACACCCATGACGAGGGCGGCTACAACCGACCACGTCCACAGCTCACGCATGCGCGTCGCTTCCGGGGTGATGCCCGAAGGCCACCCGAAACGAAGCACTTCGTTGTCGATGGAGCAACCCGACAGCAGCAAGGCAGCAATGCCCAGAGATACTGCCAGCCCCGCTCGCCGAAGGATCCGACCTTGCGCCACGTTCACGCCTTCCTGATCGCCACAAAATTCAACTAGGGCATGCCCGGAGGGAAGGCCCAATTACTACGCAGCGTAGACCAAAGCCGGGCGCTATCCATCCTCGGGTCCTCGCCCGTGTCGCGGCGGACGTCACACAGCTCTCTCAGGTGCTGCTCAGGAACGGCTCAGGTCGTTTGGGCGACACACATCACGTCGATTCGTTCCGCCGCGATCGGCAGAGACGTCGATCTGCGGCATACTTTCGACAAGAGTTCGTTGACCTCTCCCCGACACTCGTGTCCGGGAGCCTTCTGTACGAAAAATTCTGAATCGAGGAACCGGACGCTGTGTGTGGACTGCTCGGGCTACTGACATCTGGCGGAACCAGCGAGGACGCCGTCTCGCGGGTCGACCAGGCGATGCATTGCCTTCGTCACCGCGGGCCGGACGAACACGGGACGTGGAATGACGACCACCTCGTCTTCGGGTTCAACCGCCTGGCGATCATCGACATCGCTCATTCCCACCAGCCGCTGCGTTGGGGCCCGCCGGAGAATCCGGAGCGCTACGCGCTCACGTTCAACGGCGAGATCTACAACTATCTGGAGATCCGCGCCGAGCTGGTCAAGGACCACGACGCGAAGTTCTTCACCGAGGGTGACTCGGAAGCCATCGTCGCTGCATTCCACTACTGGGGTGAAGATGCAGTCCGGCGCCTGCGCGGAATGTTCGCGTTCGCGATCTGGGACACCGACACACGTGAGCTGTTCATCGCGCGCGATCCGTTCGGTATCAAGCCGTTGTTCATCGCGACCGGCGGCGGCGGCACCGCGTTCGGCAGCGAGAAGAAGAGCCTGCTCGAACTTACCGATCTGATCGGCATCGGTACCGAACTGGATCCGCGCGCCATCGAGCACTACACCGTTCTGCAGTACGTACCGGAGCCGGAAACACTGCACAAGCAGATCCGACGCCTGGAATCGGGCAGCTTCGCGCGGGTGCGTCCGGGCGAGGAGCCCACGTTCACGCGGTACTTCACGCCGAAGTTCCCGGCCAAGCCTTTTGCGCCGGGCACGGAGAAGGCGCGCTACCAGGAAATCGCCGAGGCACTCGAGGATTCGGTTGCCAAGCACATGCGCGCCGACGTCACCGTCGGTTCATTCCTGTCCGGCGGTATCGACTCCACTGCCATCGCGGCGCTGGCGATGCGTCACAACCCCAACCTGATCACCTTCACGACAGGTTTCGAACGTGAGGGCTATTCCGAGGTCGACGTTGCTGCAGAATCCGCCGCAGCGATCGGCGCGAAGCACGTCGTCAAGGTGGTCTCCCCCGCCGAGTTCGCCGCTGCCATTCCCGAGATCGTCTGGTACCTCGACGACCCGGTGGCCGATCCGGCATTGATTCCGCTGTGGTTCATCGCGAAGGAAGCTCGCAAGCACGTCAAGGTGGTGCTGTCCGGCGAGGGCGCCGACGAGCTGTTCGGCGGCTACACGATCTACCGTGAACCGTTGTCGCTCAAGCCTTTCGAGTACCTCCCCAAGGGGCTGCGTCGGGCCGCGGGCAAGTTGTCCGAACGCATCCCGGACGGCACTCGCGGCAAGAGTCTGCTCAACCGCGGCTCCTTGACGCTCGAGGAGCGCTACTACGGCAACGCTCGTAGCTTCAACGACGCTCAGCTTCGCGCCGTCCTGCGCGACTTCCGACCCGAGTGGACTCACCAGGACGTCACCGCGCCGATCTACGCGCAGTCTCGGGACTGGGATCCGGTTGCCCGGATGCAGCATCTCGACCTGTTCACGTGGTTGCGAGGCGACATCCTCGTCAAGGCCGACAAGATGACGATGGCCAACTCGCTGGAACTGCGTGTGCCGTTCCTCGATCCCGAGGTCTTCGACGTCGCCTCACGCGTTCCGCTCGATCAGAAGATCACGAAGGACACTACCAAGTACGCGCTGCGTCAGGCCTTGGAAGGTATTGTGCCGCACCATGTTCTGCACCGCGCCAAGCTCGGATTCCCGGTTCCCCTGCGCCACTGGCTTCGCGGCACCGAACTCTTCGACTGGGCACATCTGCAGATCGAAGAGTCGGGAACCGACCACATCTTCGACAAGCAGGCCGTCGTGAAGATGCTCAACGATCACCGCGAGGGCGTTTCGGACCACAGCCGACGCCTGTGGACCGTCTTGACCTTCATGGTCTGGCACGGAATCTTCGTGGAGAAGCGCATCGTGCCGCAGATCCAGGAACCGGTGTACCCGGTCAATATCTAGGCCTTCGGCCCCGTGAGCGGTTAGGGAGTCTCCGGACTCCTCAACCACTCACGGGGCGCAGCCCCCTAGGGCAGAATCGTTGCGATCTCGTCCGCTGCCGCGCTGCCGTACGCCTCGGTGAGACGCTTGAGGGCCTCGTCGCGGTTGAACACCCACTCCTGGGTTCCGACGGTCTCGAGGATCAACACAGCGACCAGCGATCCCAGCTGGGCGGCACGCTCGAAGCTCAGACCAGCGCCGTGTGCGAGCAGGAAGCCGGCACGGAAGCCGTCGCCAACACCCGTCGGATCAACCTTGCCCGTCTCGGGCACT
Organism: Rhodococcus sp. NPDC056506; assembly: GCF_042794945.1. Taxonomy (NCBI): domain Bacteria; kingdom Bacillati; phylum Actinomycetota; class Actinomycetes; order Mycobacteriales; family Nocardiaceae; genus Rhodococcus; species Rhodococcus sp. NPDC056506. Next base: position 219,133 of record NZ_JBHTSW010000006.1, on the reverse strand, counting down.
ACGTCGACGCGCACCCAATTACCTTCGGCATCAACAATTTCCACACCCTTGGAGCCGAGGGTGGTGACGCGGATGCCGACCTGTGCGCGGATCTCTTCCTCACTCAGACCCGTCTTCTGCTGAAGCAGACCCCACTCGTACTCGTTGGTGAACAAGTACTTCGCACCGTGGATGAGCGCCTTGGCCTCGTCACCGGACAGGCGGGCAAGCTGCTGCGACGGATCAGCTGCGAACGGAATTCCGAGCAGGCGGCATTCGTCGGTATGGCGAACCATTGCTTCGGGGTCGTTTGCGCCGACCAGCACAAGATCCAGCGCACCCGCGGTCTTGGCCACTGCTGCGAGTTCGATCTCGCGGGCCTCGCTCATCGCGCCGGGGTAGAACGACGCGATCTGCGCCATGTCCTCGTCGGTGGTGCACACGAAACGCGCGGTGTGTGCCTTGTCCGAGATGCGGACCGCGCTGCAATCGACGCCGTTGTCCTCGAGCCAGGTGCGGTATTCGGCGAAGTCCGCGCCGACCGCACCGACGAGCAACGGCGATCCACCGAGCACGCCCATTGCGTAGGCGATGTTGCCGCCGACGCCGCCGCGGCGGATCACGAGGTCGTCCACCAGGAAGCTCAGCGAAATGTGGGCGAGCTGATCGGCGAGGAGCTGATCGGCGAAGCGGCCGGGAAAGCGCATCAAGTGGTCGGTGGCAATGGAACCGGTTACCGCAATAGTCACGGATCGTGGCCTTTCAGCGAAGTGAGTACAAGAATGAAAGAGGAGCAAAAGTTCACGTTACTGCCCGTAGCGCCGTCTTTGGCACCCGAGCCGTCAGATCGGAACCGCCTGGGTACGAGTCACCACAAACAACTGACGCGAAACCGAATGTCGGTTCCGCGTCAGTTGTTTGCGAATTGAGTTGTGATCGACGGACTCAGTTGAACGAGTCACCGCAGGCGCAGGAGCCTGTTGCGTTGGGGTTGTCGATCGAGAAGCCCTGCTGCTCGATGGTGTCGAGGAAGTCGATGGACGCACCTTCGACGTACGGCGCGCTCATCCGGTCGACAACCAGGTTGACGCCGTTGAAGTCGACGGTGAGGTCACCGTCGAGCGTGCGGTCGTCGAAGAACAGCTGGTACTTCAGTCCGGCACAGCCGCCGGGCTGCACTGCGATACGCAGCGCGAGGTCGTCGCGACCCTCCTGATCGAAGAGTGCCTTCGCCTTGGCGGATGCGGCCTCGGTCATCTTGACGCCGTGGGTGGCGGTCTCGTTCTGCACAGTCATGGGCTCTCCCTAATGTTCGTACCAACCCGTGAACGCTTCAACGGTACGCCGCTGCCGACTTATTCCCGCCAGTCCTTACCGGGTGCGATTCGTCTTCATCCTATCCGGTCTTCCCGTCACGGCAACGGCGCGTCGACGCTGGTGGATTCTGCGCTCTGTTGACCGCGCCAGATGTTCCACTCGCGCGCCGTATGTTCGGTGAGTCCCTCGAGACACGCCGACGCTTCGTTCATCGCACGTTCCACCGAACCCGCGAACTCTGTCACCGATTTCGCTGCGACGATCGAGGTCGACGCGTAGTCCGCCTCGTCGAGCGTCACCTGGCCGGCAAAGACGAGCGTCGGAACGCCGTGCGCTGCCCCGGCCGAAGCGAGCGTTGTGACGAGTTTGCCTCGCAGCGATTGGTGGTCGAACTTGCCTTCGCCGGTGATCACCAGGTCGGCAGACTCCAATAGCGCTGCCTGCCCGGTCCGATCGGCGACGACGTCGGCCCCGGATTGCCGCTGCGCACCGAGCGCGAACAGCGCAGCACCGATACCACCTGCGGCGCCGGCGCCAGGAAGATCCGACACTCCCTTCCCGCTGATGGACTCCAACTGTTCTGCCCACATCGCATTTCTCGCTTCGAGGACGGCGATTGCCTCGGCGTCGGCGCCTTTTTGCGGGCCGAACACCGCTGCCGCACCGTGCTCGCCGAGAAGTACGTGTTCGACGTCGGTGGCCGCGACCAACTGAACGCCCGCCGCAGCCGCCGTTGCAGCCTCCAGGCCGCCCAGCGCCTCCACCAGTCCACGTCCCCCGTCTGTGCAGCAACTCCCACCAAGTCCAACGACGATCGTCTTCACGCCTTCCTCGAGCGCAGCCGCGATCAGTTCTCCGACACCGCGACTGTGCGCGGCGAGTGCGCTCGCACGCGTCGGTGGACCTCCGAGCAGGCCGAGCCCGACTGCTTCGGCCGACTCGATGTACGCCGTGCCCGAATCCAGCAGCCACTTCGCGTCGACGCCCGCGGTCAACGGTCCGGACACCCGCGCGGACCGGATATCGCCCCCCGCCGCGGCCAAGACGTCGACAAATCCCGGTCCCCCGTCGGATTGTGGCGCGGTGACGACGTCGTCATCGGGTCGGCCGCGTCGCCAACCGGCAGAAATGGACTCGGCCGCCTCGACGGCGGTCAGGGTCTCGCCGAATGAATCTGGAGCAACTATTACTCGCATAGCCGAAGTCTAAGAGTGCCGAATGACCCCGATGTTTCGGTTTCTCGAGCGTTTGAGCGTCTTGCGCGATTGTGATTTTCAGAAAGACCGAGGTCGGTTTCCCAGACCGTGCACTTATCCAATAGCCTGGAGGTGTGAAATTGCTACGCCGCGGTGACTCAGACAACTCCGACAAACGTGACGTCGAGGGCACTGAGGCATCCTCGGCCTCCGAAGAGGCGCCCATCGAGCAGGTGGGCAAGGGCCGCCCAACACCCAAGCGTCGTGACGCCGAGGCGAAGAGGCGTGGCCCGGTTGCGCCTGCCCCGCTGACCGCGAAGGAAGCCCGCGCCCGCCGCAAGGCGACCCGCGGATCCAAGGAGGACCGCAAGGCCGAAGCCGCCGAGCGTCGCGCATCGTCGGCAGACCGCCGCGCCCGCATGCTCGCCGGCGAGGACAAGTACCTGCTCCCCCGCGACAAGGGCCCGGTTCGCGCCTACGTCCGTGACTTCATCGATGCTCGCCGCAACCTCGTCGGGCTGTTCATGCCGCTCGCATTGATCCTCATCATGACGATGTTCGTCACGCCCGCACTCCAGCAGATCGTCACGCTGGCAATGCTCGTGATGATGCTCTTCATGGTCGGTGAAGGCATCTGGCTCGGACGCATGATCAACAACCGCGTCGCCGAGCGCTTCCCCGACAGCACCGACGGCGGATTCAAGCTCGGCTGGTACGCGTTCGTTCGCGCGTCGCAGATCCGTAAACTGCGCGCACCGAAGCCTCGTGTGGGGCCGGGCGACGCAATCTGAGTGTGACGAAGACGTATAGAACTTTGGTCCTCGGCGGCGCGCGGTCTGGCAAGTCCGCGCACGCCGAGGATTTGGTTTGTGCAGGCCATTTACCCGAAGATTCGGCACCGATCCGGTACCTGGCGACAGCGAAGCGCGATAACTCCGACGCCGACTGGGAAAGCCGGATCGATCAGCACCGGAGCAGACGGCCTACTCACTGGTCGACCGTCGAGACCGCGGATGCAGGTGACCTCGCGGCACAGCTCGAAAGCGATTCACACACAGCGACGTTGGTCGACGATCTGGGAACGTGGCTGACCACGGAACTGGACCGTCAGAGCGCCTGGGACGCACCGCGCGGCACCATCACGCCCGCTGCGGACAGCCTTGTCGCCGGCGTCGAGAACTACCGCGGATCCCTGGTACTGGTCAGCCCCGAAGTGGGTTTGGCCGTGATTCCCGAGACCCGGTCGGGACGATTGTTCCGCGACGAGATCGGCACTCTCAACGCTCGTATCGCCGCGGTGTGCGATCGTGTCGTACTAGTGGTTGCAGGGTTACCGCTCGTCTTGAAAGATACTGCTGCACAACCGGAAGGCACGATGTGAGTACCGACGCCAATTCAGGGGCCAATCCAGTTGCCGACCCAGAATCCAACCCTGACGTCGCGCCTGTCAGTAGCGCCGACTTCGAACCTGTCACCCCGCCCGACCGCGACGTGCGCGCGCAGGCCGACGCACGTCAGCGTGATCTGACCAAGCCGGCCGGCTCACTGGGCCGCCTGGAGGCTCTCGCCGGTTGGGCATCGGCATGCCAAGGAGTTTGTCCTCCACATGCTTTCGCTCGACCTCGCGTCGTCGTCTTCGCCGGTGATCACGGAATCGCCCGCAACGGTGTCTCCGCCTATCCCCCTGAAGTGACCGCACAGATGGTCGCCAACTTCCTCGGGGGCGGCGCGGCAGTCAACGTCCTCTCCGAGGTTGCCGGCGCCACCGTTCGCGTCGTCGACATCGCGGTGGACGGCGATACCGATCCGGCCGTCTCGAACCACAAGGTACGCAGGTCTTCCGGGTCCATCGACCGCGAAGACGCCATGTCGAACGAGGAAACCCTCCAGGCCATCGCTGCCGGCCGAGCGATCGCGGACGAGGAAATCGACGGGGGCGCAGACCTTCTCATCGCCGGCGACATGGGCATCGGCAACACCACACCCGCCACTGTGCTCATCGCCGCCCTGACGGACAGCGAACCCGTGGCGGTCGTGGGTCGAGGTACCGGTATCGACGACGCCGGGTGGATCCGCAAGACTGCCGCGATTCGCGATGCTCTCCGACGCGCTCGTCCGCACGTTCGCGACACAGTCGCGCTGCTGCGCACGTCTTCGGGTGCCGACCTTGCAGCGATGGCCGGCTTCCTGGCCCAGGCAGCGTCGCGTCGTACGCCGGTGATCCTCGACGGCGTCGTCGTCACCGCAGCCGCCATGGTCGCCGACGAGCTGGCTTTCGGCGCACGTGAATGGTGGGTCGCCGGGCACCGCTCCACGGAACCCGCACACACCATCGCGTTGACGCGAATGGGTCTCGAACCGATCGTCGAGTTCGACATGCGACTCGGCGAAGGGTCAGGCGCAGTCACCGCGCTCCCGATCCTTCAGGGCGCAGTGGCGATCCTGAGCAAGATGGCGACATTCTCCGAGGCCGGTGTCAGCACTCAGGGCAGCGCGCCCGCTGAAGAGCCCGAGTCGATCGACCTGACCAAAACCGTTACGGCGGAGTGAGCGTGGCGGGCCCGCTGTCCGGTGTGCCACTGGCCTTCTCGTGGCTGACGGTCCTCCCGGTTCGTGGCCCCTCCGACATCGATCGCGCTGCCGGGCGTCGCGCCATCACCGCCGCTCCGCTGACCGGAATCGCTCTCGGGATTGCCGCGACGTTTCTACTCTGGGGCGCAACCAGCATCGGCCTTAATCCCTATCTCGCGGGCTTACTGACGGTCGGCGCACTCGCTCTCGGAACCCGCGGGATGCACGTGGACGGACTGGCAGACTCCGTCGACGGACTGGGTTGTTACGGTCCACCGGAGCGCGCCCGCGAGGTCATGCGCAGCGGCGGTGCCGGCCCCTTCGGGGTCGCTGCACTGTTCATCTTCCTTGGTCTGCAATCGGTCTCCTTCGGCGTCCTTGCTGTTGCCGACTCCCCCACGCAGTGGATCGCGGTCCTCGTAGCTGTCGCTGCGGGCCGAGTCGCCGTCGTTTTTGCCTGCCGCCGAGGCGTTCTCGCGTCGAGCCCGAGCGGATTCGGTGCGCTCGTCGCCGATTCGCAGCCGCTGTGGGCCGCACTCGTATGGTCGGTTCCACTGATCGCCGTTTCTGCCTTTGCCACCGACCGGTGGTGGCTCGGCCCTCTCGTCACCGCGTCGGCGCTGCTGATCAGTGTGCTGTGTGTGCGTCACTGCGTCCGGCGATTCGGCGGACTCAACGGCGATGTTCTCGGATTCGCGCTCGAACTCACGGTGACGCTGACGGCCGTCGGCCTCACTCTCGGACTGTGATCTGACGTCGTGCGAGTCGGAGTCCTGGCTTACGAGGGTTGCCTGGCGGCCGAGATCTTCGTTTTCACGGATCTTCTGCTGATCGCCAATCGCGTCGCCGATGGAGCGTCCACCGACCCCTTCGAGGTATCGGTCATCGCCGCGTCCGGCTCGCCCGTCGTTGCGGCGGGCGGATTTTCGATCGGCGCACAGGAGGGGCATCACGACATCGATCACCTGGTGGTGCCAGGGTTCGAACTTGTACCGTCCGAAGATCCCGCGACGCGCTTGTCGCTGTGGGACAGAGAAATCGACTTCATCCGTGCCTGCGAGGCGCGGGGCGTTCGTGTGTCGTCAGTGTGCGTCGGCGCATATCTGCTGGGCGAGGCCGGGCTTCTCGACGGACGCCGCGCTACGACGTCGTGGCTGTACGGTGCCGACCTCGCGAGTCGATATCCCGATGCGACGGTTCGAACCGATTCGCTGATCGTCGATGACGACGGCGTCACCACCACTGCGGCGTTCACTGCAGCGCTCGACCTCGCCTCAGCACTCGTGCGCGAGCATCTCGGCGACAAGATTGCGCGAACGACGGCAAGAATTACTCTGGCGCCGGATAACCGAACCAGTCAATCTCCGTACGTTGTCGACTCGATGCTGCCCGTGAAACACACACAGTTTGCCGAGGCCGTCGGAAGCTGGTTGGTCGAACGGATAGCGGAGCCTTACGACTTGGATCAGCTGTCGGCAGCTTTCCGCGTCAGCACCCGAACAATGCTTCGGAAGTTCGGAGACGAGACCGGGGAATCGCCCCGCGCCTACCTACAGCGTGCACGGGTGCGAAAGGCCAAACGCCTGTTGGAATCAACCGATTGGCCACTCGGAAAAATCTTGGGACACATCGGTTATCAGGATCCTGGAACCTTCCGTCGACTGTTCGCCGACCGTGTCGGAATTAGCCCTGCTGACTATCGAAAGCGGTTCCGCGACGGCGGCACCGGATAAGTCGCGCGTGGCGAGCCCGCCCGAAAACGTGGCGAACCGCCCTCTTCTGTAGTTGATCCCGCACCGAAAGACTGTGCAGAGGAGAAACTTCGACCAATTGGGAGGGCCCAGCATGCCGAACCGAAGCATGACAAAAGATGATCCGCTCGAAGACTTCGACCGGCGAACCATCACGATCGACGCAGTGTCGAAGTCCGTGTACGTGGCTGGCACCGGACCCGCAGTAATTGTCATGCCGGAAATGCCGGGCATCAGCCCGCATGTTGCTCGATTCGCCCGCTGGGTGCGCGACGCCGGTTTCACGGTGTTTGTTCCGTCGCTGTTCGGCCGAGACGGCGCGGTTCCCACAGTGGACGAGGGAGTCTCCGTTTTCAAGAGAGCCTGCGTCAGCGCAGAGTTCCGCGCTCTCGCTGCCGACGAACCGAGTCCAGCGGTCCGTTGGCTGCGTTCACTCGCCGCTTCGGCCCACGAGGAGTGCGGTGGCCCTGGAGTCGGCGTGATCGGGATGTGCTTCACCGGTAACTTCGCGCTGTCGATGATGCTCGAACCCTCGGTCATTGCGTCGGTTCTCGCCCAACCGTCGTTACCGCTCGATCGACCAGGCGAAACCGACAGTGGGCCCGAAGAACTCGACGCCGTGCGCTCGAGACTCGACGCCGAAGACCTCACGGTGCTTGCCTACCGCTTTCAAGGCGACCCGTTCTGCCGCGCACAGCGATTCGCGGCCTACTCGACGGCGTTGGGCGAGCGCTTCGTCGGGAAGGTTCTGCCCGACGAAGCGGCCAACGCGGCAACGTCACCGTTCTTCGAACACGTCATTGCCAATCCGCACAGTGTGGTGACAGCTCACCTCGTCGACGAGGCCGGATCACCCACCACCGTCGCACGAGACGAAATTCTGCAGTTCTTCCGCGAGCGATTGCCCGCGGAACGAACCGGCGATCAGTGAAGTTTGGTCATCCAGCCGTGGGTGTCGGCGAAGGTGCCGCGCTGGATACCCGTGAGGGTGTCGCGCAGTGCCATCGTCACTTCACCCGGCTCGCCGTCGGCGATGGTGAACTCGCCCTCGGCGGACTTGACTCGTCCGACAGGAGTGATGACTGCTGCTGTGCCGCAAGCGAAGACCTCGGTGATTTCACCGCTCTTGCACTTGGTGCGCCATTCGTCGGTGCTGATCTTGCGCTCTTCGACGGAGAAGCCGGAATCGGCGGCGAGGGCGAGCAGCGAGTTGCGCGTGATGCCGGGCAGCAACGATCCGGACAGCGACGGCGTCACGAGGCGAGCGTCGGGACCGGAGCCGAAGACGAAGAACAGGTTCATTCCACCCATTTCCTCGACGTACGTGCGCTCGATGGCGTCGAGCCACACCACCTGGTCGCAACCCTCGTCGGCGGCCTGCGCCTGGGCGAGGAGTGAAGCGGCGTAGTTGCCTGCGAACTTGGCCGCGCCGGTACCGCCGGGGGCCGCGCGAACGTATTCGGTGGACAGCCACACGCTGACCGGCTTGACGCCGCGCGGGAAGTACGCGCCGGCGGGCGATGCGATCAGCAGGTAACGGTACTCGTCGGCGGGACGGACACCGAGGCCGGCTTCGGTGGAGAACATGAACGGACGGAGGTAGAGCGCGTCCTCGCCGCCGGCAGCGGGAACCCAGTCGAGATCGACGTCGATCAGTTCGGTGATGGAATCGACGAACATCTGTGCCGGCAGTTCCGGCATCGCCAGACGGCGCGCAGATGCTGCGAAACGCTCGGCGTTGGCCTCGACGCGGAACGAACTGATCTCGCCACCCGGCTGACGGTATGCCTTGAGGCCCTCGAAGATGGCCTGTCCGTAGTGCAAAACCATTGCGGCCGGATCGAGCTCGATGTTTCCGTACGGCAACACCTGGGCGTCGTGCCAGCCCTTGCCCGCGGTGTAGTCGATCGAGACCATGTGGTCGGTGAAGTGCCGCCCGAAGCCGGGCGCCGCCAAAATGTCACGGCGCTCGGCGTCGGACTTCGGGGACGAGCTCTGAACACGAACGAAATCGGCGGCACCTGTCATGGGCGCAATCCTATCGAACGTGAAAAAGCTCTCTACTTGGTGTTGGTCTCCACGAACGGAGGAGACACCACGACGCACCGAAGAGCACGACCACGGACGTCGACTTCGATCTCGTCGCCGGCCGCGATATTGGCGCCGGAATCCAGGAGCGCCAACGCAATTCCCACTTTGAGCGACGGTGAGAACGTTCCGGAGGTGGTCTCGCCGATTGCCTCGCCGTCACGCAGAACACCGAGGCCGGCCCGCAGCACACCACGGTCGAGAGCCTTGATCCCCCAGAGTTTGCGGGCCGGGCCGGCGGCCTTCTCGTCGGTCAGGGTCTCTTTGCCCCAGAATGTCGGCTTCTTCCAACCGATCGCCCATCCGCAGCGCGCTTCGAGCGGGGAAATCTCGAGCGAAAGCTCGTGCCCGTGCAGCGGATAGCCCATCTCGGTACGAAGAGTGTCGCGGGCTCCGAGCCCGGCGGCCTGCCCACCCTCGGCGCGCACTGCCTCGAGAAGCGCGCGGAACAACGGCTCACTGTCCTCCCACCGCGGCAGGAGTTCGTAGCCGACCTCACCGGTGTAACCACTGCGGCACACACGAACAGGCACGCCGTTCCATTCCGCATCTTCGTACGCCATGTACTCGATCTCGGTGGGAAGCCCGAGAGCCGTCAGAACCGCCACCGATTTCGGACCCTGCACCGCCAGCACACCGTAGGCACGATGCTGATCCTCGATGGTGATTCCGTCCGGTGCTACAGCGACCAGAGCCGCAACAACGACCGCGGTATTGGCTGCGTTCGGGACGAGGAAGATCTCGTCGTCGCTGACGTAGTACGCGATGAGGTCGTCGATGACGCCACCGGACTCGTTGCAGCACAACGTGTACTGAGCCTTACCCGGTCCGATCTTGTTCAGATCGTTGGTGAGTGCGGAGTTCACGAATTCCGCGGCGCCCGCCCCACGCACGACGGCCTTGCCGAGGTGACTGACGTCGAAGAGTCCGACATTCTCACGCACAGAGGTGTGTTCGGCCACGACGCCCGCGTACGAAACCGGCATCTGCCACCCCCCGAACGGCGCGAACGTCGCGCCGAGTTCGACGTGGACGGGGTGGATCGGGCCCTGCAACAGTTGTTCGTCGGTCATGGCCCACAACCTATCGGACTTCGCCGATCGAAACATGTCCGCAGTGAGAGCTCACCTGGCCGAGACGGTCCCCCGTCCGGAATCCGCAGAGGGCCTAACATCGACTCAGGCATCCGCCAGAACCGGACGCATCGCACTCACCTCACAGGAGACACCTTGAGCACTCGCACAGCCCGATCGTTGGGACCCGACCTCGTTCTCGCCGGCACAGTCGCCAAGCGCGCAGAGATATTGGTCGTCGGCCTGACGTCGGGTCCGGACGGCCCCGAAATAGCACTCAGCGAAGGCATCGTCGCCGAAGACGTACTCGCCGAGATCCTCGACAGCCTCATCGCCGTCGGCGCCACCGGCAAGCCCGAGCAGCTCACCCGCGTCCCGGCACCGAGCGCACTGTCGGTCACCAGCGTCCTCGCCGTCGGACTCGGCTCCGCCGACAAGCTCGGCAGTGAGCAGATCCGCAAGTCCGCCGGCGCCGCAGCTCGCTCGCTGTCCGGCATCGACACCGTCGCAACCACGCTCTCGATCCTCGATCTCGGCGCAACAGCCGAGGGATTTGCGTTGGGCGCGTACAGCTTCACAGAATTCAAGTCGTCCATGACAGCGCCCGGACCTGATTCGCAGCCACTCGCACGCGTCGAACTTCTGGTGCCGTCGCCGCGCGCCAAGGAGACCAAGGCAACGTTGGCACGGTCGGCTGCCATCGCCGAGGCCGTCGCCACCGCACGCGAGTTCGTCAACACTCCCCCGAGCCACCTCTACCCTGCCGAGTTCGCCGCGCGCGCCAAGGCACTGGGCGTCGAGGCCGGGCTCACCGTCCAGGTTCTCGACGAGAAGGCACTCGAGAAGGGTGGCTACGGCGGAATCATCGGCGTCGGCAAGGGCTCGTCACGCCAGCCGCGTCTCGTCCGCCTCGAATACGCGTCGAAGAAGCGTGGCGCCCGCAAGGTCGCACTGGTGGGTAAGGGCATCACCTTCGACACCGGCGGAATCTCCATCAAGCCCGCCGCTGGAATGGAGAACATGACCTCGGACATGGGCGGCGCCGCAGCCGTCATCTCCACCGTCGTGCTTGCCGCCAAGCTCGGCCTGCCCGTCAACGTCGTCGCATACGTGCCGATGGCCGAGAACATGCCGTCCGCGACCGCGCAGCGTCCCGGCGACGTGCTGACCCAGTACGGCGGAATCACCATCGAGGTCGTCAACACCGACGCCGAGGGCCGTTTGATCCTTGCCGACGCGATGGTCCGCGCGGGTGAGGACAACCCCGACTACATGATCGACACCGCCACCCTGACCGGTGCGCAGATGGTGGCGCTCGGCAACCGCACGCCCGGCGTCATGGGCACGGACGAGTTCCGTGACCGCGTCGCATCCATCTCGCAGAGCGTCGGCGAGAACGGCTGGGCCATGCCGCTGCCCGAGGAACTGCGTGGAGATCTCGACTCCAAGGTCGCCGACATGGCCAATGTCACCCCGCACCGCTGGGGCGGCATGCTGGTCGCAGCTCATTACCTCAAGGAATTCGTTCCCGAGGGTGTCCAGTGGGCGCACATCGACGTCGCGGGTCCGGCGTACAACACGTCAGGACCGTGGGGTTACACCGGCAAGGGCGGCACCGGAGTTCCGGTTCGCACGATGATCTCTGTCCTGGAGGACATTGCGGTCAACGGCTGACCCCTTGCTGTGCGCCTTTATTAACCCCCCGCGGTTAATAAAGGCGCACAGCAGTTCAGGCGCCGTCGCGCAATTCCTGCTCGCGGGCACGCTTGCGTTCGATTCGCTTACGCTCGTCGTGATCACGCATACGCTGCGGATATCCCGTTTTTCGCACGTCGTAGACCGGGATCTTCAAGTCCTGTCCCAATTTGCGGGCGCCGCGTTCGCCGCCGACACGACGACGAGTCCACTCCCCGTCCTTCGCGACGAGGACGACGGTCACCTCGGTCACCGTCGTCTGAGGTTCCACGTACGCCTCGACGCCTTCGTGTGAGTGCGCCCAGTTCGCCAGATGATCCGCATCACTTTGCGCTGCGGCCTGAGCCGCACTCGGCGGACGCTTGAAACGATCGAACAGTCCCACGGTCGTACTCTCCTCGGTACCGACGCCGCGGATGCACCCCGGCGATATGTCAAGTTTGCCAGGCGATGTCCGTTCTGCCTGCGCACGACATACCGTTTGGTCCGCTTACGACGTTACAGCCGGACCCCCGACGCATACCTACTCACCAGTAGCCGACACACCCGAAACGGACGGCATCCCCCTCATCGGACACGCCCGGCGTATCAATGGAAAGATGAACGACGGTGACGCCGCGTCCGCGCGTCGACATCGGCAAAATAGCTACAAGTAGCCGCACGTCGCGCGCCACTCGAGCACAATGCATTACGACCACAAGTCGACAAAATTCAACAACCCGAACACAACTGTCGAGGAGTCAAAAGACATGGCCTTCTCCGTCCAGATGCCAGCCCTAGGTGAGAGCGTCACCGAGGGAACTGTCACACGGTGGCTCAAGCAGGAAGGAGACACGGTCGAAGTCGACGAACCCTTGCTCGAAGTCTCCACGGACAAGGTCGACACCGAGATTCCGTCTCCCGTCGCCGGCGTCCTGACCAAGATCGTCGCGCAGGAAGACGACACCGTGGAAATCGGTGGCGAGCTCGCCCAGATCGGTGAAGCCGGCGAAGCCGCAGCTCCCGCGGCAGAGGCACCCGCCCCGGCCGCAGAAGAAGCTCCCGCCGAGGAAGCTCCGGCTGCCGAAGCTCCCGTCGAGGAAGCTCCCGCCGCCGAGGCACCCGCTGCTTCCGGCGGTTCCGCTGAAGGTACTGCCGTGACGATGCCCGCCCTCGGCGAGTCCGTCACCGAAGGCACCGTCACCCGCTGGCTCAAGGCCGTCGGCGACGAGGTTGCCGTCGACGAGGCGCTGCTCGAAGTCTCGACCGACAAGGTCGACACCGAAATCCCGTCGCCCGTCGCCGGAATCCTGCTCGAGATCAATGCGCAGGAAGACGACACCGTCGAGATCGGTGGCCAGCTGGCCGTCGTCGGATCCGGCGCACCCGCCGCGGCTCCGGCACCCAAGGCTGCTCCCGCCGCGCCCGCAGCACCGCCCGCTCCCAAGGCAGAGGCCCCGAAGGCTGAAGCACCCAAGCCTGCCGCCGCACCGGCCGCACCCGCACCGAAGCCCGCTGCGGCTCCCGCACCGGCGGCTGCACCCGCAGCTTCGGGTGACAGCAGCCCGTACGTCACCCCGCTCGTGCGCAAGCTCGCAACGGACAACGGCGTCGACCTCGCGACCGTCACCGGCACCGGCGTCGGCGGCCGCATCCGCAAGCAGGATGTGCTCGCCGCTGCGGAGGCCAAGAAGGCACCCGCTGCAGCTGCTCCTGCTCCTGCTGCTGCAGCTCCCGCAGCCGCACCGGCTGCCTCCGCAGCTGCAGGCGTCCGACCAGAACTGGCACACCTGCGCGGAACCACGCAGAAGGCCAACCGTATTCGGCAGATCACGGCCACCAAGACGCGCGAGTCGCTGCAGAACACCGCTCAGCTCACGCAGACCTTCGAGGTGGACGTCACCAAGATCGTCGCCCTGCGGGCCCGCGCCAAGGCCGGCTTCATCGAGCGCGAAGGCGTCAACCTGACGTTCCTCCCGTTCTTCGCCAAGGCAGTCGTCGAGGCACTGAAGTCGCACCCGAACATCAACGCCAGCTACGACGAAGCTGCCAAGCAGATCACCTACTACGACGCCGAGCACCTCGGCATCGCAGTGGACACCGATCAGGGCTTGCTCTCCCCCGTCATCCACAACGCCGGTGATCTCGGCCTGGCCGGCTTGGCCCGCGCCATCGCCGACATCGCCAAGCGTGCACGCTCGGGTGGCCTGAAGCCGGACGAGCTCTCGGGTGGCACCTTCACCATCACCAACATCGGCAGCCAGGGCGCGCTGTTCGACACCCCGATCCTGGTACCGCCGCAGGCGGCCATGCTCGGAACCGGCGCTATTGTCAAGCGTCCGATGGTGGTCACCGACGAGAACGGCAACGAGTCCATCGGCGTTCGTTCGATGATCTACTTGCCGCTGACCTACGATCACCGTCTCGTCGACGGCGCCGACGCCGGCCGATTCCTCACCACCGTGAAGCAGCGGTTGGAAGAAGCCTCGTTCGAAGCTGATCTGGGCCTGTAAGCAACTGCTCTTCCAGCCGGGGCGTCATCTCCATCAGGAGGTGGCGCCCCGGCTTTTTCAGTACGGTCGGAGATATACGTTCGGATATCGAAGCAGGCTGAATCGAAGGAGGCTTTCCGAATGCGAGTAGTCATCGCCGGCTCGTCCGGTTTGATCGGAACGGCCTTGGTGTCATCGTTGCGCTCCGACAACCACGACGTGGTACGTCTGGTGCGACGGTCGACCGCTGGACCCGACGAATCGCGTTGGGACCCGGACCACGACCGTCTGGACCTCTCCGTCCTGCAAGGCGCTGACGCCGTCGTGAACCTCTGTGGTGTCGGCATCGGCGACAAACGGTGGTCGGGTTCCTACAAGCAAGCGATCCGTGACAGCCGCATAGTTGCCACCGATGTCTTGGCCGAAGCTGTCGCGAGCCAGAATGTTCCCGTCCTCGCCAACGCCAGCGCCGTCGGCTATTACGGCGACACCGGCGACAAGATCGTCGACGAGGATTCGCCGGCAGGCACCGACTTTCTCGCCACGACGTGTCGAGACTGGGAGCTTGCCACCGAGCCCGCGCGCAGGGCGGGTGCTCGCGTCGTCAATCTGCGCTCGGGCGTCGTGATTTCACCCCACGGCGGCATGCTCGGTCGACTTCGGCGGATCTATTCGTTCGGCCTCGGTGGGCGACTGGGCAACGGTCGTCAGTACTTTCCGTGGATCTCACTCGAGGACGAGTGCGACGCGATCAAGTTCGCGCTCACCAATCCCGAACTCTTCGGTCCCGTCAACCTGACCGGTCCGGCGCCTGTCACCAACGCCCAGTTCAACGACGCCATGTCCCGCGCAGTTCACCGCCCGGCGCCGTGGATCGTGCCCGGGTTCGCCCTCGAAGCCTTGATCGGAGAATTCGCCAAGAGCGGCATCCTCGGTGGCCAGCGCGCCATTCCCGCAGCTTTGGAAAAGGCGGGATTCTCCTTCCGCCACAACACGATCGGCGAAGCGCTGGCGGCCGCACTGGGTTGAGTCCGAAGTCGGGCGTAATCTCTACTTCCATGAGCAGCGCTGCCGTCTCCGCCCGGTTCTCGAAACTGCCGATCGCCGTCGAGCAACTCGGATCGATCGACTACAACGCCGCGTGGGACCGTCAGCGTGAGCTCGCGGCAACGCGGGCAGACGACATCGGATCAGACACGCTCCTCCTCCTCGAACATCCCCCGGTGTACACGGCTGGGCGACGCACGGAACCGGACGATCGACCTGTCGACGGCACACCGGTCATCGATGTCGACCGCGGCGGCAAGATCACCTGGCACGGCCCCGGTCAACTGGTCGGGTATCCGATCGTGAAGTTGGCCGAGCCCATCGACGTGGTGCGATACGTACGACGCATCGAGGAAGCGCTGATCACGGTGTGCACGGACCTCGGCCTGAACTGCGGGCGGATCGACGGCCGCTCGGGCGTCTGGCTGCCTGCCGAACTCGCCAACGGGCAATGGAAGCCCGAACGCAAGGTGTCAGCCATCGGCGTTCGCGTTCAACGTGGTGTCGCGCTGCACGGTTTCGCCCTGAACTGCAATTCGGTCCTGACCGGATTCGACAACATCATTCCCTGCGGAATCCGTGACGCGGGGGTGACGACGCTGTCACACGAACTCGGTCGCGACGTCACCGTGGACGAGGTCACTCCCGCCGTCACCATGGCCGTGATCGCTGCTCTCGACGGAACCATGCCCGTCACCGAATGCAACGTCGAGCGCGTCACCTTCGAAAGCGCCTCGCCTACTCCGACTTTTACTACCGTTCAGTACAGCTGACGGGCTCGCCCGAACCCCGTTGCAGTAATCACCGGGCGTAGGATCACTGTCGTGACTATCGCCCCAGAAGGACGTAAGCTGCTCCGTCTCGAGATCCGAAACGCGGAGACGCCCATCGAACGCAAACCCAACTGGATCAAGACCCGAGCAAAGATGGGCCCCGAATACTCGGAGCTCAAGGGCCTGGTCAAGCGTGAAGGTTTGCACACCGTCTGCGAGGAAGCGGGCTGCCCCAACATCTACGAATGCTGGGAAGACCGCGAAGCCACCTTCCTGATCGGCGGCGAGCAGTGCACACGCCGCTGCGATTTCTGCCAGATCGACACCGGCAAGCCCGAGGCTCTCGACCGCGACGAGCCCCGTCGCGTCGCCGAAAGCGTTCAGGCCATGGGACTTCGGTACTCCACGATCACCGGCGTCGCCCGCGACGACCTCCCGGACGGCGGCGCCTGGCTCTACGCCGAAACCGTCCGCAAGATCCACGAACTCAACCCGGGCACCGGCGTCGAAAACCTGGTTCCCGACTTCAACGGCAAGCCGGAACTGCTCGACGAGGTCTTCGCCTCACGTCCCGAGGTGCTCGCACACAACCTCGAGACCGTTCCCCGCATCTTCAAGCGGATCCGTCCCGCTTTCCGGTACCAGCGCAGCCTCGACGTCATCACTGCGGCACGCGAGTACGGACTGGTCACCAAGTCCAACCTGATCCTCGGCATGGGCGAAACCCCGGAAGAAGTCACCGAGGCGATGGCAGATCTCCACGCCGCCGGCTGCGACATCCTCACCATCACCCAGTACCTGCGCCCCTCACCTCGGCACCACCCCGTCGAGCGGTGGGTCAAGCCCGAGGAGTTCGTCGCACACTCGAAGGCTGCAGAAGAGATGGGCTTCGCCGGCGTCATGGCCGGTCCGTTGGTTCGCTCGTCGTACCGCGCCGGCCGCCTGTATGCGCAGGCCATGGCACATCACGGCCGTGAACTTCCCGAGGCGCAGCGTCATCTGACCGAGGGCGGCGACGCTTCCCAGGAAGCCAGCTCACTCATGGCGCGCCTGAATCGCTGATCCACTTTTTGCTGTGCGCCTTTATTAACCGCGGGCGGTTAGTAAAGGCGCACAGCAATGGACGTATCCTGGGTACATGGCGAACGGCAGCAAATCCGGTAAGGGCAAACCCACCAAAGAGGCAAAGGCTGCAGCGAAGGCTGCCCGCAAGCAGGCTTCCAAGGAACGCAGAACTCAGCTCTGGCAGGCGTTCCAGATGCAGCGCAAGGACGACAAGCTCCTTCTGCCGCTGATGATCGGCACCCTGGTGGGTGCGGCTCTGGTCTTCTTCCTGGTCGGTCTCATCTGGGGCCTTCAGTGGTTCCTGCTGCCGATCGGCATCGTTCTCGGCCTCCTCGGCGCCTTCATCATCTTCGGTCGCCGCGTCCAGAAATCGGTGTACAAGAAGGCTGAGGGCCAGGCCGGCGCCGCCGCGTGGGCACTCGACAACATGCAGGGGGCGTGGCGCGTCACGAACGCCGTCGCCGGCACCACCCAGCTAGACGCCGTTCACCGCGTCGTCGGACGACCGGGTGTCATCCTCGTCGCAGAGGGCTCGCCGCAACGCGTCAAGGGCCTCCTCGCGCAGGAGAAGAAGAAGACTGCGCGCCTCATCGGTGACACCCCGATCTACGACATCATCATCGGAAACGACGAAGGCCAGGTTCCGCTTTCGCAGCTCCAGCGTTACCTGAACAAGCTGCCGCGCAACATCGACACCAAGCGCATGGACAACATCGAAGGCCGACTCGCTGCGCTCAGCGCACGCGGCGGCGGAGCAGCGCTTCCCAAGGGTCCGATGCCCGGAGGCGCGAAGATGAAGGGCATGCAGCGAACCATTCGTCGTCGCTGACACTCCCCCACTGCAAAACGAAAGACCCGGGCCCATAGGGACCCGGGTCTTTCTTCGTTCGAGAAGTTGGTGTCAGCGCGACTTCACGAGCAAAGTGCCGGTCGCGCGGTCCTGCATACCGCGACCGTCGATGTCGGTGATCGTCGCGGGAATCACGAACACGAGAAGTGCCTGACGCCCGAGCGCGCGCACGAAGCCCACTCGGATCGGGCCTTCGATTCGCGCAACCTGAAGTCCGAGAACGAATTGCCCCGGTGTGAAGTTGAACAGCGCCACGGTGACGACGCCGACGGCGAACCACACCATCAACGTGATCGTGGAGGTCATACCGTCGAAGAAGTCGCCGGTGATGAGCGAGGCCACTCCCACGGCCATAACCCAATCCACCAACAGTGCGGCGATACGACGGCCCGAACCGACCAGAGATCCGGGGCCCTCCTGGGGGAAGCCGAGAAACTCGCCGCGATAAGACTGCTCACGACCGTCCGCATTCTTCGGCAAAGCTGCTTCAGGCCCAGAGAGCCAAGTTCCGGTGATTCGTGCCATGCTGTCCAGGATAGGCGTCGCAGCACCGTAGTCCAGATTTGCCGGGTTTTAACTGTGTGGCCGGTCACATGGACTTCGGAAATCCCCAGGATGCTGCGACGCGTAACACTGCCGAAACAAAGGGTTGACGAGCGGGCAACACCAGCTCCCTACCGTCTGCCTCGACGGATTCAACCGACATCACTTGGCTGAAGCGACTTAAGGAGCACAAGCGTGGCGTTCACCACGGCCGAAGAGGTCATCAAGTACATCGCGGACGAGAACATCGAGTACGTCGACATTCGGTTCAGCGACCTGCCCGGCGTCCAGCAGCACTTCTCGATCCCGGCGTCTGCTTTCAACCAGGACGTGTTCGAGGACGGCCTCGCATTCGACGGATCTTCGGTCCGCGGATTCCAGTCGATCCACGAGTCCGACATGATGTTGCTTCCCGACGTCACCACGGCGCAGATCGATCCCTTCCGCAAGGCGAAGACCCTCAACATCAACTTCTTCGTGCACGACCCGTTCACCCGTGAGTCCTACAGCCGCGACCCGCGCAACGTTGCCCGCAAGGCCGAGGAGTACTTGGTCAGCACCGGCATCGCGGACACCGCATTCTTCGGCGCCGAGGCCGAGTTCTACATCTTCGACTCGGTTCGCTACGACTCCGGCATGAACTCCGCTTTCTACGAGCTGGATTCCATCTCCGGTTCCTGGAACACCGGCGCAGAGACCAACGCCGACGGCTCCCCGAACCTCGGCTACAAGGTTCGCGCCAAGGGTGGCTACTTCCCCGTCGCTCCGTACGACCACTACGTGGACCTGCGCGACGAGATCTCCACCAACCTGACCAACGCGGGCTTCGAGCTCGAGCGCGGCCACCACGAGGTCGGCACCGGCGGACAGCAGGAGATCAACTACAAGTTCAACACGCTGCTCGCAGCGGCCGACGACCTGCAGCTGTTCAAGTACATCGTCAAGAACACCTGCTGGCAGCACGGCAAGTCCGCAACCTTCATGCCGAAGCCGCTCTTCGGTGACAACGGCTCGGGCATGCACGTCCACCAGTCCCTGTGGAAGGACGGCAAGCCCCTCTTCCACGACGAGTCCGGCTACGCAGGCCTCTCGGACATGGCTCGCCACTACATCGGCGGTATCCTGCACCACGCTCCGTCGCTGTTGGCCTTCACCAACCCGACCATCAACTCGTACCACCGTCTGGTGCCGGGCTACGAAGCCCCCATCAACCTCGTGTACAGCCAGCGCAACCGCTCGGCAGCTGTCCGTATCCCGATCACGGGCAACAACCCGAAGGCAAAGCGTCTCGAGTTCCGCGCACCCGACTCCTCGGGTAACCCGTACCTCAACTTCGCTGCACAGATGATGGCCGGCCTGGACGGCATCAAGAACAAGATCGAGCCGATGGCTCCGGTCGACAAGGACCTCTACGAGCTTCCCCCGGAGGAGGCTCGCAACATCCCGCAGGCTCCGACCAGCCTCGAGACGGTCATCAACCGCCTCGAAGCCGATCACGAGTACCTGACCGAGGGTGGCGTCTTCACCACCGACCTGATCGAGACCTGGATCTCGCTCAAGCGTGAGCAGGAAATCGCTCCGGTCAACCTGCGTCCGCACCCGTACGAGTTCGAGCTTTACTACGACGTGTGATCCGCATCCTGACGTAAGTCAGACCTGCGAATACCGAGTGCACCCGTCCCGCGTCTGTGGGGCGGGTGCACTTGTTTCGGTCCGATCGAATGTGTCCGCCACACGGTGGTCGAGGAATCCACTTGCTTGACCCTGAGTTAGGTGGCAAGAGCACGGACAGGATTCTGAGGAGCGCACAAAAGCTCGCCGCCGGCTCAGAGTGTGATGATCGAGAACCAGATATCGACCTCGCCAGCCCAGAGAACGTCTGTGGCTGGATTCTGCGCCGATGTAGACCCTCTCGGGCAAATGATGACCGGCCTTCATACCGGACGCGGTCGAATCGCGGATCAGCCGCGGGCGCGTTGACCGATCGCCGCTCTGTTGACGATATGGGCGATTCGATCCACCCGTGTTGCGTCTCGAGCGGCGCTGACGATCCACCACAACATCTGTTTGCGCGCGCTGGGCGGAAAACTGTCCCAGTTGCTTCGAGCTTGCGGGTCTCGGTCCAGCGCCGCCTGCAAGTCAACTGGCTCCTCGAGGTCTTCGACTTGGTCGAGAATCGTCCACCAACCGGTGGATTTCGCGGCGACAATGGCACGGCGACCAGCAGCGGTCATGAGGCCATGCGCCTCCATCTCGGCTGCGCGTTCGCGGTTGAGTCGGGTCCAGGAACTCTTGCGTCTACGCGGCGTGAACAGTTGCAAATTGCGCTCTTCGTCGAAAATGGTGTTGGTGGAATCGATCCAACCAAAGCAGATGGCTTCCTCGACGGCCTGAGGGTAGGGGCAGCGTGGTCGGCTGGTGGTGGTACGCCAGGAGCACAACCACACACCTCGGGCTGACGTGTGATTGTCCGTCAACCAGGTTCGCCACTGTTCCCGAGTCTCGGCGTGAATGATCGGGTAGTCGAACTTCCATGTTGGGGGGTGGACGGAAGCCGGTGGCGATGATTTCGAATCGGTCACTTACTCTCCAAGCTCAGAGGGAAACGGATACGTGTCTCGGTAGACGAGGGGCCTGCGCAGGGAACACGTCCCCGCGGCAGTCCGGGCATGAATGGTCTTGTCGCGCAATCCTCTTCTGTCATGGTGGCGAGACCCTGAGGTGACGGGCGAGCCGACTGACGGTGTCGGCGAGCTCGGTTGGTTCGATGACCACCACTGGGGCGGTGAGC
Organism: Rhodococcus sp. NPDC056506; assembly: GCF_042794945.1. Classification (NCBI taxonomy): domain Bacteria; kingdom Bacillati; phylum Actinomycetota; class Actinomycetes; order Mycobacteriales; family Nocardiaceae; genus Rhodococcus; species Rhodococcus sp. NPDC056506. Next base: position 197,923 of record NZ_JBHTSW010000006.1, on the reverse strand, counting down.
GCAATGCGCGCAACCGTCATGGCGAGCCTGCCGAGATCTTCGCTGCGGATCTGGACAAGGCAGCGGTCCGCTGCCACCTCGATCGGTGTGTGGTCAATCCATCTGAGTACGCCCTCGAGGTCGGCGAACGTGGCTTCGATGGCGAGTTTTGCATCGTGGTGACGAGGCGGCGAGCCGACTGATCTCGCGACGAAGCCTGCCGCGTCACCGCCCGGGATCTCACGTGGCGTGAAATGACTGCCTGCCAGCCAGGGCTCCGAGAGCCGGTCCAGTCGAAATGTTCGCCAGTCCGCACGATGGTGGTCCCACGCTACGAGATACCAACGACGTCCCGCCGTGACAAGGCGGTGCGGCTCGACGAGCCGTCTGCTGCTCTCGCCATCACCTCGCCGATAGTCGAAGCGAACGTGCTCATGGTCGCGACATGCCGCAGCGAGCACACTGAGTGCTTCGGGGTCGACGTCGTCGTCATCTGCCCGCCGCATGGAACTGACGCTCGAATGCAGTGCCGACACACGTCGGCGTAGTCGATGGGGCAAGAGTGTTTCGATCTTCGTCAGCGCGCGCAGCGACGTTTCTTCGATGCCTCCGATGGCGGCCTCGGCGGCGTAGCGCAATCCGACGGCCACCGCCACGGACTCGTCATCGTCGAGGATCAGGGGCGGCACGTGCGCCCCCGTCGCAAGTCGGTAGCCCCCGTATTTTCCGGACGTGGAATCAACCGGATAGCCAAGGTCGCGCAGGCGATCGATGTCGCGGCGCACCGTCCGCTGCGTGACATCGAGTCGTACGGCAAGTTCGGCACAATGCCAGAAACGATGGGTCTGAAGGAGCGAGAGCAGTTGCAGTGCTCTGCCTGTGGGATCGTTCCGCATTTCTTCAGATTGCCAGTGATCTAGGACATTATGTGTCCACGATGCTCCCTATCGTCGGAGCAACCGGTCGATCCAGACACAAGATCGGTACTCAACTCGAAGGAGCATCCGTGAATCCATCCGACTTTCCTCGGCCCGTCGTTATCCCAGTCAACGGCGTGGAACTCGAAGTCTTCGAAGCAGGGCAACACAATTCAGGGAAACCCATCGTGCTGTGTCACGGATGGCCAGAGCACGCCTATTCTTGGCGATACCAGGTGCCCGCCCTTGTCGAGGCGGGCTACCACGTCATCGTCCCGAACCAGCGCGGCTACGGCAACTCATCACGTCCGACCGCAGTGACGGACTATGACATTGAACATCTGGCGGGAGATCTCATCGCACTGCTCGATCACTACGGCTACGAAGATGCCACCTTTGTCGGTCACGATTGGGGCGCCTTTGTCGTGTGGGGCCTGACCCTGTTGCACCCGGACCGGGTAAACAAAGTGATCAACCTGAGCCTGCCCTACCAGGATCGCGGAGAGCAGCCCTGGATCGAGTTCATGGAAGCCGTGCTTGGCGGTGACTTCTACTTCGTTCACTTCAATCGACAGCCGGGCGTCGCGGACGCCGTGTTCGAAGACAACACCTTCCGGTTCCTCCGCAACCTGTACCGGAAAGACGAACCCCTCCAGGAGCCTCAGCCGGGTATGGCGCTGATCGATCTCGCCAGAGCAGAGACGCCACTCGGTGAGCCTCTGATGAGTGATAGCGCACTGGCCGTTTTCGTCTCCTCCTTCGAATCGACAGGATTCACGGGCAGTGTGAACTGGTACAGGAACCTTGACCGCAATTGGCATTTGCTGGCGGAGGTGGACCCGATCATCCAACAGCCCGCACTGATGATCTACGGCGACCGTGACGCGATCGCGAGGGCAGAGAACCTGACAGAGTTCGTGCCCAATGTGGAAGTAGTCAATCTCGACTGCGGTCATTGGATCCAGCAAGAAAGACCCGATGAGACCAACCAAGCGATCTTGAACTGGCTGGAACGGCAGGATGCCACATAGTTTCAGGGCTTCGTGCGGTCTCAGTGAAAATGTCAGTCTCATTCAGGTCCAGTAGGGGGCTGGATCCGGACCGGCCTTTTTCGAGATTTGACGAGAGCGTCGGTAAGCAAGCCATGCACTCAACCCGGCGATGATCACATCGGCCGTTCCGACAAGGCACAGGGAAATCCATATCGAGGCGAGAATGAATCCGCCGCCGTACAGAAGAACCAATGCCCCGAATCCGTCCATGCAGTCCATTCCACTGTCGGCGCAGTCCTGAAGCCCAGCTGCACCGAGTAGGGAAATGTTCACAGTGGCGATGCTACGGACCGGTGCGTCCCGAACTGCCGAACAACCCGGCGGACTCGGCGATGCGAACGCAGTTCAGCCCGAACAGGGAGGAATCCCCACCCCCGTGGGGAGGGTGGGGCTTCCTTCGGTCCGGCGCTCACACACAGCGGGAGGGCGGTGGACATGCCGGACCGACGACACGGCAGGGAGTCAAGCTGCCGCGCCCAAGCGCTGACCGGAAGGAATGCGCCTGGGTCTGTGGTTACGAGAACCATCAAATCAGACAAACTGGACACATGTTCAGGATTCGAAGAATTCGACTCCGCCCTTCAGAAAGATCTCACTGCACCCGATAAATTTCGCTGCGGCAAGGATCCACCAACCGCCGCATGACCTCGTACGCGCGGTCCGGATCCGTGTACGGCGGAATCATCATCAGAACGAGTTGACGACCATAGATGTCGTCGAGATACATCAAATCGTGGGGTTGGCCAGGGTACGGACCCCGCACTTCCAGTCCGTCGACTTCGTCGATACGTCGCTGCGCGCTACTGATCGTGTTCCAGTCGAACGCAACCCTCGCGATCGGCCCCAGCCGCAACGAAAGTGCGGATATCAGATCGTGAAGCTCCGCCGTGACGTTCGTGGTCCACGGGAACCACGCGCCGTCCACAGGTGCCTTGACGGCACCTTGCCCGCGAAGCAGGAACCGCGGGGTCCGCGTCGGCGAAGGGAAAGGTTGCCCGATATGGCGCTGCGGCGCTTCCCTTGCATAGTCGAGAGTGCTGATGTGCGCCATGACGAGGCTCCTTGACGGAGGATTCGTGGAACCGCCAGGCAGAGGCGCCCGGTCGTGGGTTCCATACCTTCAGGCTACTCCGGTGCACAACGCCGACTATGCACCGACGGAAATGATCACGCCGGTATCGCCATACGGGAACGGCCCCTTCCCGATGTAACCGAGAGTGTTGAAGAACTTCGAAATAGGCACCATCACACCGTATTTCGCTTTGATTTTGCTGCGGATCTCGTCGAACTCTGCTCCACCGCTCACCAACTGCGGTCCCGGCGACCGGCGAAGTGCCGTCGACAACCTTCCCGCGATTGTTGCATGGCACGACGGTAACCCGTGTGTTGTTCCGCAGCCGCTTCGCCTTACCCGATTTCGAGGAAGTCCAGAACCCAATACGTCCGTCCGACAATTGGCGTATGCCTCCACAAACTCCACGACCATGCACGCGAATGAATTTTCTCTACCCCAGGAGTTTCAAAACGGACAATTATCCGGACGAAGATGAACAACAAGTGCCGAGTGGTGGAAATGTCGCGGAACGACCCCATCTCAGGTCGATTTGCGGCCCGCCGATGTTGGAACATGACTTCTCGTGAATGCGGAACTCATCGTTCTCCTCGTCGTCGTCGTAACCGCTCTGGGGTTCGACTTCACCAACGGTTTTCATGACACTGGCAACGCTATGGCCACGTCGATTGCAACCGGAGCCCTCAAGCCCAAGGTGGCAGTCGCTCTGTCTGCTTCCTTGAACCTGGTCGGAGCTTTCCTCTCGGTAGAGGTTGCTGCCACCGTGGCCAAGGGCGTGGTGAACCTCGGAAATGTGGGTGGCCAAGCGCTGCTCACCATCGTCTTCGCCGGCCTTGTCGGCGGCATCATCTGGAACCTGGCAACGTGGTTGCTCGGTATCCCCTCGAGTTCCTCGCATGCGCTGTTCGGCGGTCTGATCGGCGCCGCCATCGCATCTCTCGGAATGAGCGGTGTCGCCTGGAGCGGCGTCCTCAGCAAGGTTGTCATCCCCGCAGTTCTCGCCCCCGTCGTAGCCGGCTTGGTTGCCGCGGCCGGAACCTGGCTCATCTACCGCCTCACCTCCAACGTCGGTGAGGAAACCAAGGACAAAGGTTTCCGACTCGGCCAGATCGGTTCGGCTTCGCTCGTTTCCCTCGCCCACGGCACCAACGATGCTCAGAAGACCATGGGCGTCATCTTCCTCGCCCTAGTCGCCCACGGAACCATTTCCGCCGACGCGGACATGCCGTTCTGGGTCAAGCTCACCTGCGCGCTCGCGATCGCTGCCGGAACCTACCTCGGTGGTTGGCGAGTTATCCGCACACTAGGCAAGGGACTTGTCGAGATCGCTGCACCGCAGGGAATGGCAGCCGAAGCGTCCTCTGCTGCAATCATTCTCACGTCCAGCCACCTAGGTCTTCCTCTCTCCACCACCCATGTGGCGACGGGTTCCATCATGGGAACCGGTCTGGGACGCAAGGGCGCCGAAGTTCGTTGGGGCGTCGCCGGACGTATGGCGGTCGCCTGGTTGATCACTCTCCCGTCCGCTGCGATCGTCGGCGCTCTGTGCTGGGGACTGGCCAACATCGTCGGCGGCCTACCCGGTGTCCTGGTCGTCTTCGCCGTGCTCATCGCGTTGGCCGGCTGGATGTACGTGCGCTCCCGCAAGGAGCCCATCGATCCGAGCAACGTCAACGCCGAGTGGGACGGCGGCCTGGTACCCGCAGAGGTCCCCGGTCCGGACGCCCGCGTCACCACCGACGTCAAAGCCTGAAAGAGGGAATCGACATGGATATCTTGAAAAACACCGTCGACTCGCTCTGGCAGGTCGTACTGGTCGGCCTCCTGCTGGGCGCCGGACTCCCGGCAATCTTCGCGATCGGCCTGAAATCCCTCGACGCCGGGCAACGTGGCAGTGGGGGCGGGAGCACTGCAGTCGCGGCTCGCAGTCCGTTGGCCGTGGCAGGCGCAGTGGTGTGCTTCGCGGTAGTGCTCATCGCGATCGTCACCGGAATCCTCTTCATCATGCAGGGCTTCCTCAGCCACACATTCGGCATCGAGATCTTCTGATCCCGTGCGACCTCACGAGCGGAAAGACATCACCGTGACTGCACCGACTCCATCCCTTCCTCAATCCATTCTGGAATGGCTTCGCGCCGGCTACCCCGAAGGCATACCGCCCAAGGACCGCATTCCGCTGGTCGCATTGCTACGACGCAAGCTCTCGGACGCGCAAATTCGAGACATTGCCATCGGCGCTGCACTCGCAGAACTGAGCGACGTCAACAGCGACCAGGTGATCTCGAGCGACGAGATCAGCGCTCAGATCGCAGATCTGACGAGCCAGACGCCCTCGGACGAGGACATCGCGCGCGTTGCCTCGGTCCTGGCTGCCGCCGGGTGGCCACTCGCTGATCTCGATAACGACTGAAGCTCGCTTCGTTGAGCCTTCCACCACTTCTGGCTTCGATACTCGGCTGGCTGCGTGCCGGGTATCCGAACGGTGTGCCGGAGCAGGACTACGTCCCTTTGATGGCCCTGCTCCGGCGGCAGTTGTCCGACGCAGAGATCGCCGTTCTTGCCGACGATCTCGTCGCCGAGTTTCCGGTCCCTGTCGATCCGATCGACTTTCCGATTCCGGTCGATCCGATCGACATCGGCGTCCTCATCACCAAAGTCACCGACGACATGCCGCACGAATCGGATGTCGCTCGGGTACGGGAACATCTGATTCGTGGAGGTTGGAAAATCGACGCTCAACCTCCGGTAGACGACTCCTGACGGCACTTCGTAAATCGGACCAGTTTGATAACGAACCGATAACGGAGCCGTCGGCGCCAATACAGACCACTTAGTGTCATCAGGAATTCCGTGCCTCGGGGGGCTCGGTCGGATTTCGGTGTGCAAGCACCGTTGGGGCGGGAGTGATTTATGCACGAGGTACGCACGGATCTTGCAAACAACCGAGATTCTTCGAAGAAGCGAATTTCGAAACGAATCAAGCGTCGGATCCTCGGCCTCGCAGCGACAGCACTCGCGCTCCCCCTGACCGCAGGCCTGATCAGCGGATCAGTAGCAAGCGCGGCACCTGCTCGCACCGCCCCGGCCGGTGGTTACGAGGACGTATTCGTCGACTCCTCGATGGGCCCGATCAAGGTCCAGATCCAGTGGGCTTCGCGCGGCGGCAACGCGGCTCTCTACCTTCTCGACGGTTTGCGTGCACGCGACGACCGAAACGCATGGAGTTTCGAGACCAACGCTCTCGAACAGTTTCGCGGCGACAACGTCACCCTGGTCATGCCGGTCGGCGGGCAGTCCAGCTTTTACTCCGACTGGTATGCGAACAGCAATTTGAATCGCCAACCGGTCACGTACAAATGGGAAACCTTCCTCACCCAGGAACTTCCCGCCTATCTGGAATCGCGCGGAGTCTCCCGAACCAACAACGGTGTGCTCGGATTGTCCATGGGTGGCAGCGCGGCACTGACGCTCGCCGCCTATCACCGCGATCAGTTCAAGTTCGCCGGATCGCTCTCGGGATACCTCAACATCTCGGCTCCAGGCATGCGTGAAGCAATCCGCGTGGCCATGGTCAGCGCAGGGTCCTTCAATGTCGATGCCATGTGGGGACCGCCGTGGAACCCCGCTTGGCTCCGCAACGACCCCTTCGTGTTTGCACCCGAGTTGGCTGGGCTCTCCCTGTACATCTCCGCCGCGAGCGGCCTGCCCGGGCAGTTCGATCAACCGCGTCGGCCCGTCGACTTCGTGAATACCGGTAGTGCCATCGGGCTCGAGGCCCTTGCCCTGATGAACTCACGGGCATTCCAACTGCGCATGAACTCCCTGGGAATTCCGGCAACGTACAGCTTCCCGGCCAACGGCACTCATTCGTGGCCGTACTGGGGTGCAGAACTGTGGAAGGCCCGAGGCCAGATCCTCGACACCCTCAACGCTTGGTGAACTGACAACTACTCGATCACCGACAACCGCAGGCCTCGACCGACAATCGGTCGAGGCCTGCGTCGTTCGAAATCAGAGCGCGGCAAAGAGATCCACGGTATTGCCGTCGGGATCGAGAAGAACGGCGTAACGCTGCCCCCACACGGCATCGAACGGCGCCTTGTGTCCGGGGAAGTCGGCTGTGATGCGCTGATACGCCTCGTCTACGGCATCAGGTGTGCCGAAATCGAATGCCAAAGCGACAGGGTGTCGCCCCTCCCCGACAGCGAAGTCAGGATCGAAGCTTGCGATGGTGGACAGCGCGTCCCACGCCAGCCGAAGCCCACTGTCGAACGTGAACTCCACATGGGGAGCATCCGCGGGTGTTTCCGGAATGTCGAGCCCGAGGGTTCGGTAGAACGCGAGGGAACGAGCGAGATCGTTGGTGACGATTCCGACGAGATCGAGTCTCGGAGAGACGGACACGGTATTTCTCCTGTTTCGGGTCGAGAAGTGATCGGCGAGTGTGTGACGATGATCTGATGACCGGCACTGACACCCTCGCTCTTGACGGTAGTCGGACGGTAGCGTCGAGTCTTGAACAAAACGGCCACACCTATCTCGAGACTCGGATCACCGGTTCCGCCGGCCTCTTCAGTTGCACGTGGAAAAGCACTACCGACCCCCATGCGTCCACGGAAGCAAAGCGGATTCTTCCCGATCTCTGCGCCGACTTCATCGTCGACAGCGACGGAAAGTCGTGGCTCGTCGGACCTGCCACCGGTGCCGATCTGGTTTCGGTCGCCGCCGGTACGACGATGTGGGGCATCCGGATCAATCCGCCCGCTCTGCGGAGCCTGCTCGGCGCCGCGGCCGACGCGGTGCAGGATTCGAAGATCGCCTTCGACGACATCCTGACTTCCCGACAAGCTCGGGTGCTTGCCGACGCCCTTCGCCACGAGGCAGTCGACGCCAATCTGCTGGACCAGCTGTGGCGGGGACTGGAACCGGACTACGGAATCGAACGAGGCTATTGCGCGCTCATCTCCTCACCTACGACGCCGATACGAGAGATCGCCGCAGACCTCGGTGTTTCCGAACGTCATTTCCGACGCTCGATCACGTCTTCGGTCGGACTGTCCCCCAAGCTGATTCAGAAGGTACAACGCATGCAGAATGTACTAGCTCTCAGCCGCAGCGCAGATCTCACGTTGTCCTCGCTGGCCGGCCGCGCCGGATACGCCGACCAAGCCCACCTCGCGCGCGATACGCGAACGCTGGCCGGTCTGACGCCGACTCAGCTACTGCGCGAGCACCGGTAGGGATGAACGAAGACCTGTTCTCCGCCCTCGATCACCTGGCTGCCACGTCGACCGTCGTGATCGATCGGCCCCGCGGGTCGGCACACCCGCGGTACCCCGCGGCGATCTATCCGCTCGATTACGGCTATCTCGACGGCACGGTCAGCGCGGACGGCGACGGGATCGATCTGTTCCGAGGCTCGGCCGTCGGAACCGGCGTTATCGCCGTGGCTGTTGTTGCCGACATCGTCAAGAAGGACGTGGAAGTCAAAATCCTTCTCGAATGCACTGCGGATGAAATTGACACTGCTGCAGCATTTCTCTGTGACACGTTAGGTCTCGGTGCCACGATCCTGCAACGCGCTGTCAGCTGAGTTCGTCGAATCGCGGAACAAGATACTCCGCAACCCACTTCGCTTCCTCGATCAGCGGCCAGCCCGCCAGAATCAGTGCAGTCAAACCGGTTCGGCTGCGAAGCGTGCGCACCGAGTCCGTGATCGAATCCGGATCACCGACGTAGTACACCGCCGACGACCCGGTGCCGAAGATGTCGAGCGGCGACCACGCCGTGATACCTGCGTACAGACCGTCACCGACGTACAACTCCTCCGGTTCCGGAAGTCGGCCGGCCGCAATCTTGTCCGCCCAGCCCTGTCGCTGTGCGTCGCGAGCAGTGAAAGTTTTGAGGTCCTGTTTCCCCTGAGTACGACGACGCACTGCGTTGTCCAAGACATGGGCGATCTGCTCGACGCCTGTTTTCTCGAACAAGGAGCGGAACCGGTCGTGCGCCTGCGCCTTGGTGGGGCGAACGATCACTCCGGTGAGCGCACCGAAGTCGGTGAATTCGCGTCCGGCGGCCTCCGCCGCCACCCGTGCGGCAGAGAACTTGTCCTCGATGAACGAAGTTTCGCGCAGCATCGCCAAGTAGGTGTCGAGCACCTTGCCTGAATTCGCCAGGCCTGCAGGCGAATCACCGGTTCCCCACAGCGGAACCTGATGCCCTGCGGGCGCATCGATACGCAGCGGCGTGTTGGGAAAGTTCGACTCGGTCCCTTCGGAGTAGATGCGGCGGAAGTCTGCCCAGTACTGCTCCCCCAACTCGTAACGCTCGTCGTGGGGCACGTTCATGTCGTACTTGGTCAGGATGTTCTCGCGTCCGTTGACCGAGTTGATCAACAGCCGGCCGCCGCTGAAGGCGTCGAAGGTCAATGCCTTCTCCGCCAGCAGGCGCGCCGGCGTCATGTTCGCGTAGACAGCGACGAGGAACTTCATCCGCGTGGTGTGCGCTGCGGCCCAGGTCGCCGAGATGAACGGATCGTTCGGCCAGGTGGCAACCAGAGCACCTTCGAATCCGCCGTCGTCGATGGTCTTCGCGAGCTCGATCTGCCTGGCCCCGTCCACGGGGAACAGCCCACCGGGGCTCCACGGGTAGTCCCCGTCGGCCTGGGTGAGATACCAAAATGTCTTGACGCCCATCAGTTCTGCACTCCAGCCGGCAGGTCGAACGATTCGATTCGGGCACGTGAGCGGATGGTGTCCGCATTCACGGTGTAGAGCGCATCGAGGTATGCGACTGCAAAAGACCCTGGGCCTGAGGCATTCTCCTCGGCGATCTCCGATGCCACGGCAACATGCGTGTGCGCAGCAACCAATCCGTCCAGCGCGGTCGGCGTCACGGCGAGGTAGGCGGCGACCAGGCCGCCCAGAGAGCAACCGGTACTGGTCACGCGTGGCAACAGAGCGCTGCCGCCGGAAACTCGGACGCCCAGGGTGTCACCGCCCGCATCGCGGCCGACGATGTAGTCGACCGGTCCGGATGCCGACACGGCATCCGCATGCTTCAAGAGTGACAGAGCGGCGGGCACTGCGTCGGCGGACGCGGAGGCACTGTCGACGCCGCGGGTGTCACCGCCGAGTCCCGCAAGCGCGATGATCTCCGACGCGTTCCCGCGGATGGCGTTGGGGTGAAAGCGCAGCAGGTCCACAGCGATACCGCTCCGCCAGGGCAGTCCGCCTACACCGACGGGATCCAAAACCCATGGCGTACCGGCATTTCGGGCCGCTTCCGCTGCTATCAGGAAGGCTTCGGCAGTCCCGTCGTCCGGTGTTCCGAGGTTGACGAGCACTCCCCCTGCGACGGCAGCGAACCCACCCGCTTCGTGGACATTGTCGATGTGAGCATTGCTTGCGCCGGCAGCGAGCAGGACGTTGGTCAAGAAGTTTGCCGAAACGATGTTCGTCAGCGATTGAACGAGCGGTACCTGATCGCGGAGTGCGTCGATCGCCGACGCGACGGTTTCGACAGAGACAGTGTCAGACATGAGAATTCCTTCAGGACGGGAAGTAGTTGGGGACTGCGGCGATTCAGGACCGCGGACATCGAACATCCGCAATCGCGCCGCCGGGCTCACTGCCGACAACCATCGGCAGGGTCGGATCTGCAGTCCATTCCTCCAACGAGCCGTCGTAGACTTTGACATCCTCGTGGCCGCTTCGGATCAGTGCAAGTGCGGTCAAGCACGCCGAAACTCCACCGCCGCAATAGATCACGACAGGCTCGGTGACGGCTGGCAGAACATCGGCCGATCTCGACAAAACTTCGTCCACCGGAAGCATCCGGGCGTCGGCGTCGAGAAGGCTCTTCGCGGACAGATTCACACTTGACGGAATATGTCCGCGCCGCGAGTATCGCGTCTTCTCCGTTCCCTCGTACTGCTCAGGTGCCAGAGCACACACCAGCGTTCCGGCTTCTTCTCCGGAGGACAGTGAGGCAACCCGCGGTAGATCGACCCACAGTCCGAGGTCCGTCACGCTCCAACGCGTCGAGGCCGACGTGTGGGTTACGTCGTCGCCGCTCACGAGAGCAAAGCCGAGTCGCGTCCAGTCGGCGAGGCCACCGTCGAGGACTCTTGCTTCGATGCTGGCGTTGCGAAACACCCACCAGAGCCGTGATGCCCAGGTGGTCGATCCCTGGTCGTAGATCACGATTGCCGCACCCGGCTCGATACCGCTCGATTGAAGATCGGTAACCAACTGCTCCGGTGACGGACGCGTGAAATGCAGCGCCGCTTCCCTATCGGAGAAGACGTCCATGAGGTCGACGTGCCGAGAACCCGGAATGTGAGAAGAGACCCAGCCGGCGTACCCGGACTCCGGTCGGTAGTCACCATCGAATCGTGCGGGAGGAAAGCGAACCGTCGCGTCGAGCACAGAGACGCCTCCCTCACGCAGCATCGCGTCGAGTTCAGCGGCACCCACCAGCGGCGACGCGGTCTCTCCAGCCACTTCGGACCCTCTCCCTCGGAAACGAACAATCACGAACCTAAATGAGTACTAGCGTATACGCAAGTACTCACTCGTCGTCGATGGCATAATCGAACGCGCTCTACTTGCATGCACAGGAATGGGGACACATGGATCTCGACGCCGATACGAGCACCACCGATCTACTGGTGCCGGAGGCTGCGCTCGGGCGGTCCGATCAGACCTCGCGGCAGTACCTGCGCCTGCGTGCCGACATCCTGGCCGGCAAGTTCCCCCAGGGCGCTCCGCTGCACGAGACTCAATTGTGCGAATCGTACGGCGCATCGCGCACCCCGATCCGTGAGGCACTCAACTGGCTCGCACACGACGGTCTGCTCGAACGAGCCGCCCGCGGTTTTCGGGTCCGTTCGGGCACGCCGGAGGACGTCATCGAGATCTACGCAGCGCGGGTAGCCCTCGAATCGGAAGCGGCCGGCGCCGCCGCACTCCGTCACAGCGATCTCGACCTTGCCCGCCTGGACGGACTGCACGAGTTCTGCTGCACTGCAACGGAAGGCTCCGAGGTTCGGTCCGGGAACTTCAAGTTCCACGAGGCACTCTGGCAGGCCGCCCACAATTCCACGATCACCTCACTGCTGATCCGCCTCACCACCCAATTGCGAATCTACGACAGCGGACCGCCGTCGAACTACGGCGAACCGGACCTGCTCAATTCGGAGCATCAAGAGATCCTGAACGCCATCCGCGCGAGGGACGAATCGTCAGCTCGTGGTCACATGCGCAACCATCTCGAGCGCAGCCGTGACCAGCGGATAAGGATGTTCGCCAGCCGCTGACCTCAGACAGTCCAGCCCGCACGACTCCCCACAGTGGAAGTCGTGCGGGCTTTCGCATGTCGCCCAGAACACATATTAGGGTAGTCAAGCCTTAGTAAACGTATGCTAGCCTAACTGAATCTAGGAATTGATTTCAGTTTTCGGTATCCATCACCGTGACAATACTTTTCGGAGAAAGCATGCGTGCGTTGCAGAACTCGTCCCCACTCGGAAGCGCCATGACGCGCCGCCAACTGATCAGATCGATGGGCGTGGCAGCGGCCGCGCTCGGCGCTTTCGGTGCCACGGCGTGCTCGAACCGAACCCCGGTCGACTCGGCATCCGAGACCGAGGGCACGTCCGGTCCGTTCACGGTCGTCGACCAGTACCAGAACACCATCACCTTCGACACTCCGGTCGGAAGAATCGCGTCGGCCATCATCCCGGTGCCGTCGATGATCGCGGGCTCCGATCAATCGATATCACGCAACGTCGGTGTCAATTCGAGCGCCATCTCACTTGCCAAGAACGGCATGCTCGCTACGATGTTCCCCGAATTCCTCAATACACCAGTAGTTTCCGGACCCGACTTCGTTCCGAACGTCGAACAGATACTGTCGTTGAACCCCGATGTCGTCATCCAGTGGGGCGACAAGGGCGACGACATCGTTGCTCCGCTACGCAACGCCGGACTGAAGGTCATCCTGCTCAAATACGGAACGCAAGAGGACCTCGAAGCCTGGATCAACATCTTCGGCGATCTGCTCGACAAGAAGGAAGAAGCGCGGGCGATCCTCGCCTCGATGTCGAACGACCGCAAGACCGTCGAATCGATTGCGACAGCGAACTCGGCCAAGGCTCCGCGCGCGATGTACTTCTACAGCACCCCCGAAACCAAAGTTTCCGCCGACAACACGTACATGGACTTCTGGATCACCCTTGCCGGAGGAAAGAACGTCGCCCGAGGCGCAGGTAAGGGAACAAGCGTCGCCGTCACCAAAGAGCAGATTCTGACCTGGGATCCGGAAGTACTGGTACTCGGCAACTTCGATGCCGCGACTCCTCAGGACGTCTACGACGACCCCAACTGGGCATCGTTGACCGCAGTGAAGAACAAGCGGGTATACAAGGCTCCGATCGGCGGATTCTCGTGGGACCCGCCGTGCAACGAATCCAATCTGATGTGGCTGTGGGTAGCGCAGATCTTCTACCCCGACTCCAGTCTGGATCTCGACCTCCGCAGTCGCATTCGCGCCACGTATTCCGCGTTGTACGCCTACACGGTCACCGATATCGAGATCGATCGTATTCTGCACCTCGAAGCCAACTCGGTGAGCAACGGTTATGACGCGTTCCGCTCTTGAGGGCACGCTGCCCGCACAAATGCCGCGAAAAGAACGCAATCACAAGGCTTTTCTTGTTCCCATCGTCCTGACCGTCGGGATTCTTGTCGTCGGGCTTTGCGCATTGGCGCTGGGCCGGTACACGATCCCGGTCAACGAGGTAGCTCGAATCCTCATCGATCGCGTCATTCCGCTCGAGCAAACGTGGACCGACGTCGAGGCTCAAGTTGTTCTCGGCGTGCGATTTCCTAGATTGCTCCTCGGAATGCTCGTCGGAGGGGGCCTCGCGCTCGGCGGATCCGCCCTACAAGCTGTGTTCCGAAACCCTTTGGTCAGTCCCCAGGTGCTCGGTGTCTCTTCCGGTGCTTCGTTCGGTGGGGTACTGGTTCTCATGCTAGGCCTCGGTTCCACGTTTCTTGTCGGTGGAGCATTCCTGTTCGGTATCGCGGCGCTTCTCATGGTCTCCGCAATCGGCAAAACGCGTTCCGGAAGTTCAATTCTCATGATCGTCCTGGGCGGGGTGGTCACCAGCGCGTTCTTCTCCGCGCTGGTTTCACTGATCACCTATCTGGCCGACCCGTACAGCACTTTGCCCTCGATCGTCTTCTGGCTCATGGGTTCTCTCGCCACAGCCGATATGGGAAAAGTAGTGATCGCCGCAATTCCCATCCTTCTCGGAAGCGCCGTCATTTTGGGTCTGCGGTGGCGAGTGAACATACTCTCCCTCGGCGACGACGACGCCGCCTCCTTGGGCGTCAAACCCCACCGTCTACGCATGCTGCTGCTGGTCATGGTTGCGTTCATGACCGCGGGAGCAGTAGCCGTCTCCGGCGTGATCGGATGGGTCGGCCTGGTCGTACCGCATCTTGCCCGGCTGTGGGTGGGGCCGGACCATCGCATCTCGATGCCGACGACGTTTGTTCTCGGCGCTGCCTACCTGACGGTGATCGACACGCTTTCGCGCACTATCAGTCCGGGTGAGATCCCGCTGGGGATTCTCACGGCCATCATCGGTGCACCGGTATTTGTCGTCCTCCTCCGCAAGTCGAGCAGACAGGGGTTCGTGAATGCTTGAACTCCAGGACCTCGGATTCCGATTTCCTCAGCGAGACTGGGTGTTCCGCCACACCGATCTCACCATCGCCTCGGGTTCGATCACCTCGATCCTCGGACCGAACGGTAAGGGCAAGACGACGCTCCTTCGATGCATCGCCGGATTGACGCGCCCCGAGGAGGGTCGCGTTCTGCGCGACCCAAACATCGGATACGTGCCTCAAGCAAGCCCGTCAACCTTCGCCTACTCAGTCTTCGACATGGTTCTGATGGGACGCGCAAAGAAGGTCTCTACCTTCGGAACACCCAGCAAATCGGACCTCGTGTTCACTCGCCGAGTCCTCGAGAGGGTGGGAATCGAACACCTGGCTTCCGCGAGGTTCACCGAACTGTCCGGAGGTCAGCGCCAATTGGTACTCATCGCCCGTGCGCTGGCCACGGACTGCGCGTTCATGATTCTCGACGAGCCCGTCTCCGCGCTGGACCTGAGAAATCAGGCACAGGTTCTCGGACTTCTCCGTGAGCTCGCGGCCGAGGGTATGGGAATCCTGCTGACCACACACCATCCCGAGCATGCGCTGCACCTCGGCGGAGACGCCGTGATCATGTACGGCCCGGACGAAATCGTACGCGGCGAGGTGACGGAACTGGTGACAGGAAAGAACTTGACCCGTCTCTACGGTATCGACGTTGCCACAGAGGTTGTCCTCGACCGCGACTCCCCACGCACCGTGGTCTACACCCGCTACGACAATTTTGCGAAAGTCATCAATGACTCACACCTCGAAGGAAGCTCACTGGCATGACTACCGAAAGTGACACGGTCACAGACCCAGTCACCACCCCTGTACTTCACTTGGTGATGGGTTCCGATGCCGGCATGGCCGGCGGTACCGACACCACCGCGATCATCGCCGATGTCGATGTCTACTCACTCGACTCACTGAACCTCTCGCGTGTCCGAGGACTGATCGTGAACGGCAATTGTGATCAGATCTACCTCGAACGTCGACGCGAGATTCTCACGGACTTCGTCGCCAACGGCGGCCGCATCGCTGTGATGGGTCATCCGCTCACCGATTTCCTGCCGGACCTCGGTCAGTGGCGCAAACTCCAGTATTCGGGACCGAAGGACCTTGCCATCTCCGCCGGAAGCCCCCACCCCGTGTGGGAGGGTGTCGATCCCGTCGATCTCAGTTTCCGGCGCGAGGTGTCCGGCTTCTACGGCCGCGGGTACAGCCAGAAACTGCCGGACACGGCAATAGTCACCAACTACATCGGCAGAGCCGGTCTCCCGGTCGACTACGTCTACCGCCTCGGCCGCGGCGAAGTGCTGGTCCATGGCGGTATCGATCTCAGTGTCTACCAGTATGATCCCAACACTTCGTCACGCGTCTTCCCCCAGCTACTCGCCTGGCTTGCCCAAGGCGACGGAACGGATCTCCGATGACCACACTCGAAGCCTTCAACCGCACTGATCGCGCTCCCCTCTCGACTCGCGGGCTCGCGATCGTGCACGGCGGATCGCATTTTCACCTGCAGACCATCAAGGATCCAGCGGTGGTCGCCTACCAACCGGACTTCCACTACCTCCCCGACCTAGGGCCGGGTGATCTCGACGAGGTGCAGACGCTGATTCTCTCCGACCGTCTGCATCCCGAGTTGCTCCGCGCGCATGCCGACGAGTTCCTGAGCGTGGCAGATCGCGGTGGGACCCTCGTCGTCCTCGGTGAAAATGCCGCCCACACTTGGCTTCCCGGTGTGACGTGGACCCCTCGCCCGACTAACTTCTGGTGGTGGCGAACCGGAGAAGATCCAATGATCCGCACTCGCAGCCACGATCACACATCATGGAAGTACCTGACCACAAAATCCGTGATCTGGCACCACCACGGGCTTCTGCACACCGACTCCGACGTCGTTCCCCTGTTGGTCTCGGAGGAGAGCGACGACAACGGCAACCCGCACGACGCCGGAATGATGCTCTTCGAAGACACCACCTCGACCGCAGGCCGGATCATCGCGACGACGCTCGATCCGACCTATCACCACGGAAATAACTTCATGCCCGGGTCGACGCGTTTCCTCTACGCACTACTGCGATGGGTGGACCACACCTGAGCATGCCGGTCAGACCGAGAGCGTGTCCTCGACGTCGTACACGCTCTCGGCCGGACTCGACATCACTCGGTCCGCCATCTCCTGCTTGAGCACTGTCAGCCGCGCCTCGTCTTCGACCGTCCGGTCACCTTTGCGGGCGAGAGTGATGAACTCGTCGACGACAAATCCCTCCCGAATGGTCAGCGTGACGCTCGCGCCGCGATAGTCGACCCGAAATACATACAGTGCGAGTGTATTTCCACGTTCAGGTCTGGCCAGGGAACTGTCGACGGTGTACCTCCCTTCTGTCACCGCGCGCGTGACCAACTCGAACACATCGCGCACTCCTGGTCCGCCATGTGCGGTGGCCACAACCAGGTCGCGACGCTCGACGGAGCCTCCCCCGCCGAGCACACCGAGAGCGCGCTCGAGAACCTTGTAAGCATGCGCCACGCCGCCCGGGGCCTGCGGACCGTGATAGCGGAGGGCATCCTCGTACGTGAAGTCGAGCGTCGTCCCGTGATCGGTCACGGTGAGCGTGCTGGTCATGATGGGCGTCCTTGCCGGTCAGTCCTGGTCGATCGGATTGTTCCGCGAGACGATGAGCGGATCGATCGGGGTGAAAGGAAATTGCGGCAGATCGCGTTCCGGAACGCCGAAGGAGGCCGAGAGAACGCTGCGTGAGAACGCGGAAGCCGTTGCACGGTAGCCTATGTCGCCCGGCGTCGGCTGGTCGAAGAAGATGAGGAAGTTGATGTCCTCGTCGCCTAGAACCTCGATGTGGTGGGGATAGGCACGCGGAACGAAATACACCTGACCGGGCTCCAGTAGGTAGGTGTCGAGTGACCCGTCGGGATCGAGAACCGTCATCCGTCCATGACCACGATGCACGTATCCCATCTCGGCAGTGACGGGATGCCAATGGGGCTCACGCATTCCGCTCTCACGAATAGTCAACGAGTACATCGAAAGATCCTCCAGCGCTGCCCAATACTGCTTGCGCGCCACCTTCGCCTGTCCGTACGGATAGGCGAGAGGGGCGATCTGGCCGTCGAGGTCGAAGAGATGCGCGTTGGGAAGGCTGGCGGTATCGGGAACGACGGCGGGGCCGTCCCGCCGCACTATCTGGGACGCATCGGCTCTACCGAAGACATCGAAGGCTGATGCGGCGAGATCGTACGTGTTGCCGAGCACCGCGTTCGACATTGCGCTGACGCTGCTCTGCAACGAAAAGTGCTGCGGCAGAGAACTACGCAGGGCAGCGATGATCTCCGCCTCCCCCTCGCCGACATTCTCGATGTGATAGATCGCCCCGGATTCGACGTGATACATCTGCCCCGCTCGCACCACGAAACTTGCGAACTCATCAGCATTGCCCAACATCGAGACAAGGACAGTTCCGCTCGTGACGTAGGCGATCTGGTTCGCGTTGACGTTCCATTGAGGTTCACGGATCGCGCCGGGGCCGAGAATAATTCGTTTGATCGACAGACCGGACAGGATCGGCAACGAACTCGTGTCGAGCTGCGAGATCGAGCCGAGGTCGTTCTCGAAGACGCTGGGACCATGGCGAAGCGAAGCAACGTGTGTGGTCATGGCAATTTAAACCTTCCGACTGTGGTCCTTCCGACTCCGGTCCTTCCGCCTCGCTGACGTCAGTCCTCGATGAAGGCGAGAATGTCCTGGTCGAGGGTCTCCTGATACGAGCCGTAGATCCCATGCGGTGCACCCGGATATACCTTCAGCGTGCCGTTCTTCACCAGCTTGATTGCTTTCTCCGCCGCCGCGCCGATCGGCACGATCTGATCGTCGTCCCCCTGAGCGATGAAGATCGGAACGTCGATGGATTCGAGATCGGCAGTCTGGTCAGTCTCCGAAAATGCCTTGACGCAGTCGTAGGCCGCGGCGAGGTTAACCAACATCCCTTGTCGCCAGAAGTCGTCCTTCGCTCCCTGCGAGACATCGGAGCCTTCGCGGTTCGCGCCGTAAAAGCTCTCGCTGAGGTCCTTGTAGAACTGCGATCGGTCCCCAAGCACGCCCTTGCGGATTCCGTCGAACACCTCGATCGGTGTGCCTTCGGGGTTGCTGTCCGACTGGACCATGATCGGTGGAACGGCGCCGGCAGTGACCACCTTGGCGACGCGCCCTTTGCCGTGCTGCGCCGCGTAACGGACCACTTCTCCGCCGCCGGTCGAATGGCCAACCAGGATCAGGTCTTTCAGGTCGAGGGTGTCGATCAGCTCAGCCAGGTCCTTGGCATATGTATCCATGTCGTTGCCGGTGTACGTCTTCGACGAGCGACCGTGCCCTCGACGATCGTGCGCAATTGTCCGGTATCCGGCGTCGGCGAACAACTTCATCTCGACCTGCCATGCGTCGGAACTCAGCGGCCACCCGTGGCTCAGGACGATCGGCCTGCCGGTGCCGTGCTCGGTGTAGTAGATCTCGGTTCCGTCGGAGGTGGTGATGTAGGGCATGTTCCGCTCTTCTCTGTCGAGTCGTGGAGTGAGGCCCGGACACGCTGCCCGACTTCCTCACCCTGCGAGTGCCCACTACGGGCGCGATCGACGCATCGATCGACAGAAATCACCACTGCTGGGTAAAACAGTCCGGCCCGACACCGCGGGGTGTCGAGCCGGACTGTTGTGTCAGATGAAAACGATCAGTAGTCGGCCTCGGTGTAGACGATCATGCCGCGCAGGTTCTTTCCCTCCAGCATGTCGGCGTAACCCTCGTTGATCTCCTCGAGCTTGTAGGTCTTGGTCACCAACTCGTCGAGTTTGAGTGCGCCGCTTCGGTAGTGATCGAGCAACTTGGGAATCTGGGACCGTGGCCCGACCCCGCCGAAGATGGCTCCCTGCAAACGCTTCTGCAGAAGGGTCAGCTCGAAGAGACTGAGCGTCACCTGCGAATCCGCGTAATGCCCCATTCCGACGACAACAACCTGGCCACCCTTGCCCGTCGCACTGAGCGCGGGCTGAATGATGTCGCCGTGAATCTCGCCCACGGTGATCACGGTGACGTCGGCCATCTTGCCCCAGGTGATCTCGCCGATCACCGGTAGCGCTTCCTCGAGTGAGGCAAACGTATGTGTGGCGCCGAATTCCTTTGCCTTGTCGCGTTTGAACTCGACGGGATCGATCGCGATCACAAATCGTGCTCCGGCAGACGCCGCACCCTGCACCGAGTTGATTCCGACGCCGCCGACGCCGACGACCACCACCGTGTCGCCGACCTTGGCTCCACCGATCGCGGTGGCCGATCCCCAGCCGGTGGCGACACCGCAGCCGAGCAAGGCCGCCTTGTCGAGCGGGATGTCCTTCTCGATCTTGATCACCGACGCCTCGTTGACGGTCACGTACGGCGAGAATGTTCCGAGCAGGCACATCTGGATGACCGGCTCGTCGTTAAGGGTGACGCGGTACGACTTGTCGGAGATCGCCTGCCCGGTCAACAGGCCGGCTCCCTCGTCGCAGATGTTCTGTAGCCCCTTCGCGCACGACGGACAACGTCCGCACGCCGGTATGAAGGCGAGAACCACGTGGTCGCCTTCTTCGACGCTCGCGACACCCGGGCCGACCTTCGTCACCACTCCGGCGCCTTCGTGCCCGCCCAAGGCCGGGTAGAAGGGCAGCGGGCTGGCGCCCGTACGCAAATGTTCGTCCGAATGGCACAGTCCCGATGCGGCGAGTCGGACCTGCACCTCACCCGAGACCGGGTCGCCCAGCTCGACCTCTTCGATCTCCCATGCCTGACCTGGCGCCTTGACTACCGCTGCCTTGACCTTCACCTGCACTCCTCGAAATTCTTCGTGATGCACGGACGACGAAAGAACGCGCCGGCATTTGTGTCACCGATCACACTCCAGGTACGAGTGTGCCTGAAGTAGCGCGAGAATACTGCCGGTCTGTGCGCCTTTTTGGTAGTGGGCGCTACCAAAAAGGCGCACGGCTAACATGGACACAGTGGCCAAGGGAACTCGCAAGACCAGAACTCGCAGCAGTGCTCCCGAGCGAGGCGAGTCCGGCCCAGTCGCCGGCACTTTCCCCATCGATACCGGGACGTGCGAGCTTGTCCGCGATCAGTACTCCGACGACAGTTGGATCATCCAGATCAACGGAGTGCCCAGTTCCCACGTGAACGTCGCGGATCCCACGGTGCTCGATTTCGAATACATGCGGTGGATCGCGCATCTGGTCGATTCCGAACGTGACAAGGCCGAGCGTCTGCGGGTCCTGCATCTCGGCGGCGGTGCCTGCTCCATGGCCAGGTACTTCGCCGCCACTTACCCCGACGCACGTCAGGTGGTGGTCGAAATCGACGGCGCTCTGGCAGAACTCGTGCGCGATTGGTTCGACCTTCCGCGCGCACCACTGCTGCGCATTCGTGTCGGCGAGGCCCGCGCCGTCACGGAAACTCTCACCGAGTCCACCCGCGACATCGTGATTCGAGATGTCTTCGCCGGCAGCACAACTCCGACTCCGCTGACGACGGCTCAATTCACCACCCATGTACGACGCATACTTGCCCCGGGCGGTATCTACATCGTCAACTGCGGCGACACCCCGGATCTGCAGGGCGCTCGGAGCGAGGCCGCGACCATTGGCGCACAGTTCGAACACATGGCGATCATTGCTGATCCCGCAATGCTCAAGGGTCGCCGCTACGGCAACATGATCATTGCGGGCAGCGACGTACCGATCGGCGGGCAACCAGCGCTCGCGCGCGAGCTGCTCGGCGGCGGCGTTCCCGCCCACGTGTGGCAGGACGCCGAAGTGCGTAAGTTCGCCGCGAACGCGCCGGTTCGGCAGGACTGAGCGAGAGCTCTACTCGCCGCCGAACACCCTCTCCACCACAGCTTTTGCCCGACGCGTGATGCGCAGGTAGTTGTCGAGGAACTCCCCTGCGTCGTCACCGTATCCGGCCACCTGCGCCACGGCCGCGAGGACGCGTCCGGGGCCGGGAAGCTGATCGGTCGGCTTACCGCGGACCAGAACGAGGCAGTTGCGTGCCTTCGTCGCGGTGATCCAGGCGTCACGAAGCAGTTCGACGTCGCCTTCGCTGAGCAGTTCCGCGGCGCCGATGGCGTCGAGAGTCTCCAGCGTCGATGTGTTGTGCAGCGACTCGATCTTGTCGGCGTGCCGCAACTGCAGCAACTGCACAGTCCACTCGATGTCGGCCAGGCCGCCGCGACCCAGTTTGGTGTGCGTTGCCGGATCGGCTCCGCGAGGAAGCCTTTCGGAATCGACACGCGCCTTGATACGCCGGATCTCGCGCACCGCCGCGTCACTGACGCCGCCTTCGGGGTAGCGGGTCTTGTCGATCATGTGCAGGAACCGCAGTCCCAATTCAGGATCACCGGCCACCGGGTGCGCACGAAGGAGTGCTTGAATCTCCCACGCCTGAGCCCACTTCGCGTAGTACGCGTCGTAAGACTCCAGCGTTCGTACCATCGGTCCGTTGCGACCTTCGGGGCGCAGTCCGGTGTCGACCTCGAGCGGTGGATCTGTACTCGGTGCCCCGAGAAGCTTGCGCACCTTGTCGGCAATGCTGTTGGCCCACTTGACCGCAACGGTCTCGTCGGCGCCCTCGCGGGGTTCGCACACGAACAGAACGTCCGCGTCGGATCCGTATCCGAGTTCGCCGCCGCCCAATCGGCCCATGCCGATGACGGAGAAACTGGCCGGCGCCTCGCTCCCGAGTTCGGTGACACTCGCCTTGATCACCGCGGAGAGCGACGCGTTGAGCACCGCAGCCCAGACCGAGGACAGTGCCTTGCAGACTGCAGGAACATCGAGCATGCCGAGAATGTCGGCAGAAGCGATGCGTGCAAGTTCGTGTCGGCGCAGCGAGCGGGCCGCGGCAACAGCGCGATTCGGATCACTGTGTCGACCGGAGGCGGTGAGGATCCCGCGAGCGACATCCTCGGGCTTCGGCTCGACCAGGCGCGGTCCACTCGGTGAATCCGCGAACAAGCGAATCACGTCGGGAGCCTTGATGAGCAGGTCGGGCAGGTACGCGGACGAGCCCAGCACGGTCATCAGACGCTCGGCGACCGCAGCCTCGTCACGGAGCAGGCGCAGGAACCACGTCTGGTCGACGAGCGCATCCGAGAGCCTGCGGTAGGCGAGCAGACCGGCGTCGGGATCCGGTGTGTCCGCGAGGGATTCGAGCAGAGTCGGCAGCAGGAGCGCTTGAATACGACCCTTGCGCGAAGCGCCACTGGTCAGTGCGGTCAGATGTCCGAGTGCATGCTCGGGCGCCGTGTAACCGAGAGCGGCCAACTGCCTCACCGCGGCTTCGGGCCCCAGGACCAGCGCTTCCTTGTCCATCCGCGCTACCGATTCGAGAAGCGGGCGGTAGAACAATTTGGCATGCAGGCGGCGAATACGATGCGAATTCCGCTTGATCTCGGCGCGCAGGACTCCGAGGGAATCCAGCCGACCGTCGGGTCGCATGTGTGCGGCGCGCGCCAACCAGCGCAGCGCTTCCTCGTCGTCCGGCGGCGGCAGAGTGTGCGTGCGCTTGAGCTTCTGCAACTGCAGACGGTGCTCGAGCAGACGCAGGAATTCGTACGACGCGGTCAGGTTCGCGGCGTCGTCGCGGCCGACGTATCCACCCGCGGCCAAGGCGGTCAGCGCATCGACAGTGCTCTGCACGTGCAACGAACTGTCGGCCCGTCCGTGCACCAATTGCAGGAGCTGGACGGCAAATTCGACGTCGCGCAGGCTTCCGCGGCCGAGTTTGAGTTCACGCTCACGCAGTTCGGGGGGAACCATTTCCTCGACGCGTCGACGCATGGCTTGAACTTCGGGGACGAAGTCCTCGCGCTCGGAGGCGATCCACACCATCGGGCTCATCGCCTCGGAGTACTGGTGACCCAGCTCCATGTCGCCCGTCATCGGACGAGCCTTGAGCAGCGCCTGGAACTCCCAGGTCTTGGCCCAACGCTTGTAGTACGTGATGTGGGATTCGAGCGAGCGAACCAGTTCTCCGCGCTTACCTTCGGGACGCAGCGCAGCGTCGACCTCGAAGAATGCGGAGGTTCCGATACGCATCATCTCACCGGCAACGCGGCTTGCCGTCGCGTCGGCCGGTTCGGCGACGAACACGACGTCGACGTCGGAGACGTAGTTCAGCTCGCGCGCACCACATTTGCCCATGGCGATCACGGCGAGCCGGATCGGACAACTGCCCTCAGGGCACACCGTTGCGATGGCTACCGCGAGTGCAGCGGTCAGCGCAGCGTCAGCCAGGTCGGAAAGCTGATGCCCCACAGTCTGATACGGCACCACCGGTTCGTTCTCGACGGTCGCAGCGAGATCAGCCGCGGCCAGGAGCATCAGCTGATCCTTGTAACTCTTACGCAGAGCAACAACAGCTTCCGGTCCGGTCACGGTGGCGCGGTAGGTCAGTGAGCCTTCGGTGGCGCCCTCGTCGAGCGTGGCACCCACGGCCTCGAGCAAGGCCGCAGTCGCCTCGTCCTTGGTCGGCAGAGCTGTGCCGTCGAGAAGTTTCCAGCCGATCGGATCCGCGGCCAGGTGATCGCCGAATGCCGACGACGCACCCACCAGCGCGAACAAACGGCCGCGCAGGCTCTTGTCCTTGCGCACTGCCTGATCGAGTTCACGCCACCCGTCGCCGAGCCCGTCCTTGATCCGCACAAGAGTGCGCAGAGCGAGGTCGGCGTTCGCGGCACGCGAAAGCGACCACAAGAGTTCGATGCTCTCGGCGTCGACCCAACCGAGCTGACGCAACTCGTCGGCGGCGGTGGGCTCGACCAGCCCGAGTCGACCCGGTCCTGGAACTGCTGATCTCGCAGCGGGCGGTTTCACCGTCACAGACCGAGGTAGGTCTTGAGCTCGAACGGCGTCACGTGGCTGCGGTATTCCTCCCACTCACGACGCTTGTTGCGCAGGAAGAAATCGAAGACGTGCTCGCCGAGTGCTTCGGCCACCAGTTCCGACTTCTCCATCTCGCGCAGAGCGCTGTCCAAGTTGCTCGGAAGTTCCTTGTAACCCATGGCGCGACGCTCGGCGGAGGTCAACGACCACACGTCGTCTTCTGCCTCGGGCGGCAAGGTGTAGCCCTTCTCGATGCCGCGAAGACCGGCAGCAAGCAGGACCGCGAAGGTCAGATATGGGTTGCAGGCCGAGTCTGGGCTACGGATCTCGACGCGACGTGACGACGCCTTGTTGGGCGTGTACATCGGGACGCGGATGAGAGCCGATCGGTTGGACGGGCCCCACGACGCGGCAGTGGGTGCCTCTCCCCCGTGAACGAGCCGCTTGTACGAGTTGACCCACTGGTTCGTGACCGCACTGATCTCGTTGGCGTGCTCGAGGATGCCGGCGATGAATGCCTTGCCGGTCTCGGAGAGCTGCATCGGATCGTCCGGATTGTGGAAGGCGTTGGTATCGCCTTCGAACAAGCTCATGTGGGTGTGCATCGCGGAGCCGGCCTGATCACTGAACGGCTTGGGCATGAAACTCGCCCGCACGCCTTCACCGATCGCGACCTCCTTCACGACGTACCGGAACGTCATGACGTTGTCGGCCATCGAGAGTGCGTCGGCGTAGCGCAGATCGATCTCCTGCTGCCCCGGCGCGGCCTCGTGGTGGCTGAACTCGACCGAGATGCCCATCGACTCGAGTGCGTCGATGGCATGGCGGCGGAAGTTCGGAGCCGAATCGTGGACGGCCTGGTCGAAGTATCCACCCGAGTCGGCCGGGATCGGCGGGGTGCCGTCGATCGGACCGTTTTCCAGCAGGAAGAACTCGATTTCCGGGTGAACGTAGCAGCTGAAGCCCAAATCGCTGGCCTTGCTCAACTGGCGACGCAGGACGTGGCGCGGATCTGCCCACGACGGTGAACCGTCGGGCATCGTGATGTCACAGAACATGCGCGCGGAATGCTGCGCACCGTCCTTGTGGGCCCACGGCAGGATCTGGAATGTCGAAGCGTCGGGTCGGGCGACGGTGTCGGCTTCGGAGACTCGCGAGAATCCCTCGATGGCGGAACCGTCGAATCCGATTCCCTCCTCGAAGGCACCTTCGAGTTCGGCGGGGGCGATCGCCACCGATTTGAGGTACCCGAGAACATCGGTGAACCACAAGCGGACAAACCGAATGTCGCGCTCTTCCAGGGTACGAAGCACGAATTCTTTTTGGCGATCCATGCACGCGAGACTAAGCAAGCCACGTTAAATCTGTGTTACATCAGTGGTCCCGGTTAACAGAGTGATTGGTCACCATCGAATAGGCGCAGCGTACGGCCTCGCGCCGGCTAACATGTGAGACCTTCTTCCGGAGCCTTCAAGTAAACGAAGTAGTCAACGACGGCATCGTCGACGCAGGAGTTTCCGTCCAGAACCACCGTGTGCTGGGTTCCGTCGAACGTGATGAGGGCGGCGCCCAACTGCTTCGCGAGATCCACTCCGGCCTGATACGGGGTCGCCGGATCCTGCGTCGTGGATACGACGACCAGCTGCGGCAGACCGGCGTCAGCGAGCGCCTGAGGGTCGAGCGCGTGGGGGCTACCGGTTGCCGGAACGGGCCAGAACGCGCACAGGTCGAGCGGCGCTTGACCGGTCCCCCGTCCGTCGTCGAGGAACGGTGCCGCCTCGCGGTACCGAGTGTCGGATTCGCCGGCCTCGGCGCGGTCGGTGGTTGCCGGATCGTCCACGCAGCGAATGGCGTTGAACGCGTCGTTGATGTTGGAGTAGCTGCCGTCGTCTTCACGGCCTTCGTACATGTCGGCGAGATTGAGCAGCGAGTCCCCGCGTCCGTCGGCCAGACTCGACAGACCTCCACGCAACGGAGTCCACAACTGCGGCGAATACAGGGCCTGCTGGACGCCGGTGATCGCGTCGGAATAGCTCAGCCCGCGTGGATCGGTGGTCTCCGCCGGCTTCTCGATCAGCGGATCGACGAGTGCCTGGAAGCGTGCCTGCGCCTGCGCCGGATCGTCACCCAACGGGCAGTCCGTTCGCGAGACACAGTCGGCGACAAAGGCGTCGAATGCGCCCTGGAAACCCTGCCCCTGCAAGACCACCTCGTCGATCGGATCCTGCTCGGGATCGAGCGCGCCGTCGAGGACCATCGCTCGAACGTTCTGCGGAAAGGTCTCGGCGTAAGTGGATCCGAGCCGGGTGCCGTACGAGAACCCGAGGTAGTTCATCTTCGGATCACCGAGAACGCCCCGAATGACGTCCATGTCCCGCACTACCTCGTAGGTACCGACGTGGGCGAGGAACTCCGTACCCGTCCGCTCGGCACACTTGGCGGCGTAGTCCTTGCTGTCCGCCTCGGCGAGGGCGATACCTTCCGGCGTCATGTCGACGTTGACCTCTGCGCGCTCCGCATCGATCTCCTCCGGCGTCAGACACCGCACCTGCGGGGTCGACGCACCGATTCCCCGCGGATCGAAACCGATCATGTCGAAGCGTTCCTGCAATTCGGTGCCCGACCCCGACGTCGCCATCGACAGTCCGGACCCACCCGGTCCGCCCGGGTTCAGCAACAGCGAACCGATGCGGTCACCGGTGGCCTTCGAACGCGAGATCACTACCTTCGCGGTGTCGCCGTTCGGATTCGCGTAGTCGACGGGAACGCTCACCTCGGCGCAGTCGACCCCACGCCCTAGCGGCGCAGTTCCTTCTTCGACGAATTTGTCGCACGATCCCCAGTCGAGCGTCTGCTCGTAGAATTTCTCGAGGCCGGACGGCACCGCGGACGCGGCAGAACCAGTAGATTCCACTGATTCGGGCGCGCCTTCCGAACTGGTGCAACCGACAACCAACACGAGCACTGCTGCGCTTCCGGCGAGGGCACCGGAGAGGCGAACGAACTTCGACATGCCATTGATGGTGCCAGGAAACCTCGGTAGCCAGCGGTTCGCCTCGTTTCGGCGCCTACCTGGTACGCGCGCGGTGATGTGACCCATTGCACCCTGTCAGCTATTCGTGTCGGCGACGTCCGGTGGCAGACTGAACACGTCATCACCCACACCCGGGGACCCGAAGGCGATCAACGCTCAGGGCCTCGAGGCCAGAAAGGGACAACGATGTCCGAGACACCTCTCTATGGTTCTGTACCCACTGCAAGCTCTACCGATGCACCGAAGCGTAAGACGCGCATTCACCACCTCGCCGAGATGAAGCAGAACGGCGAACGCTGGTCGATGCTCACCGCTTACGACTACTCCACGGCACGCATCTTCGAAGACGCAGGCATCCCGGTGCTGCTGGTCGGCGACTCTGCCGCCAACGTCGTCTACGGCTACGACACCACCGTGCCGATCACCGTCGACGAACTGCTTCCGCTCGTTCGCGGCGTCGTGCGCGGCGCCCCGCACGCACTCGTCGTCGCCGATCTCCCGTTCGGCACGTACGAAGGTTCGGCCGAGCAAGCCCTGGCGACTGCGACGCGATTCATGAAGGAAGGCCTCGCGCACGCCGTCAAACTCGAGGGTGGCGAGCGGATGAGCAAGCAAATCGCGGCTATCACCTCGGCCGGCATCCCCGTCATGGCTCACGTCGGATTCACCCCGCAGTCCGTGAACTCGCTCGGCGGATTCCGCGTCCAGGGTCGCGGCGACGCGGCCGAGCAGCTTGTGGCGGACGCCATTGCAGTCCAGGAAGCCGGAGCGTTCTCCGTCGTCATGGAAATGGTCCCGGCCGAGATCGCAGGCCAGGTCAGCCGCAAACTCACCATCCCCACCGTCGGCATCGGGGCCGGTTCCGAATGCGACGCTCAGGTACTCGTCTGGCAGGACATGGCGGGTTACACGAGCGGTAAGACAGCCAAGTTCGTCAAGCGTTTCGGTAACGTCGGTGACGAACTGCGTTCCGCAGCCGCAGCCTATGCATCAGAAGTTCGCACAGGCGCATTCCCGGCCGCAGAACACAGTTTCTGATCCGAGACCGGCGAACGCCGCCTGTCTCTCAACCAGCCAGGGGTGCGTTCAATGATCGGTAACCGTCGAAGTTCTACTGCCGCAGCTGTAGTCGGCGCGGCAGCTCTCGTCACGGTGCTGAGCGGATGCGCGGGAGGGTCCACCAACTCTCCCGCGCCCAGCAGCACTACGCCCGCGAGTTCCACCACGACGGCGCCGGCAACAACGTCCGCGTCCGGCACCACCTTCACCGACGCGCAGGTCCAGCAGTTGTGCTCGGATATGGAAGGGCAGCTGCAGAACTGGCGTACCGTCACCCCGACGCTCGGCAAGGGCGGACTGAACACGATCGTCATCACGTGGGCGACGCAGAACGGCATCAACCTGCTCGATCTCGCCCAGAACCGCGAAAGTATCGACGCGGCAACCTCGGCCGCGTGCCCAGACGTCCGTACCGGCGCGATTTCCGCACTCGAGATCCCCGATCTCGCCTCCGGCCTGGTGGGCTTCTGATGACCGAAACATCAGCACAGCCGTCTGCTCTTCGGAATCTCTATCCTCCGATCGAGCCGTTTGTGACCGGTTTCCTCGACGTCGGTGACGGCCAGAGCATGTACTGGGAAGTCAGCGGAAATCCAGACGGCAAGCCGGTGGTGTTCCTGCACGGCGGTCCCGGCGGCGGCGCGCAACCGGCGGTGCGGCAGTTCTTCGATCCGGCCGCCTACCGCATCGTTCTGCTCGACCAGCGCGGCTGCGGTCGATCCACCCCGCATGTAGCCGACGGCGCCGATCTGTCGGTGAACACGACGGACAAGCTGCTGGGCGACATCGAAGCGCTGCGCGAACATCTTTCGATCGACAAGTGGATGGTCTTCGGCGGGTCCTGGGGTTCCACACTGTCCATCGCCTACGCCGAGGCGTTTCCCACGCGTGTCACCGAACTCGTCCTCCGCGGGATATTCCTCCTGCGTCGCAGCGAGATCGACTGGTATTACAACGGCGGCGCGGGAAACATCTTTCCGGAGCGCTGGGACAAATTCCTCGAACCGGTACCCGAGGCGCAGCGCGGCGAAGACCTCGTCGCGGTCTATCACCAACTGCTCCATTCCGAAGACCCCGACGTCGCGGCCCGCGCAGCCATCGCCTGGTCTGCCTGGGAAGGATCGACAAGCTACCTGTACCCACAGGCAGACAAGATCGAACAGAACTCCGAGACCAGGTTCGCCTTGGCCTTCGCCCGCATCGAGAACCACTACTTCGTCAACGGCGGGTTCTTCGACGAGAACCAACTCCTACGCAAAAGCTCCGCACTGCAGGGCATTCCGGGGACCATCGTCCAGGGCCGCTACGACGTCGTCTGCCCGGCCACCAGCGCCTGGGCGCTGCACAAGGCGTGGCCCGAATCCAAGCTCGTGATCGTCGACGACGCCGGACACTCCGCCATGGAGCCCGGCATCGTGCATCACCTGGTGGAAGCCACCGATTCTTACCGGTAACTCCCTACGCCGGGAACGTGAATTCCACCGTCCGTTTGACGGTGTCGACGGCGGTGAGCCGCACCTTCGCGCGCTCACCGTCGTCGGGCGTTCCGACGCATTTCGCGATCACCGCGACCGACGGGACAAATACTTCCGCCGAGCGCTTTCCGTCCTTGGCGCGCATCACCACCGCGTCGAAAACCTCGCCGATCCGGCCGTCGAGCAAGGTGGACTCGGTGAGATCGATGCACGCGCGGTCGACCTTGTTCGCCAGTGAGTCGGACCCACTCATGATGTCGGGCAACTCGGGAAGGGCAGCGCGCACCCATTCCGGTACCGGCGTACCAGCTGTGATCGCCAGACACACCTCGGTGCTGAAGCGATCGGACAAGCGGCGCAGCGGAGCAGTCACGTGAGCGTAGGGCGCTCCGATCCCCGCATGCACCGTCAACTCCGGTAGTTGGCCGTCGAAGGCCGCGTAATCTGCCCCGCGCAGCAACGACGGCGCAACCGACATCAGCGCCATCGTCGACGGCTCACTCGAATCGAGGCCGGCAAGAATCTGCCCGACGCTGTGACCCTCCGGCCACGTGATACCCAGCGCCACTGCAGTTCTCCGCAGGGTCCGAACCGCGGACTCCTCGGCCGGCGGCAGGGTGCGAAGCAACCCGATACCTGCGTCGATCATCATGCGCCCGGCGCACATGCCCGTGAGCAGCGAGACTTCGGCGTTCCAGTCGTCAGCTTCGGTGCGCGGCTCCAACTCGATCCGCCAGCGGCCCGAAGACTCGTCCTCGGGCTGCTCCCGAACCACTGACTGTTCGGGCAATTTCAGCTCGATTGCTCCCCTGGCAATCGCGGAGGCACTACGGAGACGGCCGAACTCGGGCAACGCCGTGATCGACGGATGCAAGGTTCCCGCGTCGGCATCGCGCTGCACGGTCGAATAGTCCAGACGTGCCACCGATTTCACCAAAGCGCGTCTCACCTGCCACGACGTCGGCTCGGCCTGCGCGTCGAGTTCGATCCGCCACAGCGCGGCGGGGCGAACCACGTCCGGCAGCAGACTCGCAGAACCCTCGGACAACGCACGAGGATGCAGCGGGACGGAACCGTCCGGGAGATAGAAAGTTTGGCCCCGCTTGCGGGTTTCGATGTCGAGGGCGCCGCCCGGCGTCACTACTGCCGCGACATCCGCGATCGCGTAGTGCACCACAAAACCCGTCGAAGTCTTCTCGATGTGCACTGCCTGGTCGAGATCCATCGATCCGGGCGGGTCGATGGTCACGAAGGCAATTGCCGTTTCGTCGACACGCCCGTCGCCAAAACGATCCACGGCATTCTCGGCCTCGGCTTGCGCCGGGGCCGAGAATGCTCCTGGCAAATCGAACTCCGCCCGAACCACTCCGAAGTCGATTCCCTGCACCATCATTCGACTTGCGGGCACGCATCCTCCATGATCGGTTCGGGCCGGTGTAGCAGCTGTACCGGTCCCAGTTGTTCCAGGCTCAGTTGTTCCAGGCTCAGTTGTTCCAGTCTTCGTCTGCCCGATCGGCCGCCTTGTTGCGTTCGGCAGCGATCTTCAAAGCGTGCTCGGCAGAGTCCCGATCAGGGTACGGCCCCATCCTCGTCAGCGAGGACGCACCCTTTCCCTGCGTGACAGAACCGTCGGACACGTCGAAGTACCAGAGTCGATCTTCATCAGTCATATCCACAGTGTGACATCAGAGTGAGATAGAAGCTTGTAGATCGCTGTGAGACTGATATTCTTTCTACTTGGCCTGGCAGGTGAGAACCGGACATTCGAACGGTGAGTTCTGCTTGAATGCCCAACACAAGCTACGAACAGAAAATGGAGTGCGCATGTCCGCAATTCTTTACGATTACCTCCTCCCGCTCATGGGCCATGACGCGGCAACGTACTGGGCTACGCTGCTGGTCATCAAGCCTGTCTGACAGCTTTTCGAACAAAGAAGACCCCCACCGATCCGGTGGGGGTCTTCTTTTTCTCACTGTGCAGATCGCGGGCGGACGAGTCGGCGTGTAAGCCGGATCCTGTCCTGCGGCACCGAAGTGCCGAGTGGCGACCATCCATCTGGGCACACCGTCGCCGGGTGCCTCGAGCGGTTCACCCGCAGGCTCGGGCGAGCAGCCCTCGAACACCTGCGCAGCCGCACCGCGAGCGATGCGACCTTCAACCTTGCTCCGGGCGGGGTTTACCTAGCCACCCCGGTCACCCGAGGTGCTGGTGCGCTCTTACCGCACCGTTTCACCCTTACCTGCCTCGAAAGGCAGGCGGTCTGTTTTCTGTGGCACTGTCCCGCGAGTTGCCTCGGGTTGCCGTTAACAACCGCCCTGCTCTGTGGAGTCCGGACTTTCCTCGGCCCCAGGCCTGTGCGCGGTACGCGCTGGTTCCAGAAGCCGCGGCCGCCCGGCCAACTCGTCCGCCCCCGTATGCTACCGGGCGCCTGTCGGCGGCCGGCACTATGGTCACCTTATGACTCGGTACGTGGCCCTGCTACGCGGTATCAACGTGGGCGGCATCAACATCAAGATGGTGGACCTCGCGAGAGTCTTCACCGACCTCGGATTCGAAGGCGTGAAAACCGTCCTGGCCTCCGGCAACGTGCTGTTCGACAGTCCGAGCACCGACATACTTTCACTGAAGAAGCAGATCGAATCCGCCCTGGCCCGTGAGTTCGGCTACGAGGCTTGGGTATTCGTCCTCGACATCCCGGCACTGCAGGCGATCGTGGACAACTATCCGTTCGAGCGCGAACGCCAAGGTTGGCACGCGTACGCGATGGTTGCCTCCGAGCCGGCAGTCCTCGAGGAATTGAGCGCTGCGGCAGCGCAACTCGATGCCTCGGTCGAACGGGTCGCGGCCGGCGACGGGGTCCTGTATTGGGAGGTCGAGAAGGGCCAGACTGTCAAGAGCGCGTTCGGCAAGAACACCGGCAAACCGAAGTTCAAGGCGTTCACGACAACCCGAAACCTGAACACGCTCAACAAACTGCTCAAATGACGCTCGCCCCGACGCGGAGTACAAACGCGTGACTCTTCTTCCCATCCTGCTCGTCGCCGCCGTCCTCATTTTTGCGATAGTGCGTCCACGCGGACTTCCCGAAATCACCGTTGCCGGCCCAGCAGCCGTGATCGTGCTTCTGACCGGTGTCGTCACTATCGACGAAGCCCGCGAAGAACTGACAAGCATGGCGCCTACCGTCGTGTTCCTGCTGGCCGTGCTGGTTATGGCTCACGCCGCGGACGCTCTCGGTGTCTTCCGCTGGGTCAGCCAGGTCCTGCAGCAAAAATCCCTCGCGGATCCTCACCGGTTGCTGATCTATGTGTTCGGCGCCGCCGCCCTGACCACGGCGGTCCTGAGCCTCGACGCCACCGTCGTGCTGCTGACACCCGCGGTGATCGCGGCCGCACGATCCATCGGAACAAGTCCCCGGCCGCATTCCTATGCCAGTGCGCACCTGTCGAATTCGGCGTCGACCCTGCTGCCGGTGTCCAACCTGACCAACCTCATCGCATTTGCCGCAACAGGTTTGACGTTCTTGCACTTCACCGCATTGATGGCGTTGCCGTGGGTCGTGACGATCGCTGTCGAATATCTGATCTTCCGACTGTTCTTCCGATCCGAACTCGACCGCCCCGAAAAAACAGAGCCACCGGCGAGTAAAAGCTCCTCGCCCGCGCCGCTTCTGCCGCTGACGGTGATCGCTATGACGCTTCTCGGTTTCGCGGTTTCGGGTTTCTTCGGGATCGAACCCGCCTGGATCGCTGTGGTGGGTGCCGGTGTTCTGGGAGCGATCGCTCTGGCTCGGCACCGTACGACCGCCGCCAAGATGGTCTACGCTGCCGACCTCTGGTTCTGCGCGTTTGTCCTCGTCCTCGGAATCATCGTCGCCGGGGTCGCGAACGGGCCCGTGGGCGAATGGATTGCGCAGATCCTCCCCAGTGACACCAGCTACGGTTCACTGCTCTTTGTCGCCGCGGTAGCGGCTGTTGCGTCCAATCTAGTCAACAACCTGCCGGCGACGCTGCTGATGATCGCCGCGCTCGGAACGGCGGCACCTCCAGCTCTGGTGCTTGCAATGTTGATCGGCGTCAACCTCGGCCCCAACCTCACCTACGTGGGTTCACTGGCAACGATGCTTTGGCGACGAGTTGCCACCAGCGCGGGCGCACCGCCCACGCTGGTGACGTTCACTCTGCTCGGGGTCATCACGACACCACTGACGCTGCTCGCCGCGGTGAGCGCCCTGTGGTTGGTGATCTGATCAGCGGCTGATCAGCCGTCTGGGCTTTTTCAGCGCAGGTGTGACGTGTCGTTGACCAACCGGACCGAGGCTCCCCCGTCGGGATAGAACTCGGCGATACTCAGCGACGCCAGATCCAGATGCAACCGGTACAGCAATGAAGGCCCGGCATCGAGAGCCAACTGCACCAAAGTCTTGATCGGGGTGACGTGAGAGACGACCAACAGCGTTGCGCCGCCGTAGGTGGCGATCAGGTCGTCGCGCGCGGCGAGGACTCGTTCTCGCACCTCGTCGAAGCTCTCACCGCCCGGTGGACGCACCGAAGTGTCCGAGAGCCATTCGCGATGCAGCTCCGGGTCACGCTCCGCTGCCTCGCGGAACGTGAGTCCGTCCCAGTCGCCGAAATCGGTTTCGATCAAACCCTTGTGCTCGACGACGGGTAGGCCGAGCACGCGGGCCGATGCCTCTGCCGTCTCGCGGGTTCGGCCGAGAGGTGAGCAGACGATGGCGTCGATACCGCCGCGGTTCCCGAAGCGTCCGGCAGCGCCGGCGGCCTGCGCTCGGCCCAGCTCCGTGAGCTCCGGATTCCCGCGACCGGAGTAGCGGCGATCGACCGACATCGCAGTCTGGCCGTGACGGAGCAACAACATGCGTGTCGGCTTGCCGGTGGTAGCGATCCATCCCGGAGAGCCGGCGATCTGCGGCTCCGACGTCTCTTCGGACGGGGCGGCCGGTGCAACAGGTGCGGGGGCCGCGGTTTCGATGCCGGCAGCAGCGTCCATCGCCTCGTTGGCAAGACGATCGGCATGAGAATTCTCGCCGCGCGGAATCCACGTGTAGGTCACCCGCGAGAACTGCGTCGCCAACTCGGCCGCGCGTCGCTGCAGCGGAATCATGTCCGGGTGCTTGACCTTCCAGCGCCCGGACATCTGCTCGACGACCAACTTCGAGTCCATACGGACGTCGACCGTCGACGCGCCGAGTTCACCGGCAGCGGTCAACCCGGCGATCAGTCCGCGGTACTCGGCGACGTTGTTGGTCGCGATTCCGATGCTTTCCTTGCGTTCGGCCAACACCGAGCGAGAGGCGTCGAACACCACAGCTCCGTAGCCGGCCGGACCGGGATTGCCCCGCGATCCACCGTCGGCCTCGACGATGACCTGCGACAGACTCACAGACCGGACTCCTTGGTACGCACCATGATTGCATTGCACTCTGGGCAACGAACGACGACGTCGGCCGGCGTCGCGGCGATTCGGGAGATCTCACCGCGGTCGATCTCGATCCTGCAAGCGCCGCATCGGCGGGCCTGCAGTAGCGCTGCGCCCGGTCCGCCCAAGGTGCGCTGCTTCTCGTACACCGCGAGGAAATCGGCGGGAAATTCGCCGACGAGTCGTTCACGATCGGCGGCGCAACGTTCCTGCGCCTTGTCCAGATCAGCGACGGCATCGTCGCGGCGACGCTTGGCGTCGATCAGTTCTTCTTCGGCCTGGGAGAGCTGGGCACCGGCGTGATCGTGATCAGCCTGCAACGCCTCACGCTGCTCCATCACTTCGAGCAACTCGTCTTCGAGGAGTCCTTGACGCCGAACCAGGCTGCCGAGTTCGTGTTCGAGTTCGGTGAGCTGCTTCGCGCCGACCGACCCGCTCTGCAAAAGCGTGCGGTCACGGTCCTCGCGCTGACGAACAGCGTCGACCTCGCCCTCGAGCTTGCGAATGTCGCGATCGATGTCGTCGATCTGGATTTCGACGGCTACGGACGCGTCTTTACGGCTGATCCGCTCGGCCTCGAGACGTTCGACTTCCTGCTGCTCGGGAAGCGCTCCGCGTCGGTGGGTGATCCGAGTGAGCTCAGCATCCACCCCGGCGAGGTCGAGAAGCTTGGATTGCACCTGTGGTTCGACGTTCACGCTGTATAACTCCTGCTGTAAGTCCGATGTCGGCAGTGCTCGCGAAGGACGGCTCTCGAAGAACTGCTCTTGAATTGTTCGTGCAACCGTACCTTGCACAGCCCTGCACTAATGCGCACTCAAACACCACGGATCGGTGCGAATTGTCGAAACCCGGCTTTCCCACCCCGGATTGT
Organism: Rhodococcus sp. NPDC056506; assembly: GCF_042794945.1. NCBI lineage: Bacteria > Bacillati > Actinomycetota > Actinomycetes > Mycobacteriales > Nocardiaceae > Rhodococcus > Rhodococcus sp. NPDC056506. The sequence goes on along the minus strand of NZ_JBHTSW010000006.1, from coordinate 161,383 downwards.
CGGCAAACGCGGCATCGACCACAGATTTTGCCTGCGCACACCAGGGGTATTCGCTCGCCCAGTGTGCGACGTCGACCAGTGCCGGGCCACCGGCGCGAAGATGCTCGTCCGCGGGATGATGCCGCAGGTCCGCAGTGACGTAGACGTCGGCGCCCAGTGCCGCCACCACGTCCAGATACGAGTCGCCGGAACCGCCGCAGACCGCCACCCTGCTAACGGTCGCGTCTGGATCTCCAGCGGCGCGAACACCCCACTCGGTCGAGGGCAGTGAGCGCGCCACTCGCGCAGTGAACTCCCGCAAGGTTTCGGGGTGCTCGAGCTCACCTACCCGACCCAGACCGAGCGAACTGGGGAACGCTGCAAGTTCGAAAACGTCGAAGGCCGGTTCCTCGTACGGGTGGGCAGTCCGCAGTGCGTCCAGCACCGCGCTTCGCTTTCCGCGCGGGGCAATCACTTCCACCCGATCCTCGCGAACCTGCTCCACAGCGCCGACGGTCCCGATCGTCGGATTCGCACCGTCGGCCGGAAGGAACTGACCCGTACCGGTGACGGTCCAACTGCACTGGCTGTAGTCACCGATCCGGCCCGCCCCCGCCTCGAAAAGTGCGTCCTGCACGACCGGCGCATTCTCCACCGGAACCATGACGACCCACTTGTCGAGCGGCTGCGTCGGCTTGGGTTCGATCGGGCGCAGCACGGTCAGGCCCAGAGCCTGCGCCAGAGCGTCGGATACTCCGGGGTCGGCGGAGTCCGCATTGGTGTGCGCCGAGAACAGCGCACACCCGGCCTTGATGAGCTTGTGGACCAACGCGCCCTTGGGGGTGTGAGCACCGACGGTATCCACCCCACGCAGCAGCAGTGGATGGTGAACAACGAGAAGGTCGGCGCCGGAGGCGATGGCGTCGTCGACCACGGCCTCGGTCGGGTCCACCGCGAAAACCACTCTCGTGACGGCGTCGGCCGGATCGCCGCAGACCAGGCCGACCGAATCCCACAATTCGGCCAGGGCAGGCGGATAGGCGGATTCCAGCACGGCTATGACGTCCGCAAGAGTTGGGCCGCTCACAAGATCTCCTTCATCGCTTCGATCAGAACCGAGACCTGCTCGGCTGGACGGACCGCCACACGCAACTGATCCGGCCCGAGCCCGGGAAAGGTGTCGCACCGGCGGACGGCGATACCGCGGGCACGCAGGTGCTCTCGCATCGCGGCACCGTCGCGGAGGTCGATGAGCACGAACGGCCCCGCAGCGGGTTCGTGCACGGCAACCCCGATCTTGGTCAGTCGCCGGGCCATGTCTCGGCGGTCTGCGGCAATCGCTTCGGCTTTGATCCTCGACTGCTCGACCGCGAACGGTTCGCAGCACGCCGTGATGGCTTCGATCTGCAGACTGCCCAGTGGCCAGTGCGCTCGGCCGTGCGCCAATCGAGCCAGAAGATCCGGAGAGCCGATCGCGTACCCACACCGCAATCCGGCGAGCGCCCACGTCTTGGTCAGGCTGCGAAGCACGAGTACATCCGCCGACTCGACACCCGCGACGCTCTCCGTTTCGCCGGGGACCGCGTCGCCGAAGGCTTCGTCCACCACCAGGATCCGGCCCGGCCGACGCAGTGCCAACACATCGGCCTCGGGGTGAAGGACGGACGTCGGATTGGTCGGATTACCCAGAACGACAAGGTCCGCGGATTCCGGTACCTGCGCAGCCCGAAGCTCGAAAGGCGGCTCCAGAATCACCTGCGTCACCGGTACACCGGCCTCTCGCAGCGCCAGTTCAGGCTCGGTGAAAGACGGATGGATCAGTGCTGCCGAGCGAGAATTCAGGCGCGGCAACATCGCAAAACCCTCGGCACCGCCAGAGAGCAGCAAGACTTCCTCGGGTCGGCGCCCGTGCCGCTGCGCGACGGTTTCGCGGGCCTTAAGTTCCGCTGCAGCCGACGGATAGGAACCGAGCGTCGACAGTCGCGCTGCCAACCGATCCCGCAGCCACTGCGGTGGGCCGGCGCCTTGAACGTTGACGGCAAAATCGAGCAACCCGGGCTCGGCTTCGACATCTCCGTGATGTCGCAAGCTCTCCAGGTCAACCGTTCCGGTACTCACCCGGTCAGCCTACGGTCGAGCACCGTGCGCGGACATCACCCCTGCCGTCCGGGACAATGAGTGCCGTGACGACATCACCCCTCGACCGTTTTCCGGTAGTTCTGTTCGATCTGGACGGAACCATCACCGATTCCGCTCCCGGCATTCACGGCGGCTTCCGACATGCGTTGGCAAGTGTCGGCCATCCGGAGCCGACGGAAGCGATGCTGGCATCGGTCATCGGCCCGCCGATGGTCGACACTTTCAGATCACTCGGCATGACCCCGGCCGACGTCGACCGGGCGATCGCCGCGTACATCGAGCGATACGACGCGACCGGGTGGCAGGAGAACTCGGTGTACGAGGGGATGGACGTCGTCCTGGGCAAGGCTCGCGCGAACGGGACCCGGCTCGCCGTCGCCACCTCGAAGTCGGAACGGTTCGCCATTCGCATCCTCGAACATTTCGGCCTGGCCGAGCACTTCGAGTTCATCGGCGGGGCGAGCGAGGACGGAACGCGCCGGGCGAAGCCGGACGTGATCGCGCACTCGCTGACCTCACTCGGGATCACTCCCGTCCTCGCCGCCGACGGCGGAACCCCCGACGTGCTCATGATCGGCGATCGTGACCACGACGTACTCGGCGCCGCGAAGTACGGCATTCCCACCGTCGTCGTCGAATGGGGCTACGGCTCCGCCGACGAAGCGCGGCAAGCTCTTTGCTCCGTATCGTCGGCATCCGAATTGGGAGGCCTACTCGATGGCCGCGCCTGAACCGCTCCATGTGACGTTTGTGTGCACAGGCAATATCTGCCGGTCACCGATGGCCGAGAAGATCTTGCTCGCGCATCTGGGCCGTGAAGGCCTCGCCGACCGGGTGCGTGTGAGCAGCGCCGGTACCGAGGGGTTTCACACCGGTAGCGAGGCCGACGAGCGGACCAACGTCGTGCTCCGCGCGGCCGGATATCCGACGGGCCACAGCGCCGCGCAGGTCAATGCAGATCATCTGGCGGCCGATCTGGTCGTCGCCCTCGATACCGGCCACGAACGTGAGCTTGCTCATCTCGGCGTGCCCACGGAGCGGCGGCGGCTACTGCGATCGTTCGACCCCGAGGCCGACGGCGAATCTGTTCCAGACCCGTACTACGGGGATCAGGAGGACTTCGAACTGGTTCGAGACCAGATCGAAGCGGCCATTCCCGACATACTCGACTGGATCCGTGAGCGGGCCTGAACCCGGAGCAAAATTCACTCCCGTTCGGGCAACGGATACCGTGGACGTGTGCGAAGACTGAAATTCCTGTTGCGGCCCGGTTGGTTGGTACTGGCAGCTGTGGTCGGGCTCTTCGCCTACCTGTGCTTCACCGTGCTCGCTCCGTGGCAGCTCGGCAAGAACACCAAGACCGAGCATCGCAATGATCTGATCTCGAACTCGATCAACGCGGAAACCGTGCCGATCGGTGATGTCATCTCCGATTCGACGATCGCACCGGACGACGAATGGCGAAACATCACCGCGGCAGGTTCCTATCTGCCGGACGCCGACATTCTCGTCCGCCTGCAGTCCATCGAGGGCGCGCCGTCGTACGAGATCCTGACGCCTTTCCGCCTGGACGACGGTCGCACGATCCTCGTCAATCGCGGATACGTTCGGCCGATCAACGGCGCCGAGGCACCTCCCATCGCTGCGCCGCCGACCGATCCGGTGACGCTCAACGGCCGCGTGCGCCTCTCGGAAGGTACTGCGCCCGGCAGAGTTCCGATGTTCGAGGACGGCGCGAAGCAGGTCTACTCCATCGACGCACAACCTATCGGCGAGTTCATCGGAACGGACCTGATCGACGCGTACATCCAGCTCGAACCCGACCAGCCCGGCGGTCTCGGCACGATTCCGCTCCCCCAACTCGACGCGGGTCCCTACCTCTCGTACGGGTTCCAATGGTTGGCTTTCGGCATCATGGCGCCGCTCGGACTGGCCTACTTCATTCGCGCGGAGTGGCGCGAACGTCGCAAGGAGAAGGCAGCTCAAGCAGCTGTCGAGGGCTTTGCGACCGACGACGCCGCTACCGAGAAGACCCCAGAGGCAACGGCGTCCGCGCCTGCCGCACCCCCCGCTGAACCGGCTCGTACCTTCACCCGCCGTAAGAAGCCGGAACCGGAGTCAGTGCCGCTGACGGCGCAGGAAGCCAAACTTGCCGATCGATACGGCAATACCCGCTGAAATACCCGCTGCCACCACTGCTGCACTGATCTGCACCGCCGACGAAAGCCTCGACGCGCGGCGCAGATCGTTCGGCGCAGGCGCAGGCCCACCGCCAAGGACAGGCCGCATCTCCACGCCGTGCGCGTACTCGGTCCGACCTCCCAGCGAAATGCCCAATGCCCCTGCCGCCGACGCTTCCGCGACGCCCGCATTGGGGCTTGGATGAGCCGCTGCGTCGCGTTTCCACGCTGTCAGTGATTCCCGCACCGAGCCGCCCACCACCGGTGCACACGCGGCCGTCAGCGCTCCCGTGAGCCGAGCGGGGACGATGTTGACCAAGTCGTCGAACCTCGCCGCGGCCCACCCGAATCTAAGGTACTTCTCGGAGCGGTAACCGATCATCGCGTCGAGTGTGTTGGCGGCGCGGTAGACGAACAGACCTGGCACGCCCGCAATTGCGCCCCAGAACAATGCGCCGACGCTCGCATCGGAGGTGTTCTCGGCGACCGACTCCAGTGCAGCTCGTGTGAGGCCCTCTTCGCCAAGCACCGAGGGATCACGTCCACACAGTGAAGGGAGAAGCTCACGCGCTGCCGTCAGGTCGCCATCGACGCGTGAGGCCTCCAACCTCGCGGCCATGTCGTTGCCGGTGCGTGCGAGCGACGTCCCGCCGAGCACGGCCCAGGTGGCTAACGCCGTCGTACTCGTCACGGCAACCCAACCTGCCCGGCGCGACGCTGTTTCGGCTGCGAGGCCGAGCCCCGCGGTCCCTGCCACGAGCACGGCGACATGAAGCGTTCCGGCCATCCTTGAGTCTCGGTAGGAAATCTTCTGCAGCGCGATCGCTGCGGTACCGAAGCCGGCAACCGGATGGAACCGCCCCGGATCGGCGAACACCCGATCCGCAGCGAAGCCGAGGAGAAGGCCGGCGGCTCGCGCACTGAACCGAGATTGGGACGAACGAACCGAAATTTGCACGAGCGTAGTTGTAGCAGCGTCGCTCGTTCTCTGGCCAACCGTCACGTGTCTGCGCTAGCTGATCTCTACCCGTCCCAGTCGATCGTGAGATAGATCAAGCGGTGCATGCGATTGATTTCCCAGACACGGGCAATCCCGGTCGCCAGTGCGTCGCTCTGGGAACGAACCCGGATCGTCTGCCCCGGGAACAACGCAACACTCAGAATGGGCATCTCGGCGATGTGTATGTGCGGACGGGTGGGATGCACACGCCTCGGGTCGACGGCTACTTCGATCACAGAACTGGACATGCGTCCAGAATGGCGTATTGAAGACAATTCGTTGTCGGAAATGAAAAACCCCGATCTGCATCGACATGCAGATCGGGGTTTGAATTCTTCGGTGGGCGCGGAGGGTTTCGAACCCCCGACCGCTGGTGTGTAAAACCAGAGCTCTACCACTGAGCTACACGCCCGAACTCCCGGTGAGACCCTCACCGGGAGTGCTCTAAGACTCTAGCGCGGCAAGCGCGTTTGCCCAAAGTCCGTGGTCACGGGCTTCTCCGGGGCCGTTCATCTCGGCAAAGCGAATGATTCCGTCTTTGTCGATGACAAAAGTGCCGCGATTCGCGAAGCCCAACTTGTCGTTGAACACGCCGTACTTCTGAGCGACTTCACCGTGCGGCCAGAAGTCCGACAGCAAGGGAAAGGTGTATCCCTGTTCTGCCGACCAGATCTTGTGGGTCGGCGAAGCACCAACAGAAATCGCGAGAATGGCAGTGTCGTCGTTCTCGAACTTCGGAAGCTCGTCACGGACCTTGCAGAGTTCACCCTGACAAGTTCCGGTGAAGGCCAACGGATAGAAGACCAACAGAACATTCTTCTTGCCACGGAAATCTGCGAGCGAAACTTCCTGGTTGTTCTGGTCCTTCAAAGTGAAATCCGGTGCCTGGGCACCAACATCGAGGGGCATGTGCGATTCCTTGGGAAAGTACGGAAAAGGACCGGGTCAGCGCTTGTTGGCCGGACGGGCCTTCGGCTGAACCAATCGACTTCCCGACCAGTCACCGAGGTTGGCTGCCGATGTCTGGGTCAGGCCGGCAGTCGGCGCCGATTCGGCGATCTCGCTGGGCTCGACGTGACCGTCGAAACCGGTCTTCGGGGTGAGGACCCACACGAAGCCTTCGTCGGCGAGCGGCCCGATGGCATCCATCAGAGCATCCACCAGGTCACCGTCCTCGTCGCGCCACCACAGCAGCACGACGTCGATGACCTCGTCGGAATCCTCGTCGAGCATTTCCCCGCCGATGGTTTCCTCAACCGCGGCACGAATGCCGTCGTCGGTATCCTCATCCCAGCCCAGTTCCTGCACCACCATGTCAGTGGTAATCCCGAGTTTCTGAGCGTAGTTCTGGGCATCCGCCGCGGCGACCACGGTGGGGTCCTCCTTTTGTTGATGGTGTGTGGCGACCCCGCACACCTACCGTTTGACGATCAATTAGGGAAAGCGAACATGGTCTGAGGCGTTAGCGCAAGCCGACCACGCCGAAAACTTTCGTCAAAGATCGTCTTCTGACACACGCCGAACCATACGCCTGCGGATTACCGCAGGTCACAGGGATCCACATTCGTCGAAGATCGACTTGCGAATCGAATTGCTCGCATCGCTGATCGAATTGATTTCATCCGCCGAATGATCACTCTCGATCACCGAAGCAGACGAACGTAGGTTCGCGGCCAATTCGTCGAACAGTCCGGAAAGCTCCGCTGGAAGTTCACTCGAGACCGAGTCGAACCACGAGGCCGTTTCCCGTGCAGACGAAGCAGCGGTGCTCGCTTCGGCCCTCAAGTCCGACGCGCCTTGATTTCCGGCGTCGACGTAGGCGTTGAACGCGACCACGTCGTTTTTCGATCGAGAGACCGCTTCCTCACAGATCGTGAAGGCTGCTTCGGCAGCATCTGCTGCCGCTTTCGACGAAGACGCCGCGGCTACCGAAATGCTCACCTCGGATTGATACGCAGCGGCTTGCGATTCGTTCGGAACTGCAGATCCGGTCACCGCGGCGGAGCACCCCACGATCACCGACAACCCCACTGCGATCGATCCGATCGAAACCCACGCCCCGACCCTGCCGCAATTGATTTCTTTGTTTATTTTTCCCCACCCCTTCATACCTTCCGATCCATCCCCCAAGCCTGTGACTACGGGGAACCATCACGCCCCTGCGTCACGCCGAAAAACGCTACCCGAGAGTAACCAGAGGCGAGGTGTGCCGGACCGACCGGGATGGTGAAAGATGAGGTACGCGCCATATTCACGATGGAAGTGCGTCGGACCTAACAAGGCCTCGATCACCTATGTAAGGACGCCCCACCACGCGTCCCCAAACCAATGAGGAGCACACGTTGTCTGACCTGATCCAGGGTCCCGCGTCCGGGCAGAACGCCGATTCCGGCGCCGCCGGCGAGTCGGGTCCGCCCGCGTCGAATACGCCGGGGGGAACCGACGGTCGCGTTCGCGTCATTCGCGAGGGTGTTGCGTCGTACCTGCCGGACATCGATCCGGACGAGACCACCGAATGGCTCGAATCATTCGACGGACTTCTGGATCGATCCGGACCCACGCGTGCCCGCTACCTCATGCTCCGCATGCTCGAGCGCGCCGGTGAGAAGCACGTCGCACTCCCCGCGCTCACCTCGACCGACTACGTCAACACGATCCCGACCGAAAACGAGCCGTGGTTCCCCGGCGACGAAGAGGTCGAGCGCCGCTATCGCGCCTGGATCCGTTGGAACGCCGCGATCATGGTCCACCGTGCTCAGCGACCGGGCGTCGGCGTGGGCGGACACATCTCGACCTACGCATCGTCGGCAGCGTTGTACGAGGTCGGTTTCAACCACTTCTTCCGCGGCAAGGACCACCCGGGCGGCGGCGACCACATCTTCATCCAGGGTCACGCCTCCCCCGGCATCTACGCACGCGCCTTCCTCGAGGGCCGCATCCCTGCGGAACAGCTGGACGGATTCCGCCAGGAGAAGTCGCACGCAGACTTCGGCGGCGCACTGCCCTCCTACCCGCACCCGCGACTGCTTCCCGACTTCTGGGAGTTCCCGACGGTCTCGATGGGTCTCGGCCCGATGAACGCCATCTACCAGGCCCGGTTCAACCACTACCTCAACGACCGAGGCATCAAGGACACCACCGATCAGCATGTGTGGGCATTCCTCGGCGACGGCGAGATGGACGAGCCGGAATCACGCGGCTTGGCTCACGTCGCGGCAACCGAAGGCCTCGACAACCTGACGTTCGTCGTGAACTGCAACCTCCAACGCCTCGACGGCCCGGTCCGCGGTAACGGAAAGATCATCCAGGAACTGGAATCGTTCTTCCGTGGTGCCGGCTGGAACGTCATCAAGGTCGTCTGGGGTCGCGAGTGGGATGCGCTGCTGCACGCCGACCGCGACGGCGCACTCGTCAACCTGATGAACGTGACGCCGGACGGCGACTACCAGACGTACAAGGCCAACGACGGCGCGTTCGTGCGCGATCACTTCTTCGGCCGCGACCCCCGCACCAAGGAACTGGTCAAGGACCTCACCGACCAGGAGATCTGGAACCTCAAGCGCGGTGGCCACGACTACCGGAAGGTCCACGCCGCATACGCAGCCGCCATGGCTCACAAGGGCCAGCCGACGGTCATCCTCGCGCACACCATCAAGGGCTACACCCTGGGTAAGCACTTCGAGGGCCGCAACGCCACGCACCAGATGAAGAAGCTGACGCTGGACGATCTCAAGGCGTTCCGCGACATGCAGCACATCCCGATCTCGGATGCCGAGCTCGAGAAGGATCCGTACCTGCCGCCGTACTACCACCCCGGCGCCGACGCACCCGAGATCAAGTACATGCTCGACCGTCGTAAAGCACTGGGCGGGTTCCTGCCTTCGCGCAACACCGACGCGGCGCCGCTCAAGCTCCCCGAGGACAAGACGTACGACGTCATCCGCAAGGGTTCGGGCAAGCAGGAAGTCGCCACCACCATGGCGATCGTGCGCATCCTCAAGGAACTGTTGCGCGACAAGGAAATCGGCAAGCGCATCGTTCCGATCATCCCGGACGAGGCTCGCACGTTCGGTATGGACTCGTGGTTCCCGTCGCTCAAGATCTACAACCGCAACGGTCAGCTCTACACGTCCGTCGACGCCGAACTCATGCTCGCCTACAAGGAGAGCCCGATCGGCCAGATCCTGCACGAGGGCATCAACGAGGCCGGTTCGACGGCTTCGTTCACCGCAGTCGGCACGTCGTACGCCACCCACGGTGAACCGATGATTCCGCTGTACATCATCTACTCGATGTTCGGTTTCCAGCGCACCGGTGACGGTCTGTGGGCGGCCGCCGACCAGATGGCTCGCGGATTCGTTCTCGGCGCGACCGCCGGTCGTACCACCCTGACCGGTGAAGGTCTCCAGCACGCCGACGGACACTCCCTGCTCCTGGCATCCACCAACCCCGCCGCTGTCACCTACGACGCCGCGTTCTCGTACGAGTTGGCGCACATCGTCAAGGACGGCTTGCGCCGCATGTACGGCGGCACCCAGGGTGTCGACGGCTTCGGTGGCGAGAACATCTTCTACTACCTGACCATCTACAACGAGCCGTACGTTCAGCCGGCCGAGCCCGAAGGTCTCGACGTCGAGGGCTTGCTCAAGGGCATCTACCTCTACAAGACTTCCGAAGCCGCCGGCCCGAAGGCACAGATCCTGGTATCCGGTGTCGCGATGCCCGAGGGGCTGCGCGCGCAGAAGTTGCTCGCCGACGAGTGGGGCGTCTCGGCCGACGTCTGGTCGGTCACGTCCTGGGGTGAGCTGCGCCGCGAAGGCGTCGAGTGCGAACGTCAGGCGCTGCTCAATCCGTCCGAGGATGCGCCGGTTCCCTTCGTCACCACGGCGCTGTCCTCGGCTCAGGGTCCCGTCGTCGCGGCTTCGGACTGGATGCGTGCGGTGTCGGATCAGATCCGTCAGTGGGTTCCCGGCGACTACACGACGCTCGGCACGGACGGGTTCGGTTTCTCCGACACTCGAACTGCGGCACGTCGCTACTTCAACGTCGATGCCGAGTCCATCGTCGTTGCCGTGCTGATCGGTTTGGCGAAGGAAGGATCGATCGAGCGGTCCAAGGCCGTCGAAGCAGCGAGCCGTTACCGTATCGACGACGTGAATGCTGCGCCGGAGCAGACCGGGGACACCGGTAGCGCGTAAGTCCTGGCGCAACGGTCCTGGCGCAACGGTCCTAGCGCTCGAAAACAGACCTACGCCCATCGCCGCGGGTGTCATCTCGACATCCGCTGCGGCGATGGGCGTAGGTTTTTCTCATGCCCGAACCTGATCCCGAGAAACCCGAAGAGGGTGTGCGCCGCACCCGACCGCAGTCGTCCGGGTTGCAGGCTGTTCTCGCCCGCCGTCGTCAGGTTCGCGATCCACTCCCCGAGGCCCTGCTCCGCCGCGTCAAACAGTTCTCCGGTCGGCTCTCCACCGAGGCCGTCACCGTCATGGAGGAGCAACTTCCCTTCTTCGACAGTCTCGACGCTTCGCAACGCGCCGACGTTCAACTCTTGGTGCAGACGTCGGTGGTGAACTTCCTCGAATGGCTGCGGCAACTCGACTCGGAGATCAGCTTCGGATACGAGTCCTTTCCGGTCATCCCTCAGGACCTTGCTCGACAGCTCACGTTGCGCCAGACCGTCGACATGGTCCGGGTGGCGATGGAGTTCTTCGAGAAATGGCTACCGGCTCTCGCCCGCAACGATCAGCAGCTGATCGCGCTGACAGAGGCCGTCCTGCGCTACGGACGTGAACTCGGCTTCGCGGCGGCAACGGTCTACGCAAGCGCTGCCGAATCTCGTGGCGCCCTGGACACGCGGCTGGAAGCGCTCGTCGTCGACGCCGTCGTGCAGGGCGACACCGGTTCGGACATGCTTTCCCGCGCCGCCACTTTGAACTGGGACGCCACTGCCCCGGCCACCGTCATCGTCGGGTCTCCCCCGCCGGACGAGCGGGTCTCGGTTGCCGGCACCGTCCACGCGACTGCCGCCGCGCACGGGCGCGCTGTTCTTGCCGTAGTGCAGGGTCCGCGGCTGGTGATGATCGTCAGCGGCGAGCTGAGCAGTAAGACGGAAGGCAGCCAGTTCCTTCAAGACCTGCTCATGAGTTTCGCCGATGAGCCGGTGGTAATCGGTCCGACGACGCCCTCGTTGAGCGCAGCGCACTTCAGTGCGTCCGAAGCTCTCGCGGGAATCAAGGCCGTTGCCGGGTGGCGCGGCGCACCTCGTCCGGTTTTCGCGACTGAACTGCTCCCGGAACGGGCACTACTGGGAGACGCCGCTGCCGTAAAGGCTCTTCGCGATTTCCTGGTCGCACCTTTAGCTGAATCCGGCACAGTCTTGACCGATACTTTAGACAGTTATCTCGACTGTGGAGGTGCGGTTGAGACTTGTGCACGTCTTCTGTTTGTTCATCCAAATACCGTTCGGTACCGCTTGAAGCGAATCGCGGAAGTTACCGGCCGGGATCCTACGAATCCTCGGGACGCATACGTACTACGGATCGCCGCTACCGTGGGCCGATTGACACAAATCGATCTCAAATCGAACAATTCGGTTACTTCAGTCACATCTTTAACATCCGGACAAACAAACCTGTAACCCCCGAGCGTCCAATTTCGATGGCCGAGCGCGACGTGGGATTTTGTGGGAACCCTACAAAACACTTCGCCAGAGTTCATCGCGACCGACATCTCGCAGGTCACTCGCGGCGGTGTTCTCTTAATAAGTGATTTCGTTGCTCGCCCCGGGACAGGGCTCTCAGACACCCGGCATGCTCAGCCCCTGGCTGGCATTGCCCGGAGCGCAAGACCGCCTCGAAGTGTGGTCGAAAGCAGCCGGCCTGGACTTGGTCCGCCTCGGCACGACCGCAACTGCCGAAGAAATCACCGACACCTCGGTAACACAGCCCCTCGTCGTCGCCGCCGCTCTGCTGGCATACGAGGAAATCGAATCACGCGGGCTGCTCGGCGCCGACGTCATCGCTGCCGGCCATTCGGTAGGTGAACTTGCCGCCGCTGCGGTCGCCGGAGTGATCTCCGCTGACGACGCGGTTGCACTTGCTGCAATTCGCGGCGCCGAGATGGCCAAGGCCTGCGCACTCGAGCCGACCGGCATGTCGGCAGTTCTCGGTGGAGACGAAGCCGAAGTACTCGCACGACTCGAAGAACTCGGACTCGAAGCGGCCAACCGCAATGCGGCCGGCCAGATCGTGGCCGCCGGCCTGCTCACCGCACTCGAAGAACTCGCGGCGAATGCGCCCGAAAAGGCACGAGTCCGAGCACTGCCTGTCGCCGGCGCGTTCCACACCCGCTTCATGGCACCTGCACAGGACGCCGTCGCAGCTGCTGCCGCCAAGATCACCCCGTCCGATCCGACGCGCACGCTGCTTTCCAACTCGGACGGCGCACCGGTTTCGTCGGGCGCCGACGCCCTCACCAAACTTGCCGCGCAGGTTACCCGCCCCGTTCGCTGGGATCTTTGCTCCGCTTCGTTGCGGACCGCAGAAGTCACCGCGATCGTGGAACTCCCGCCGGCCGGAACCCTCGTCGGAATTGCCAAGCGTGAAATGCGTGGCACACCGACGGTGGCCCTCAAGAACCCGGAGGATATCTCCGCACTGTCCGAGCTGACCTAGCTCGGACGCCCTACCGGCTGATCAGCCCCAACGGCGGCCGGACGTTTCACCCCACCTCAATCGATCAAGAAGGGAGCCACACCAGTGGCCCACACTCAGGAAGAAATCATCGCGGAACTCGGCCAGATCGTGGAGGAGGTCACCGGTATCGAGCCTTCCGAGGTCACCGTTGACAAGTCCTTCGTGGACGACCTCGATATCGACTCCCTGTCCATGGTCGAGATCGCTGTTCAGACCGAAGACAAGTACGGCGTGAAGGTCCCCGACGAGGATCTCGCAGGCCTGCGCACCGTCGGCGACATCGTCGCGTACATCCAGAAGCTCGAAGCCGAAGGCGCCGAAGCCAAGAACGCAGAGTGAGCCGACCGTGACTTCCGCTTCTACCCGCAAAGGGAAATTCCCCGACATCGTCGTCACGAGCCTCGCGACGTCGACGTCGGTGGCTGGTGATGTGGATGGCACGTGGAAGGCGCTACTCGCCGGCGAAAGCGGCATCGGAATCCTCGATGACCCGTTCATCGACGAGTTCGACCTTCCCATTCGCATCGGCGGGCACCTGAAGGTTTCACCGGACGAGGGCTTGTCCCGCGTCGAAATTCGACGGATGAGCTGGGTGGAACGCCTTGCCCTCACGTTGAGTCGCACGGTCTGGAGCAACGCCGGCAGCCCTGAAGTCGATCAGGACCGCCTGGCCGTTGTCATCGGCACCGGACTCGGCGGCGGCGACACGCTCATCGACGCCGTCGACAAGCTCCGCGGCGGCGGATACCGCAAGGTGTCCCCGTTCTCGGTGCAGATGGTCATGCCCAACGGACCGGCCGCAACGGTCGGGCTCGAACTCGGAGCACGCGGTGGCGTCATCACCCCGGTTTCGGCATGTTCGTCAGGTTCCGAGGCAATTGCTCACGCTCACCGCATGCTCGTCATGGGTGACGCGGACATGGTTGTAGCTGGTGGAGTCGAGAGCTTCATCGACGCGGTTCCGATCGCGAGCTTCGCCATGATGCGTGCGATGAGCACCAACAACGACAATCCGGCCGCAGCTTCACGTCCTTTCGACAAGGATCGCGACGGATTTGTCTTCGGCGAAGCCGGCGCCCTGATGATCCTCGAAACCGAGGAGCACGCAAAGGCACGCGGGGCAACGATTCACGCCCGCCTGCTTGGTTCCGGAATCACTTCGGACGGGTACCACATCGTGGCACCGCATCCGGAAGGCCTGGGCGCGGCGCGAGCCATGACCCGAGCAATCGAGATGGCCGGACTGACGAAGTCCGACATCAAGCACATCAACGCCCACGCCACTGCGACGCCGATCGGTGACATCGCAGAGGCAAAGGCAATCAACGCAGCGGTCGGCAATCACGCTGCGGTGTACGGCCCGAAATCCGCGCTGGGACACTCGATCGGCGCTGTCGGCGCCCTCGAATCAGTCCTGACGGTTCTGGCAGTGCGTGACGGGATCATCCCGCCCACGCTCAATGTTGACAGCCAGGATCCAGAGATCGATCTCGATGTCGTCAAGGGTGAACCCCGAACCGGCTCTTTCGATTTCGCACTGAACAACTCGTTCGGTTTCGGTGGGCACAATGTCGCGCTCGCCTTCGGTCGGGCCTAGCCCGAACCGCGGTTTGCACCTGTCCGCGGGTGTCGTTGCAACACAACGTCACCCGCGGACAACACCGACCTTTCGTTCCACCCAAGGCTCGTACTGAAGGAGGACGCGATGACCATCCTGGCCCCCGTGACAAAGTCCGAATCATCGACAGACCCGCGCGATCCTCTTGCGCGCCTGGAAAATCTGTTCGACCCCGGCACCACAGTTCCACTCCACGCCCGTGACAAGTCCGGTGTGCTTGCTGCGTCCGGAAACATCGACGGCGTCCGCACCATCGCATACTGCTCCGACGCCACCGTCATGGGCGGCGCAATGGGCGTCGACGGCTGCAAACACCTCGTCAAAGCCATCGATACCGCCATCGAGGAAGAGTCCCCCATCGTGGGCCTCTGGCACTCCGGTGGCGCGCGTCTGGCTGAAGGCGTCGAAGCACTCCACGCAGTCGGACTGGTCTTCGAGGCCATGGTCCGCGCGTCGGGTCTCATACCTCAAATTTCCGTCGTGCTCGGCTTCGCGGCCGGCGGAGCCGCGTACGGTCCAGCCCTCACCGATGTCGTGATCATGGCCCCGGAAGGCCGAGTGTTCGTCACCGGCCCAGACGTAGTTCGCAGTGTCACCGGCGAACAGGTCGACATGGTTTCACTCGGCGGTCCGGAGACACACACGAAGAAGTCCGGTGTCGCGCACATCGCCGCACACGACGAGGCCGACGCATTGCACCGTGCACGCCGCCTGGTTTCGATGATGTGCGAGCAGGGCGAATTCGATCAGCGTGCGGCCGAACTCGGCGACAGCGATCTGCGCGCCATGATGCCCGCGTCCGCAAAACGCGCGTACGACGTTCGTCCGATCGTTCACGAAATGCTCGACAACGTCGAAGGCGAGTCGAGTTTCGAAGAACTGCAAGGCAATTACGCGCGGAGCATCGTCACCGGATTCGGTCGAATGGCCGGACGTACCGTTGGCGTCATCGCGAACAACCCACTCCGACTCGGCGGGTGCCTGAACTCCGAAAGTGCAGAGAAGGCCGCTCGGTTCGTGCGACTGTGCAACGCATTCGGCGTGCCGCTCGTGGTCGTCGTCGATGTTCCCGGGTATCTGCCGGGCGTCTCGATGGAGTGGGAAGGCGTTGTCCGACGCGGAGCGAAGTTACTTCACGCCTTCGCCGAGGCAACGGTCCCCCGCGTCACCGTCGTCACTCGAAAGATCTACGGCGGCGCATACATCGCGATGAACTCGAGAGCCCTCGGAGCAACGGCCGTATTCGCTTGGCCCAACTCCGAAGTTGCCGTGATGGGCGCGAAGGCTGCTGTCGGCATCCTGCACAAGCGGGCCCTCGCAGCTGCACCGGACGACGAGCGTGAAGCATTGCACGACCGTCTCGCTGCCGAGCACGAGGCAATCGCGGGCGGCGTCGACCGCGCGGTCGAAATCGGCGTCGTCGACGAGGAAATCGACCCGGCGAAGACTCGCAGCATCGTCACTGCTGCGCTCGCGTCTGCGCCGTCTGTCCGCGCGCGGCACAAGAACATTCCGCTCTGACAACCCTGGACAGCAAGGTGGGCCTCGCCGACACGGCGGGGCCCACCTTTGTCATTCAAGTCTTTGTCATTCAAGTCTTTGTCATTCAAGTCTTAGTCGTTCAAGCCGCGAGAGCACTCAGGGTTCAGGATGGACCTCGGTCAGCTGACGCGCCTTCGCAACCATGTCACTTCGGCACCTTCACCTGAACTCCGGAAGGGTTCGAGTTCCGCGTCCCACGGTGCGCCTATTGCCCGACCGATTTCCGCGGCGATGTCTCCACCGGAATTCATGATGGACCGCAGCTTCATCTCCCCGACGACGACATCACCGTTCGCACTGGTGGATCCGCGCCACAAACCGAGACCAGGTACATGGCTGTACCGTTCGCCGTCGACGCCGTGACTCGGGTCCTCGGTGACCTCGAACCGCAACATCGGCCAAGCGCGTAGCGAATCGACCAGGCGGGCACAGGTTCCGACGGGACCTGTCCAATCCGTCGTTGCACGGAGAAGGCCGTCGTAGGCGGGCTGGGAGGTCCATCTGAGTTTGGCAGGGCTGTCCAACGTGGCGGACAGAGCCCAATCCACGTGCGGGCACAGCGCCGCGGGCGACGAGTGGATGTAAACCACACCAGTCGTCACGTCCGCGAATTGATTCATTTCGCGCACTCGAGCCTCCTGCTTCGACGAGGGACGTCTTCCCCAACGACCTCTGTCGAGTTCGTGCAGCACGCTCGATTGAACAGTGTGCCTTGTGTTACCCGTGTTGCGCCAGTGGAAGGAGAGAAATTTGTGCTCTATCGAGAAACTTCGCCGATCACGCCGTCGGACAATTCAGTCCACAAAGGTTTGGCCCAGTCACCGAAGTCGCGATCGGTAAGTACGACGCACGCAGTATCGATCGCGGGATCGACCCACAGGAAAGTCCCCGATTGACCGAAATGACCGAAGGTTGCCGGCGAGTTCTCGAGACCAGTCCAATGCGGACGCTTGTCGCCGCGAATTTCGAATCCGAGTCCCCAGTCGTTGGGGCGCTGAGAGCCGTAACCCGGAAGAATTCCGTTGAGCCCCGGGAACTGGACGGTCGTCGCCTCGGCGAACGTCTGCGTCGAAACAAGGGCCGGTGAGAGCAGTTCAGCCGCGAACTTGGCCAAGTCGTCTGCCGATGCCTGCGCACCGTGGCCGGCCGGACCGACGAGAGCCGCACTGGTCATCCCCAAGGGCGCGAACACGGCCTCGGCCAGATAGTCGGCAAATTCGATCTCGGTCTCCCGGGAAACCAACTCGGCAAGAACCTCGAATCCCGCACTCGAATAGATCCGCTTCGACGCCACCGGCGCCTGAACGACACGTTCGGCGAATGCCAACCCCGACGCGTGCGCGAGGAGATGTCGAACGGTCGACCCTTCAGGTCCGGCCGGCCCGTCCAGCTCGACCGCCCCTTCCTCCACCGCGACGAGAATCGCGTAGGCGCACAACAGTTTTGTGACCGAAGCCAGCGGGAAAACGTGCGACTGATCGCCGCTGAAACCACGAACGCGGTCGCCCTCACCCGAGTTCTTCCCGGAGAGGACGACCGCTGCCGCATTGTCGACCGGCCACTGCTGAATTACGTCAAGACTGTGAGTACTGGGCACCCGATCAGACTACTGGCACAAGCGTTGCGCTTCCGATCACCAGTCAGCTTCGGTGTACCGGATGACGCCGCGGATGTTCTTGCCATCCAACATGTCCTGGTAGCCGTCGTTCACACCTTCGAGGGTGTAGGTCCGAGTGACCATGTCGTCGAGGTTCAGCCTGCCTGCCTTGTACATCGCGAGGAGGTTCGGCACGTCCTGGCGAGCGTTGCCACCGCCGAAGATGTTGCCCTGAAGATCCTTCTGAAGCATCGACATCAGGAACAGGTTCAGCTTTACGTCCATGTCCGTCAGATGCCCCATTGCGGTGACAACACAACGACCAGCCTTGGCCGTCAGAATCATCGCCTCTTCGACGTACTCACCCTTCATTTCGCCGACGGTGATGATCGTCTTCTGCGCCATGCGTCCATACGTGGCGTCGATGATCGGCTGAATGGCAGCGGCGGCGCTTTCGAACGCATGTGTTGCGCCGAACTTCAGAGCCTGCTCACGCTTCCACGGCACAGGATCGATGGCGAAGATGTAGCGGGCACCCGACGCAACAGCACCCTGCAGGGCACTGATACCGACGCCGCCAACGCCCATGATCACAACGTCTTCACCCGGCTTCACATCAGCGATGTGTGTTGCCGATCCCCAACCGGTGGGAACGCCGCAACCGACGAGTGCTGCAACCTCGAACGGAATGTCCTTGTCGATCTTCACAACCGACGACTGGTTCACGACCATGTAGGGCGAGAACGTCCCTAGCAGGCACATCGGGATCACGTTTTCGCCGCGAGCCTGGATTCGGTAGGTGCCGTCGCTGATGGCCTGGCCGCTGAGCAAGCCCATCCCGAGGTCACACAGATTCTGATGGCCGGCCGAACACGCCGGACAGGTTCCACAAGCCGGAATGAAGGACAGAACGACGTGGTCGCCGACCTCCAACCCCTTGACCTCTGGGCCGAGCTTGGTGATGACGCCCGAACCCTCGTGCCCACCCATGACGGGGAACGACGGCATCGGGGTCGCGCCGGTGACGATGTGGTGATCGGAGTGGCACATTCCGGCCGCTTCCATGCGAATCTGAACTTCGCCGGCTACCGGCTCGCCGATCTCGATCTCCTCGACGGACCACTTCTCGTTGAGGCCCCACAGGATTGCACCCTTGGTCTTCACGTCACTTCACCCTTTCATTCGCACACCCGCAT
Source organism: Rhodococcus sp. NPDC056506 (assembly GCF_042794945.1). Lineage (NCBI taxonomy): Bacteria > Bacillati > Actinomycetota > Actinomycetes > Mycobacteriales > Nocardiaceae > Rhodococcus > Rhodococcus sp. NPDC056506. The sequence goes on along the minus strand of NZ_JBHTSW010000006.1, from coordinate 142,435 downwards.
CTATCTCTGTGACCATAGCCACAAATCTACGAAATTGGAACGTGTTCTAACGAAAGATTTTGCGGTGCAGGTCAGCCGTCCAAATGACCTGGCACAACCGGCGTGGCAACGACGAAAAAATGACCCACTGAGTGGGACACGTCTTCCTGCCTCACCGAAATCACAGTCTCGCCGAAACCGCGGTCGCGCCGAAACCACGGTCATCACGAGAGCACGCACCTTGGACTCCGCCTCCGGCAGTCAAGTCGGATGCGGAGCTTGGCGTGGGCTGTTGTGCCTGAGAAGCTGTTCTCAGGTTTTGAAGGTGGTGTTCGCCGGCCTGGGGTGCTGCCCGGGGTCGATCGAGGGCGGCGGGATGAACCAGGGTTTGTTGTCGACGCCGATTCGGATTTCCCATTTTCCGACGAACCAGGATTTTCGGTGCATCAGTCGGTGGTGTGAACGGCAGAGTAGGACAAGGTTGTTCATCACCGTCGGTCCGCCGTTCGCCCAGTGTCGGATGTGGTGCGCATCCGTCCACGCCGGTACGCATGTGCAGCCGGGGAAGGCGCAGCCCTTGTCTCGGGCGATCAGGGCGACGCGTTGTTCGGCGTTGACCAATCGTTTTCCGGGTTTCGCGTCCAACGGCGCGCCGTGAGCGTCGAGTAGGACGGTCGAGAGGAAGCAGTCGCACCCGAGAAGTCTGGTCTGAGACACCGACAGCGGCCCGAGCCACGGCATGTGCCCGACATCGAGATCAGACGGGGACTCTTCACCATCAGTTGGTGTTGCGGCGCAGTCCCGATGCTCGGCAAGGTCACGCGCGTTGATGTGCACATTCACATGCGGACGTTGGCCGCCATCGGTACCGGTCTTGGCGCAGTCCAGATACCGGCGGATCAGCTCGGTGAACCCGTCCGCCGTCCGCTTCGCCGCCGACCGAGCATCGGGGGTTCCGTCCGGCGCCGGGGTCGGCATCGTCAGATTCGACAACGCCGATAACAGCATTTCACCGGTGAGAGCGTCGAAATCCCCACGAACCACCACCCGACCGTTCAACGTCGAGGCGATACGGAGCTCGTTCCGATCCACATCTTCGGCAGGTGGAATCTCATCGGACTCGAACACCCGCTCCAAGGTCGCGATAACGTGCCGCACCTTCGTCGTCGTCGCCTCCACCCCCGAGGCTGCCGCAAGCAGCAGGTCGATACAGCGAGGTAGCGCCTCGTCCGGCATCCCCTTCGGCGGGGATTCGCAGAACGCCACGATCAACACTGCGTGATCGAACGAGCAATCCCCACAATCGAATCTCGCTGCTACCGCGGGAAACGGCCGCAACGCTGCACCCAACGCGGCGATCTTCTTCCCGTCACGAACCTGCAGCATCGTGTTTGCCGCCAACCACGCACCGACGCCGCGGCTGGCAATCACCTGATCATCGAGGCGCAACGACAGTTCGTCCACTACCGCTACCCGCACCGCTTCCAGCCGAAGAATCTCCGCACTCGCCTCGACAGCAGCGGCGCGCAACTCAGCAGCAGATAACCGCCACAGGCGTCCGCGTAACCCCACCGCAGAACCAGACACCACGTCCGACAACAAGACACTCATAGAATCCCCCGATCCCCACCCTCTACAATAGTCGAACACACGTTCGAGTCAAGAGGGTTTATCGAATCAATCCACCGAGCGTCCCGGAACCACCAGACCGCATTGATAGGCCAGAACCACCAACTGTGCGCGGTCACGGACATCAAGTTTTGTCATCGCCCGGTTCACGTGCGTTTTTGCCGTGACAGCGCTGATCACCAACTCCGCGGCGATCTCGTCGTTGGACATCCCCATAGCAACGAGAGTTACCACCTCGAGTTCACGCGGCGTCAATTGACCGAAGATCCCAGAAGCCGAGTCTGCCCGCGAAGGGATGGAAAGGAATCGAGTAATCAACGCACTGGTCGCCATCGGCGACAACAACGAGTTGCCACTTGCGACCGTCCGAACAGCATCCAGCAGATCTTCAGCCCGGATCCCTTTGCCGATAAAGCCGCTGGCACCCGCCCGGATCGCCTGTGCCACATGCTCATCCACCTCGAATGTCGTCAGGATCAACACGTGTACGTCGGACAAATCCGGATGATCGGCGATCATGGCGGTTGCTTCGACACCGCTGGTGCCCGGCATTCGAATATCCATGAGTACAACGTCAGGTCGGTGTTCGAGCGCTGCCTGGAATGCCTGCTCTCCGTTCGCCGCCTCGGCGACCACCTCCATGTCGTCTTCCGAACCGATGAGCAGTGCAAGCGTTTGCCGAAAGAGCGCCTGATCGTCCGCCACTACCACCCGAACAGTCACAGCGATTCCTCACGCCGAGAACCGCTCGACACTGACACAAGCGGAAGTTGCGCGTCCACACGAAATCCCCCGTCCGCGCGGAATCCTGCTGACACCTCGCCTCCCATTGCCTGAGCCCTCTCCTTCATTCCCAGCAGTCCGTACCCGGGTGGCGAAGTCGAAGGCACTGCTGTTCCGGAGTTTTCGACTGTCAACACCAGCACCTCGGCTTCGTACGACAACGACACGGTAACGGCTCCTGGCAGCGCATGCTTGCTCGCATTCACGAGTGCCTCCTGGATAATTCGGTACGCCGTGAGATCTACTGCGGGTCCGAGTGGGCGCACAGAACCCACAGCGCGCACCTCGACTTCCATTCCTGCACTGACGAATTGATCCACCAGTGCCGGTAGATCCGAAAGCCCCGGAGCGGGCTTCATCGAGCGATCGCCGTCCTGCGCATCACGGAGGACACCAACGGTGGCCCGAATCTCGTCCAGTGCGGCCTTGGATGTTTCTTCCACTCCGCGTAGTGCAGTCGTCGCTTTCTCCGGGTCTTTCCCGATCAGGTGCGACGCGACCCCAACTTGCAGATTGACCAATGCAATGTGGTGCGCGACGACGTCGTGCAGGTCTCGCGCTATCCGCATCCTTTCTTCGACGACCCGGTGTCGAGCCTCGTCCTCGCGCATTCTTTCCGCTTGCACCGCACGCTCTTCGACGGACTCCAGATATGCACGGCGAGAACGGACCTCAGCGCCGGCGAAACTCGCCATCAGCAACCAAGACAACAACCCCAGCGCTTCCTGGAGGAGGTTGTTTCCCACTCCCAGGAAAATCGTGACAAGCATCAGCGATCCGACTGTGATTGTCGCTGCGAAAAAGGTCTTCCGGCGGTCACTCGTGCTGGCAACGTAATAGAGGCACACCATCGCCGCCGAACCTGTGCCGGCATTCGGCGGCGCCGAGAGCGCAATCATCAAAACGCCGAGAAGCACTGCCACCGCGAGTGCCGAGAAAGGATAGCGCCTTCGGAACACGATGGTTGCTGCTGCGATAGCTGTCACGACAACTCCCACAACCGTGACCTCGCGGGTGTCATTGCCGTCGAGCGCGATGCGGTGCGCCGTCCACGTGGCAAGGAGCACGAGGATGGTCAGTGCCAGGTCGATGGTGCGCGGGTGTTCCGCACACCATCGACCCCACGTCGAAGTCGAGGTCATCGATCTACCGTATCCGGATCACACCGACAACTTGTCGTTCGCGGGCTCAGTGGAATCCTTCGAATCTGCGAGCAGCGCAGTCAACTGCTCCCCCTCGACATCGACGTTCGGGACCAACCGGTCCAGCCAAGCTGGGAACCACCATGCCTTCGAGCCCAACAGGGACATGACGGCCGGAACGACTGTCATGCGAATCACGAAGGCGTCGAACAGAACCGCGAACGAAAGTCCGAGTCCGATCTGCATGATGAAGGCGTCGCCACCGAAGATGAAGCCCGCGAAAACGGCGATCATGATGAGCGCCGCGGCCGTGACCACTCGGGCACCCTGGTCGAAGCCCTTCACGACTGCTTCGTCCGGTCCGTCGCCGTGGACGTACGCTTCACGCATTCTGGTCACCAGGAACACCTGATAGTCCATCGCCAACCCGAAGACGATGCCAATCATGAAGATGGGCAACATCGCGACAACTGATCCGGTTTGACCTTCGATTCCGAGAATCCCGGCGAACCAACCCCACTGGAAGATCGCGACCAGCACACCGAACGTCGCGCCGATGGAGAGCAGAAATCCGAGAGTTGCCTTGAGCGGTACCAGTATCGAGCGGAATACCAACATCAAGAGGATGAAGGCGAGGCCGACGACCAATGCGAGGTAAGGAACCAGGGCATCGGCCAGGCGGTCCGAGACGTCGATCGTCAAGGCTGTCTGGCCGGTGACCGACATCGTGGCCCCGGTCTCGTCGGTCAGCGATCCGGCGACCGCACGAATATCGGCAACGAGCGCCTTGGTTGCCTCGGTTTCCGGGCCACTCGACGGAACCACTGTGATGACTGCTGTGTCACCGGCCTGATTGAGCGCGGGCGGCGTCACTGCCGCCACGTCGGGCAGAGCACCGAGTTTCTCTTGGGCCCCACTCAATGCCGATGCCGGATCTGCGGCGTCGGCAACGTCTACGACCACCATCAGCGGACCGCTGAACCCGGCACCGAATCCCTCGGAAAGTCGGTCGGTGGCTCGGGCGGCAGTGGTGTCAGGCACCAGTGGGCTCGCCAAGCTCAGGTTGATGCCGAAGGTGGGGATCGCCAGCAATCCCAGCCCGAGGACTGACGCGAGCAAAACCGGAACTCGACGCCGGATCACGAACTTGGCCCATCGCGAGCCTGCGCCTTCCTTCGTTTTGCGATGCGTCAACTGACCACCGGACGCAAGCAGGCGACGATCGGATCGGCTCAGAACGCGCGATCCTGCAAATCCAAGCGTGGCGGGCAGCAGAGTCAGTGAAATCACCACGGCAACAGCAACTGCGAACGCCGCAGCCAGACCCATGCTCGTCAGGAACGGGATGTTCACGACGAACAATCCTGCCAGTGCGATGAGCACGGTCAACCCCGCGAACACTACGGCCGATCCCGCTGTCCCGGCTGCGCGGCCCGCTGCGATTTCGGGATCATGTCCGTCACGTAGTTCTGAGCGGTAGCGCGAGACGATGAACAGCGAGTAGTCGATCGCCACGGCCAGACCCAGCATCATTGCCAGGACGGTTGTGCTCGAACCCAATTCGATGAAGCCCGTTGCGATGGTGATCGTGCAGATCGCGATGCCGATGCCGATGAGTGCACTGATCAACGGAAGCCCTGCGGCCACCAACGAACCAAAAGTGACCGTCAGGACCACTGCGGCGATCGCGACGCCGATCACTTCGCCCATCGATTCGGCACTGCTTTCCATCAGCACGTTGCCGGCGACATCGACCGCCAGTCCCGAACCCGCAGCGTCGTGGACTGCGGACTCGAGCAGTTTTTTCGAGCTGTCCGGCAAGTCCATCGAGTCGGCGGTATAGGAGACCTGCATGTATCCGATCGTCCCAGTCGACGACACTCCCCCGGAGGCATACGGATCCGATACCGCTGCAACCTCGGGATCCTTCCCGAGCGCAGAGACCAAGTCACTGACGGATTGTCGAATCGCCGGATCGGTGAGCGTCGTGCCCGCAGGAGATTCGAAGACGATGCGAGCACTGGCTCCGTCGGTGGACGATTGCGGGAATCTTTCAGCCAGAAGATCTTGCGCCGCTTGCGATTCGGTGCCCGGTATCGACAACGTGTTGACCGTCGGACCGGACAGCGTTGCTGCGCCCACTCCGCCCGCCACCAGCAGGACGAGCCAGAAGCCCACCATCGCCCAGCGACGCCGAAACGCAAGTCTCGAGAGTTTGTACAGAAATATCGACATGCGTATCACTGTGCCGATACACGACCCCGTCGCACATCGTGCACAGGTAGACACTTACGCGTACTGCGCTCGCAGTAGGGCGGTGGTCCTCAGGGCTAGCCGATCAGGCCCAACTCCCTCGACCACGGCGGATCCGCCCCCGGTCGCGACACCGTGACGGCTGCCGCGCGCGCAGCGAAGATCAACGCAGCCGTCCAATCGGACTCGGAAAACCCACGCAGAACTGCGGCGTCGAGTGCGTCGTGTCGATCAAGGTAAGCCAACAGGGCTCCGTGTATCGTATCGCCCGCACCGATCGTGTCCGCGACGTCAACCGCGGGCGCCGACACCGAAACATCGAGTTCGCTGGTGATCAACCGCAACCCATCACCACCACGGGTGAGCAGCACAGCGCCGACGCCTTCGTCCAGCCACTCGGTGCCGTCGACCGAACCCAACCACTGGGCGTCGTCGTCGCTCACCTTGAGAATGTCGATGGACGGTAACCACGACCGAAACCGTCGTCGATAGGCGTCTGGGTCGGCGATCACCGCCGGGCGAATGTTGGGGTCCACCATGGTAAGTCGACCGCGGGCATGAGCTTCGTGCAGCATCGCTTCGTAGGCAGAGGCGCCGGGCTCGAGCACCAGCGACAACGTTCCGAACGAGAACGCCCGAGCAGAGGGAAGTTTCGGCAGCGCAAACTGTCGATCCGCCGTTCCCTCGAGATAGAAGGAGTACCGCGCTCCCCCGTCCGCAGCAAGATTCACGACGGCCAAAGTTGTCGGCTCGGGTCCGCGTTCGACTCCGGTTGTGTCGACGTTCGACGCGGCCAGCGAGTCGATCATCCGATCTCCGAACGCGTCGGTGGACAAGCGAGAGACGAATCCCACGTCAGAGCCGAGTCGACCTAGTGCGATCGCAACGTTGAACGGCCCCCCGCCCAATTTGGGCGAGAAGCTATCCCCCACCGGCACCAGATCGACCAGTCCCTCACCACACACCACGACGGATCGTTCGCGTGTATCACTCATCGGTAGACCCTAACCTTCTTGCCAATCGACGATGGATGTGACCTGCTCGGCACGAACGAATTCGGGTGCCGAGCAGGTCACGATTGTGGAGGGGTTCAGCTACCCACGCGCTCGCCGGTCGTGGGGTCGAAGAGGTGAACAGGACCGTCCACCCGCTCGAATCCGAGCGTCTGGCCGTACTGCAACTTCGATCGCCCGCCGGTGCGTGCGACGAGCGAAATCGGATCGGATTCCGTGCCGGGTACGTGCGCGTAGATGTACGACTCGTTGCCCAGTTCCTCGACCAGGTCGATCTGAGCTGCGATTCCGTCTCCGGCCGCGACCACCTGGAATTGTTCAGGCCGAATTCCCACGGTGACCGAACTCAGACCGGCTGCGGCGATTGCCGTCATCTGCTCGCGGTCGAGCGGAACTTCGACGGCACCGAAGCGGACGCCACCCGAACTGACCGGCACCGTCACCAAGTTCATTCCCGGAGATCCGATGAATCCGGCAACAAACGCATTGGCGGGCCGATCGTAAAGTTCAGTCGGAGAGGCGAACTGCTGCAACTTACCGCCCTTGAGCACGGCCACGCGATCACCCATCGTCATCGCTTCCACCTGATCGTGTGTGACGTAGACGGTGGTGGTTCCTAGACGTCGCTGCAATGCCGCGATCTGCGTGCGAGTCTGGACGCGCAGCTTGGCGTCGAGGTTGGAAAGCGGCTCGTCCATGCAGAACACTTGCGGTTCACGAACGATGGCGCGGCCCATCGCAACTCGCTGCCGTTGACCGCCGGAAAGCTTGGCCGGTTTGCGGTCGAGATACTCCGTCAAGTCGAGAAGTTTGGCCGCTTCCGCAACTTTCTTCTTTCGCTCCTCGACGGGCACACCGCGCATCTTCAGCGCGAACCCCATGTTCTCACCGACGGTTTTGTTGGGGTAAAGCGCATAGTTCTGGAAGACCATCGCGATGTCACGGTCCTTCGACGGGACATCGGTCATGTCCTTGCCGTTGATGGTGATCGCGCCCGAATCGATGTCCTCGAGCCCCGCCAACATGCGTAGTGCCGTGGACTTTCCGGAACCCGACGGACCGACGAGCACGATGAATTCACCGTCGTTGATGTCGAGATCGAGTGAATCGACAGCGAGAGTGCCGGCACCTTCGTAGATGCAAGACGCTTTCTGGTACGAGATTTTAGCCATGACGAACTCCTGAGAAGGGTGAGGAGAATTATTTGATTGCACCGAAGGACAGGCCGCGCACCAGTTTGTTCTGGGCGAACCAACCGGCCAAGATGACGGGCAATGCCGCCATGGTCGCTGCCGCGGACAGCCGAGCCCAGTACAGGCCCTCGCCCGTGATGAACCCGACCAAGAAGACCGGAATCGTTTGTGCTTGAACAGCTGTCAGATTGACGGCGAAGAAGAACTCATTCCACGAGAAGATCACACAGATCAGTGCGGTGGCAGCGATGCCGGGTGAGATCAGAGGCAGGATCACCTCGCGAACCGACGTCCACAGGCTGGCACCGTCCATGCTTGCCGCCTCGAGAAGTTCGCCGGGAACCTCCAGAAAGAAGGAGCGCATCATCCACACCGCGATCGGCAGATTCATCGAGGTGTACAGGATGACCAGGGCCCAGACGTTGTCGAGCAGGCCGATGTCGTTGACGATCACGTACAGCGGCACGATCGCTGCGACGACGGGGAGCATCTTCGTACTGATGAAGAAGAACAGAACGTCCTGGGTCTTGGCGACCGGTCGGAGCGACAAGGCAAATGCCGCCGGAACACCAAGTAGCAGAACCAGAATGGTCGACATTCCCGTGGCGAAGGCAGAGTTCGCCAGTGTCGTACCGAGGCCGGAGTCGAGGACGGCTCGGAACTGCTCGAGGGTCGGGGTGAAGAACAGCTTCGGCGGATCGGTGTACGCGTCCGCCTCGGTCTTGAACGCGGTCAGGACCATCCAGAAGACAGGAAAGAAGAACCCGAGGGCCGCGATCCACGCCACGACCGACCACGGACTGAACTTACCGCTCTTTTTCTTCTTGACGACGGGCTTGTCGGTCGTCGCACTTGTCGTCTCTACGGCAGTCATCACGCCGCCTCCTCGTTGCCGGTGAAGCTCTTGAAGATCAGTCGAAGCGCAAGCGTGGACACGATGATGGTCGCGATCACTGTCACGACGCCCATCGCCGCGGCTTGACCGACGTCGAAGCCGAGGAACGCGCGCTGGTAGATGTAGAACGGCAGGTTCGAACTGGCCACTCCGGGCCCACCCGACGTCATCATGTACACCGCGTCAAAGGTGTTCACGAGGTAGATCGCGCCGAGAACTGCACCGAGTTCGATGAATCGACGCAGGTGCGGCAGAGTCAGTTCGCGGAACAGCGCAAAAGGCTTGGCTCCGTCCACCCGTGCGGCTTCGAGGATGTCTCGGGGCATGGACTGCAAACCGGCCAGAATGAGCAGCATCATGAAGGGCGTCCACTGCCAGATCAGATTGATCATGACCGCGGCGAGCGGAAACTTGCTGACCCAGTCGACCTGGCCGACACCGAAAGGCTGGAGGACGAAGTTCACGATCCCGAATACCGGATCGAACATTGTTGTCTTCCACAGCAATGCACCAGCGACGGGAGTTATGAGGAAGGGCGTGATCAGCAGCGTTCGTACGATGCCGCGACCGAGGAAGGCTCGGTCGAGTAGCAGCGCCAAGGCAAGTCCGAGGATCACCGAAACGATGACCGTACCCACGATCATGATGACCGTGTTGACCGCGACTTCCCGAAACTGACTGTCCTTGAACACATCGATGTAGTTGTTGAACCAGTTGAAGTGCCGCGATCCCGGCCGGACAAGATTCCAGGATTGCGTGGAGTAGTAGAGAGTGAACAGAAAGGGAATCTGCGTGACGACGATCGAGAAGATCAACGCCGGCAGCAACGGACCTCGACGACGCCAACCCTCGGCACGAGAGATCTTCTTGTCGATACGAACCGGCGGTGCGTCGTCCACCGTGGATCTGAGCTCAGCAACCGTAGTCATCGGTTCTCCTGATAGGTCTTGCCGACCACCTCGGCATACTGCTGCGATTGTTCGAGTGCTTCTTTCACACTCTTCTGACCCGCGATTGCCGCGCTGATCTGCTGGCTCACGCGAGTGCCCAGATCCTGGAACTCAGGGATGGTGAGGAACTGGACGCCGGTGTATGGAACCGGTTGCACTGTCGGGTTTTTCGGGTCTGCATTGTTGATCGATTCGAGGGTGATCGGACCGAATGCCTTTGCAGCTTCCTGGTACTCCGGAATCTCGTAGGTCGAAAGGCGGCTTCCCGGAGGGACTCTCGACCAACCGAGTTCAGTGCCGACTTTTTGGATGTAATCCTTGTTCGTCATCCAGGAGATGAACTTCCAGGCATCGTCTTTGTTCTGTGCCGACTCCGGGATTCCGAGCGCCCAGGTGTAGAGCCATCCGGGATCGGACTTCTCGACCTTCGGGGCCTTCGCATATCCGATGTTGCCGACCACCTTCGACGATGCGGGATCTTCGAGCACCGACACAGCCGAGGTCGCGTCGTACCACATCGCCGTGTTGCCTTGCGCGAATTGTGTTGCGCATTCGCCGAACCCACTTGTTGCAGGCCCCGGCTGGCCGTGCTCCTTGACGGTGTCCACGTAGAACTGAACGGCCTCCTCGACCTGCGGACTGGTCAACTGCGCATTCCAGTTCTCGTCGTACCAGCGTCCGCCGAAAGTGTTGATCACTGTGTTGAGCGGCGCGAGAACCTCGCCCCAGCCCGGCTTTCCTCGCAGGCAGATTCCGGACATCTTGGCATCAGGGTTGTCGAACTGCTCTGCCCAACCTGCAACTTCCTGCCACGTCGGGTCTTCTGGAACTGTGATCCCCGCCTGATCGAACAGGTCTTTGCGATACATCAGGAACGACGACTCCCCGTAGAACGGCACCGCATACATGCTGTCCTCGTACGACAGTGAAGCCTTGATGGACGGTATGAAATCGTCCTCGTCATAACCTGGTGTCTTGTCCGCGTACTCGGACAGGTTCGTGAGCCAACCGTTCGCGGCCCACTGGGGCGTCTCGTAGTTGCTGATCATCACGACGTCGAACTCGCCGCCACCGGTGGCCGTCGACGCTGTGATCTTGGCGCGGGCCTGGTTCTCGGAAAGGCTGACGAATTTGAGGTCGATGCCGGGGTTCTCGGCTTCGAAAGCCGGAGCCAATTTGATCGCGTCCTGCATCTGCGAGTTCGACACCATCGCAATGGTGACTGTTCGTTCGCCGGAACCACCGAGCGCACCAGCACCCGCACATCCCGACACCAGGAGGCAGAGCGCCGCAGCGGCAGCGCCCCACACTCGTCTTCCTGTTTTCACGGATTACCTTCCTTCACACTTGCGTGTCAGTCGCGCGCTCGGACAGCGAAACTCGTGAGAGCGCTACCCTTCGAGCAGCCACTGGGCGCACTCGACATCGGTGACGAGTACGTTTGCCAAACCTCCGCGCAATGCGCCCAGAACGGCCTGGCGTTTGTGTGTTCCCCCCGAAATCAGAATTGTCTGATCGCAGGATTTCACTGCGTCGAGCGGGACGGAGACCGTCCGCTCAGGCAGTGGCCCCTCCACTGGATTTCCGTCGATCGTGTAGAAACGGCCGCCGATCTCACCGACAGCCCCTCGACTTTCCAACTCGTCCAGCATGGTCGAGTCGACGAAACTGCCGGCAAACAAAGTCGTGGCCGTCGAAACAGCACCAACTCCGAAAACCATGATGTCGGAATCTGTTCCAGCCTTCAGTGCCTTCGAGATGACCGAGTCGTTTCGCATCGACTCCACCGTTGCTGGATCGGCATATAGCGGAGCATTGAGGCGAATAGGATTGGCCTGCAACTGTTGTGCGCATCGGCCGATGGTGAAGTCGACACCGGTTTGGTAGTCGGTCACCGTCATGGAGCCGTCAAGTTGTACCACAGCCGAGCACTTCGCCGCCTTGTCTGGCAAAGAACCTGCTACCGCAACGGTTTCCGGGCCCCACGTGAATCCGAGCACGCTCGACGGCTGCAGGCGGCGAACCAGAACTTCCGCTGCACGTCGGCCGAGCGCATCGAAGTCCGGATCGTCCGAGTCCGAATTCGCTTCGGGGACAATCAACACTTCGGCCAACCCGAAGTGCTTCTCCAGCTTCGATTCCAATTCCGTGTTCACCGAACCTTCGAGCTCGGGCGGAACCAAAATCTCGACCCTGACCAAACCTTGCGTCCGCGCCCTGGCCAACAGTCGCCCGGCCGTAGGCCTCGAGACGCCCAACTTTGCTGCAATCTCGGCTTGAGTAGCGCCTTCGAGGTGATACATGGTCGCAGCCCGCAACGCGAGCCGCACATCCTCGGAAGCAGGCAACTTCGACGGCTTGAGTCCTGTGGGCTGAGCCGACTGGTTCACACGGTCTCCTTATGCATCAGGTTCAAAGTTTCTCGATCGTGAGCAGATGCTCACTAGATGTTCTTATGCTCATTAAGCTAACATCTAGGTTGTGACCCACACAACAGTTTCCGGAGAATCCTTCGATCTACCTGCGACAATTCGGGCAAATGTCCTCGTTGAGACCGGAAAGATGCAGATGGTCGAGAGACCGCGACCGTCCCCGAAGGCCGGTGAAGTTCTCGTCCGCATCCACGCCGTGGGCGTGTGCGGGTCGGACGCGCACTACTTTCGCGAAGGCCGCATCGGCTCTTACGTCGTCAACGCACCCCTCGTTCTCGGACATGAGGCATCGGGACGCATCGCCGCAGTCGGCGACGACGTCGATCCGGGACGCGTCGGGCAGCGCGTCTCCATCGAACCTCAGAAGCCTGATCCGACAAGTCCCGAATCAAAGGCAGGCAGATACAACCTCTGCCCTCACATGGAGTTCTTCGCAACACCTCCGATTGACGGTGCACTCACCGACTACGTCACGATCGGTGCCGACTTCGCCCATCCAGTCGCAGATTCGGTGTCCTACGAAGCAGCTGCGCTGTTCGAGCCACTGTCAGTAGGAATCGCCTCAGCCCAGAAGGCAGGGATCACGGCTGGCTCTCGAGTGCTGATCGCCGGCGCCGGTCCGGTAGGAATCGTGACGACGCAGGTGGCCAAGGCATTCGGCGCCACGGAAGTCATCGTCTCGGACATCGATGCGGCCCGGCGTGATGTGGCACTGAAATTCGGCGCAACTACGGTCGTAGATCCCCGCGAAAGCGACGTACGCTCTCTCGCCGTCGACGCATTCATCGACGCTTCGGGTGCCACGGCCGCCGTAATCGACGGCATTCACGCCGTTCGGCCGGCTGGGACAGTCGTTTTGGTCGGAATGGGTGCCGACGAGATTCCGTTGCCGGTCCCGATCATCCAGAACCGCGAACTGATTCTGACCGGGGTGTTCCGATACGCCAATACGTGGCCGATCGCCGCCGCACTGGTCGCCGCCGGCCGGGTCGATCTGGATTCGATGGTCACTGCACGCTTTTCACTCGAACAGTCGCAAGAGGCCCTGGTGGCCGACCGCATTCCCGGCAGCATCAAAGCCGTAGTCATCGTCGCCGAAGGAGACTAAAACTTTCATGGAACTCAATACGAAGACCTTGCACGACTTCGACACTTCACTCCAAGTGCCGAACTACGACCGGAGCAAAGTCACTACCGGCATAGTGCATTTCGGTGTCGGCGGCTTTCACCGTGCACACCAGGCCATGTACATCGATACTCTCCTGCGACGTGGCGAGGGCTTCGACTGGGGAATCTGCGGTGTGGGAGTGATGCCGTCGGACAAGCGAATGAGAGACGCACTCCGAGCACAGGACGGCCTCTACACCCTGGCACTCAAGCATGCAGACGGAACGCTCGAGGGCCGGGTCATCGGGTCGATAGTCGAGTACCTGTTCGCTCCAGACGATCCGCAGGCGGTGATCGAGAAGATGGCATCCGAATCGACGAAGATCGTCTCCCTCACCATCACCGAGGGCGGGTACAACATCTCGGACAACACGGGAGAGTTCGACTCGTCCAATCCCGATGTGGTGCACGACCTCGAACCAGGAACACTCCCCCGCACCACCTTCGGTCTGATCTGCGCTGCACTCGCACTCCGTCGAGACCGGGGTCTGACACCGTTCACGATCATGAGTTGCGACAACATCGAAGGCAACGGATCAGTCGCGAGGAAGGCTTTCGGAGCCTTTGCTGCCCTGAAGGATCCCGAACTTGAGGAGTGGATCGAAAAGAACGGCGCCTTCCCCAACTCCATGGTCGACCGGATCACACCCGTCACGACAGCCGAGGTAACCACAGAGATCGCCGAGACGTTTGGCGTCGAAGATCAGTGGCCGGTTGCGGCGGAACCCTTCACCGCGTGGTTCCTCGAGGACGAGTTCACATCAGGCAGGCCCCCTTTGGAGAATGCCGGCGTGAATCTGGTGCCGGACGTTCGCCCGTACGAACTCATGAAACTGCGCCTTCTCAACGCCAGCCATCAAGGCATCGCGTACTTCGGCTACCTTGCCGGATACCGCCTGGTCCACGAGGCATGCCAGGACGAACTCTTGTCAGGGTTCCTGCTCGACTACATGAATCTCGAAGCGACGCCGACCCTTGACCCGGTACCCGGCGTCGACCTCGATCAGTACAAGAAGACCCTCATCGAACGATTCTCGAACCCTCACGTCCGCGACACGATTGCGCGCCTGTGTGCCGAGTCGTCCGATCGAATTCCCAAGTGGCTGTTGCCCGTCATTCGGGAGCAACTCGACGCCGGCGGGTCGATCAACCTGTCCACGGCCGTTGTCGCCAGCTGGGCCCGCTACGCCGAGGGCACAGACGAGAATGGCGACCCCATCACCGTCGTCGATCAGATGGCGGACACTCTGGTACCTCTCGCACAAAAACAGTCGAGCGATCCACTGGCCTTCATCGGGAACCGCCAAATCTTCGGCGATCTCGTGGACGACCGCCGATTTGTCGCAAGCTTCCGAAAGACTCTCGACTCGTTGCACTCCGTCGGAGCCAGAAAAACTCTCGAGGAGGTACGTGGGCTCTGACTACGCCGATACGTCGTGGAGGTGATGGATCGGATCGTGAATGAAGTAGGCCGCCAGCGATTCGACGGTGAACGCCGATCCGTCACTGCGGAGGCCCCGTCGTTGGCGGCCACCCTCCGGCACGGTTTCGAAGGCGTTCGCGACCTCCGCGGCAGCGTCCGACAATTCCGATGCCACCGTTGCCGGATCTTGGTCGTTGTATCGCTCGGCCTCAGCTGTTGCGTCCTGATCCCAGTTCTCGAATCTCGGATCGTCGAATTCGAGCATCTGTTCCAACCGCACCTTGAAGATCCTGAACACGTCGCGCACGTGGGCGGAATATTCCAACGCCGACCATGTTTCGCTGTCTGGCCGCACCGTCACGTTCTCGCGTTCGAGCACTGCAGCCCAGGAGGCGGCGTTGGCACGCACCAGATCGGGAACGTCCGTGAATGCGACGCTGGATGAATCGAACCCACACTCGGTGCATGGGCGTTCGAGGACCCAGGTCCAATTCTTTGTGTCCGGGGTGATCGGCATGGATCGAGAATAGTCCGCCAGAGCGGAGTCAGTCTGTTTTGATTGGCCGATGAAACGAATCGTGCTCAGTATTGCGAATTTCCATAATCGTTTGCGGCATCTGGTTTGATTCGAAACATGCGCTCTTCGCTCGCCTTGGCCACGCTCGCTGCCAGTTTGATACTTGCGGGCTGCGCGGCGCCGGCGGTGCAGCAACCCGACACCGCAACGACAACCACCGAAACGGGCGGAACGTGGGTCCGACGGCTTGGCGTACCCGACTCCGTCGACAAAATCTGCCAGTCGATACTCGGATTGGCCGAAGAGCTGGGACGGACTCCAAGCGATTCCACGTCACCGATCGATCGCGTCCGCGAATACATGAGAGGACCGTACGGCGATTGGAGGGGATTCGACGCTGAGGGGCGCCAACGCATCCAGGAGGCATTCGAAATGGCAGAATCAGGATCCTGCGGTTGAGCATCGCGGGACGTCTGGTTCGCCCCTCCCAACGGAATTACAAACAACGACGTATCAATGTCGTTCCGTTGGTGACAAAATATTCGTCCGTCTGCGACGGGTCGGTCATTTGAAATTTCCCAGGGCTTTCAGTTCAACTTCAAAGATTCTGTGACGCGGTTGCTGGCCGAGGCTTCAACTGGTCTCGTCTTCCCTCAGGTGAAGGGCGTCGAATCGACATGTACCCCTTCCGAACGCAGTAAATGCTCGGCCGCAAGAATCAACAAGGAAAGGGATTCGTACGAGAGTCCCTCGGTTGCGTGCATCAACCTGTCAGGCGCCGGAATAGACCTGTCACCTGGCGAACCCTCGAACCTCTGCGCAGAAAGCGCAGTCGCGAGTTCGAGTTGATTCACCACCTGACCTGTACTGTTCGCTCGCTCGAACATGGCATTCAGCCGCTCGACCAGTTCCTGACCTTCATTCGATCGAATAATGTTGCCGAACAGCTTGTTTCGTTGTTCAGATTGAGCACCATGCGGGATCGAGTCCTTGATTGTCACAGTATGTTCTCCGTTACGTTGGTCTGTCAGGTTGATCAGGGATGCGACCCGACACAATTCGCCGAGCTCTTGCCTGCGCCGCCCAACGACGTCGTGTCCATCGACAGCAATGCAATCTCCCCCGGCGCCAACCGACTTCCGGTAGCGCGACCTCGAAGTTGCTGTTCATTCACAGCCTATCGTTACACTTTACCAACAACTGTAACTCATCGGCAAGTACTTTGTTCCGATTGCCCGGTTTGCCGGTCGACGCAGAACAGCAACTGTGGCCAACATGCCGACATGATCTGCGCCGTCCCTGCCATCTCCGTTCAGGCTGCCGCGATGGTTGCGCCACCGGCAAGGCACAAGAACGACGCCCGCCGACGAACTCCCAGCGTGGGCGTTGCCGTGCGTGCATCACCTGCGGTGAACTGCAATGTGCGAAAACACCCAGCACGCATCAGCGGTCGCGACCTAGCCCTTCGATGGATTTCGGACCCGCCATTTTCCATCACCGTGTCACGCCACTCACTAGCCACGAGTGCGTCCAAGGCCCTGCACTGACAACCGAAGTTCGACAGTGCTTTTCAGACAAAACGAGGGCCCAGCACCTGCGGGGCCCATTTCCGTTTCCTCTGACCTATCGGCGTGGGTTGACGTGTCTGATTCGACCAAGCGCGCTCCGCTGGCAAACGTACGATTCGACGTTCACGCGATGTGGCACTCGAGGTGACGATGGCAGGAAAGCCGGGCTCACCACCAAGGGCGTCACGACGCATCCGAAACGCGAAGTAGCACTCGACCATGGCACTGAGTTCAACAGCCACATCGTCGCGTATCTCCCGCCCCTGTCGGCGCCGGCAGTGTCGATCATCAATCGAGTCGTAGGTACAAGACCCGACATTGGCGAAACCCGGGCGCGGATCTTCCCGCCGATGTTCGTGAGTGCCCGATTGCAGGTAAGTGATCACCAGCTCTCTCAGCCAGGGGATCAACCAAACCTATTGTTCCCAATACAATTCCGACGATTTCACACTGGCGATCGATACTCGGGCAGCAAACTGCAGCTCAAATCGCCAGTTCGACGCCGACATGCGGGCCCACGTCGCCTATTTCAGGGCAGCCGAGCCGCGGGGGGTCGGCTCGACTGCCTGCACCTACACCAGGCGAAGATGGTTTTCGTGCCGGCTAACTGTTTAACCAGCGTGCGTCGGCGCTCAGGGTGTCGCTCGAACGCATCGTCGTCACCTGTAGGCCGGGCTCGCGCCAGCAGGTACAGACAATGGTTCAGTGAACCCTGAGTTCGATCTTCGAAATCACCTTCGATCGCCGTGCGTAGGTACATCTAGAGCGTGACACTTCGGCTGGTCGAGCACATACGCTGAAATACCTGGATAGGTACCTGCTTTTCCTTCGGCTTCCGAATCGTCTCTGTCTCGGTCACATCCAGAAGCGCTGCACATCCGACGCTGTCGGGAAATTGGTCATCTGGATCCGAGACTTTCACCTCATCTGGAATCGACGATCATGATGCGACGATTCCTTGCGTGACCACGAATGCTCGACTCAGGCGCAACGGTAGTCGCATTGCCAGGCGATTCAATCCCAACAACCGGTGGGAAACTGTCCTGGTGGTTGCACTCTGCGCACTTGTAGCCTTGGCGATCGTCTGCAGCATGATCTTCGACAAAAGTCATTGGGGCTGAGCCGCGGGCTCGCGGCACCTGAACGTGGGGCGGGCGGGGCTCGAACCCGCGACCAATGGATTATGAGTCCACGGCTCTAACCGACTGAGCTACCGCCCCATCCGTGACGCGTTGCATCACGGCGAATCCGAATGTTACCGGCACATCCGACGCGGATCACAATCGGGCAGGCGGTGACGCGTTGCACTCTTTCGAGTCGAGTCTCCCAAGGTTGGTCGGCACAGGCGCAATGAGCCGATACCGTGGGAGTGCACACCCCACGGAACAGGATCACCACATGAAGCTTGCACTGACCGAATTCAAGAACTCGAAGGCTACGATCCGGATCATCATGTCCGACGGCGCCAAGCTGAACGGCACCGTCACCGATTTCACCGAAGACACTCTCGTTCTCAATTCTCCGAACGGTGTCTACTACATCAACCCCAGCCACATCATCCGACTGTTCGAGCCGTCGGATCGCGCAGCTAAGTAAGCGCACCGGCCGAACAGTTCGACGGTTCCACCGAAAGCCCGACGCAGATTCTTGCGTCGGGCTTTCGACGTATTTGTCGCTCGGAGCCACCAAACCCGACCCTGCGGCCATCCTGGCCGCGCTGAAGTTTCTCGATGCGCGCCCTCAGCAGACCTTCTTCGTCGACGACAACCCGATCAACGTCCTCGGCGCTCGACAGCTGGGAATTCGCGGTGCACAAGCAAACAAGGCGGCAGACGTTGAATCGGCACTTCGATCGGTGGGTCTGCTGCAAACGCACTAGCGGAGACGTAACAAGGACGAATACAAGAAAGCCCCCCACCCGCTTTCTCAGGTGAGGGGCTTTGCTGCTCCCCCGGCTGGACTCGAACCAGCAACCGTCCGATTAACAGTCGGAAGCTCTGCCAATTGAGCTACAGGGGATTGTCTTGCTCGCTTCGCCCGTTCCGGCGTTGCCTGAGAAACTGTAGCGAATCCTCCGCCGAAGTACCAAATCGCCTGCCCAGCGAGTCATCAGGCAGGATGGAGTCAGGACGATCGGTGCTGGAGGGAAGCAGGAATGATGCGTTTGTTGATCGGTGTTGCAGCTGGGTACGTCCTGGGAACCAAAGCGGGCCGCGCACGATACGAGCAGATCAGCCGGGCCGCGAAGGCGGTGGCCACTAGTCCGGCCACCAAGAAGGTGTTGGATGCGTCACGGCAGAAGCTGGCCGACTCACTGAGTACTCAGCCCAAGCTCGAGCCGATGAAGCCGCTCAACGAGGAGACCACGATTCTGGTCCCCCACGACCAGTTGAAGAAGAACCGCTAGGTCAGACGCTTTGGTCGCCGACAGCCTGCTCACGCAGCTGTCGGCGATACTGCTCCAGCGCCACGAGATCGCCGAACAGCGAGTTGTACTCCTCCGGGGCCGCAGCAGGTGAGACGCGCTGAAGCTTGGATTTGAGGTCGGCAACCTGTTCGCCCACCCACGCTTCCTGCAGCCGGGCGAGCACTCCGTTGATGTAGCGCGGAACCGTGTCTTCGTCACAGGGCATGGGTTCGACGGCCAGTTCCGATACAACCGAGGCCACCGTCATGTCTTCGACGCCCTTGGTCACGACTTCGATCCACTCGGCGCCGCCGAGCCCCTTGCTCGTTCCGCCGGCGTCGGCCATTGCCTGCCTGATCACGACGTAGGCGGGGTGGGTGAAGGTCTCGGGTGGCAACGAGTCGAAGACACTGCCGGCGACGCCAGGGTGCTGCAACGCGGCCTTGAGGACAGCTCGCTGCGTCGAAAGCCCCGGGTCGTTGGGCCGTGGCCTCGAGATTCCGATCGGCAGGGCAAGCGCATCGGCGGCAGGCGGGTCGACAACCTGACGGCGCTTGGGCGCCGGTGAAGATCCACGCGTCGACGCCCGTTTACGAGCTTCGTCACGCACGCGTCGTCGGACGGATGGAAGATCGTCCCAACCGACCCATCCGCAGAGGAGGTTCGCGTAGCTGTCGCGCAGAGTTGATTCCTTGATCTGCGCAACGACGGGGACCGTACGACGCAGTGCTTCGACGCGCCCTTCAGCCGTCTCGAGATCGTGCTCGGTGAGTATCGACTTCACCACGAACTCGAACATCGGCGTACGCCTCGCAACAAGGTCGCGAACGGCGGCGTCACCGGACTCGAGGCGAAGATCGCACGGGTCCATTCCGTCAGGAGCGACGGCCACGAAGGTCTGCCCGGCCATCTTCTGATCGCCTTCGAATGCCTTCATCGCAGCAGCTTGCCCCGCGGCATCACCGTCGAAGGTGTAGATGATCTCACCGCGAAAGTAACTGTCGTCCATCAGGAGTCGGCGGAGCATCGCAAGGTGCTCCTCGCCGAAGGCGGTTCCACACGAAGCAACGGCGGTCTTGACGCCGGCCAAGTGCATCGCCATGACGTCGGTGTACCCCTCGACGACGACAGCCTGGTGCCCCTTGGCGATGTCGCGCTTGGCGAGGTCCAAGCCGAACAGGACCTGAGACTTCTTGTAGAGGATCGTTTCCGGCGTGTTGACGTACTTGCCCGGCATGGTGTCGTCGTCGAAGAGCTTGCGGGCGCCGAAGCCGATGACGTCACCGGCAACGCTGCGGATCGGCCAGAGCAGGCGACGATGGAACCGGTCGATCGGACCGCGCCGCCCTTCTTTGGACAGCCCTGCTGCTTCGAGCTCCTTGAACTCGAATCCTTTGGACATCAAGTGTTTTGTGAGAGTGTCCCAACCTTCGGGCGCGTATCCACAGCCGAATTGCAGAGCTGCTGCCCCGTCGAAGTTTCTCTCGGTGAGATAGTCGCGGGCCGCCTGGGCATCGGGTTCGCGCAGTCGGGCGGCGTAGAACTCCTGAGCCGCCGCGTTCGCCGCAATCAAGCGTGCACGGGTGCCGCGATCTCGCTGAACGGACGGTCCGCCGCCCTCGTACGAAATCGTGTAGCTGAGTCGATCCGCCAACTGCTCGACGGCCTCGACGAAGCTGATGTGGTCCATCTTCTGCAGGAACGAGTACACGTCACCACCCTCACCGCAGCCGAAGCAGTGGTAGAGGCCGTGGTTGGGTCGTACGTGAAACGACGGTGACTTCTCGTCGTGGAAGGGACACAAACCCTTGATCGAATCGCCACCGGCACGCTTGAGTGAAACGTATTCACCGACGATGTCCTCGATGCGAGTGCGTTCGCGAATGGCCGCGATGTCTCTGTCAGAAATTCGGCCCGCCACGTACATCAGTCTAGGCGGTCCCCCGACACCTCCTGACAACGATATGTTGATGGCCGACTCTGCACCGCAGCGATGGGACCGACGATGACTGAAAACGCCTCGAGCTCGCCCGAAGGGCGATCGGGAACTCGATTCGGCGTGTACGAGCTGCGTCGTCTGCTCGGTCGGGGCGGAATGGGCGAGGTGTACGAGGCGTACGACACCTCGAAGGATCGCCTGGTCGCACTCAAGTTGCTCCATCGCGAGCTCGCGGCCGACCCGTCATTCCAAGCTCGTTTCCGCCGAGAATCTCGCACCACCGCCGCCCTGAACGAACCGCACGTGATCCCGGTGCACGACTGGGGCGAGATCGACGGAGTTCTCTTCATCGACATGCGATTGGTCGAAGGCCACACATTGCGAGCCGAGTTGACCGAGTTCGGCAGACTCACCCCGGCGCGAGCCGTCGACATCGTCTCGCAGATAGCGTCAGCGCTGGACGCAGCGCACGCGCGCGGACTCATCCATCGCGACGTCAAACCAGACAACATCATTCTCACGAAGACCGGCTTCGCCTACCTCGTGGACTTCGGAATCGCATATTCACAGACAGACACGAAAATCACCACCGAGGGAAGTGCGGTCGGTTCGTATGCGTACATGGCGCCGGAGCGATTCGGTATCGAAACACCGACGGCCGCAGCGGATGTCTACTCCCTTGCTTGTGTTCTCTACCAGTCCCTCACCGGAACAACGCCTTTCAACACCACAAGCATCGGTCATCTCGTCAATTCGCACCTGAACGCTCCGCCGCCGCGCCCCACGCTGACGGTTTCGTTGCTCCCGCAACGTTTTGACACTGTCGTGGCCCGCGGTATGGCAAAGGATCCCGCACACCGCTATCCGACCACCGGAGCGCTCGCACTCGAAGCGCGGCAAGCCCTCTCGGCCGACAACGCCACCAGTGCGGCCGGCGGACTGCAATCCACAATCGTCGGGCCGCCCGCCTACACCACAGTGAATCCCGCTTCCGGGAACTACACGCACATCGCGACAAAGACCAAGCGAAACCGAGCCCCGATCGCGATCGGGGCGGCTGGAGTTGCACTCGTTCTGGCCGCAGGAGGCGCGGCGGCTTGGGCGATACAGGGAAGCTCGGGGCCCGAATCACCAACCGCTGTAGCAGCTTCCACCGCCACGGCGGAACCGGCACCCATCCAGGAGCCGGTCAGAACGCCAACCCTGGTGCCGTTGCCCACCGCCGGACAGCAGGCAACCACGACCACGCGGGTGTCCGCCCCGTCCACGAAGAACGGCGATCTCGGGGTGAGCAAGCCGATCACCGTCCCCTCGTGCAAGGGAACCGGAATCGTGGTGTTGGCCAATGCCACCGATCCGGCCACGTATGCCAGCGAGATTCAGAACTACCTTGACGCGTTCCCGGGCTCGAAATACCTACGCACAGACCAGTCCTGCCCGTCACTGCGTCAAGTCTCGGATTCCGGGACTGCGATCTACACCGTGTATCGCGAATCCGGAAACAGCGAGTCGAAGATCTGCAAGGACGTCCGCGCAGCAGGCGGCGACGCTTACGGCAAGTGGCTCGACACCACTACTGACCCGTCGACGCGAATGACCTGCTGAGAGCGCGGCCGGCTCAGCCCCAACTGGCCTGCGCGCCCAGGCTCGCCTTGTCCACCCGCTCCAGCCGACTTTCCGTGTACGACGCGATCTGATCCACCACCACGCGGACCCGAGCACCGTCGTCCGCGGCGCGCTCCCATGCGGGCAGCAAGATCGGATCGAGCCCGGCGGGCGCCGTGGCCAACAACCATTCCGCGACGCGATGCACACGATCACGTTGCCGATCCTGACGCGCCTTGTGCCCGGCGTCGGACATCACGTAGTAGAGCGCCACGGTCTTGAGCAACGCCACCTCGGATGCGACGGCCTCGGGTATATCGAGGTCGGCTTGATAGCGCGAGAGGGGTCGGTTGCCGTTTGTGAGCCGAGTGCTGGCGATCGCGGCCGTGGCGAAGCGTCCCACCAATTCACTTGTGAGGTTCTTCAACGCGACGGAACTTCCCAGCGTCCCGTCGAAACTTCCGACTCCGCGTACGACGGGGAGTTCGGACAACCGCTGAGCGGCTTCGATCAGATCGTCGACTACCAAGCCGCGGAACTCGGAGGCCCCCAGTTCAGCCAGTGCGCGTTGCTCGGACGGATCAGCAAGCGAGCGAAGGTCGATCCGGCCTGCGATCACCCCGTCCTCCACGTCGTGCACGGAATAGGCGATGTCGTCGGCCCAGTCCATGACCTGAGCTTCCAGGCATTGCCGACGCTCGGGCGCACCCTCGCGAACCCAGGCGAGCACCTCTGCGTCGTCGTCATATGCGCCGAACTTCGCGCCGGGCTCAGGGCGGGTCCAGGGGTACTTGATGGCCGCGTCGAGTGATGCCCTGGTCAGATTGAGGCCGGCGCTCAGACCGTCGGGGCGCAGGATCTTCGGTTCGAGGCTGGTCAGGATCCGCAGATTCTGTGCATTGCCTTCGAAACCGCCGCAGTCCTTGGCGACTTCGTCGAGCGCCTTCTCGCCGTTGTGCCCGTACGGCGGGTGCCCGATGTCGTGTGCGAGACCTGCAAGGTCCACCAAGTCCGGGTCGCAACCGAGCCCGTCGGCGATCCCTCGCCCGATCTGTGCGACTTCCATCGAGTGTGTCAGCCGCGTGCGAGGTG
The DNA here is from genome assembly GCF_042794945.1 of Rhodococcus sp. NPDC056506. Classification (NCBI taxonomy): domain Bacteria; kingdom Bacillati; phylum Actinomycetota; class Actinomycetes; order Mycobacteriales; family Nocardiaceae; genus Rhodococcus; species Rhodococcus sp. NPDC056506. The sequence continues at coordinate 118,448 of NZ_JBHTSW010000006.1, read as the reverse complement.
TGTCGCCGTCGCGTGGGCCGACAACCTGGGTCTTGTCGGCCAAGCGCCGCAAAGCCGCGGAGTGCTGGACCCTGGCGCGGTCTCGCGAGAAGTCGGAACGATGCTGCGCCGCTGCGATCTGCGAACCCGGCAACCCCGCTCGCTTCGGCGCCTCGACGACACGACGTTCGAGGTCGTGTTCGGAGTAGGTGCCGCCTCCGTAGGTGGTGTGAGCTGTCATGGTTTCTATTGCCCTGCCGTGTAGGGGAAGTCTGCCGAGAAGTGTGTGAGCTGATACCAGAGCAGCGCGCCGGTTTCGCGAGCGATTCCGTGCAACTGGGATTCGCGGGTGAACACGGCCGGGCCCTGACGAGTCGGTGCAGTCCACGCCTGAAGTCCCGTGTCGCGGGCCATCGTCCGGGTGCGCAACGAGTGCCACGGGTCACTGACCAGGACTGCGGAATTGATGCCCTGCGAGGACATCTCGGCACTCACCGCATCGATGCTGAGCAGAGTGTCCGAACCGGTCTCCACAGCGGTGATCGCACTCGACGGAATCCCTCGATCGGTCAGATACATCTTTCCCGACGCCGCTTCGGTGTACTCGTCACCTTCTTGTTTACCGCCGACGGTGATGATCTGCGGAGCCACTCCGCGCTTGTACAGCTTGTACGCCTGTTCGAGTCTGGCTTCGAAGACAGACGACGGAGTGCCGGAATACTGAGCTGCGCCCAGAACGACTATCGCGTCGGCCGGCCGCGTGTCGTCGATGCGGGCCACCTGCCACACCCGGAATGCGGTACCGCCGACCAGGACCACTGCCATCAACACGGCGCCGGCGATCAATCGCCGCGTCCAACGAGCCAATCCTGCACCGAAGCCGCCCGCCCGTGAGGGTGATGGATCGTGGGGGCGGTTACCGAAAGCAGGTTTCACTCCCGCAATTCTGCCAGTTCGCAGCGATCTCCTCCGATGCCGACGCGCCACAACGGATAGATTTGCGTCATGGCCCTCGCACCACACTTCGCGCAGTTGTCCTCTGTAGAGCAGAGTCGGACAACCACCCGACCCGTTCGGCGCCGGGGAAGCGCCGCCGCCGTCGCCGCGATTTTCGCTTTGTTGGCGCTCGTCTTCAGCCCTGCGCTCGCCTCGGCGGACGCCCCGATGGTGTTGCCGAATCACATCACCGACACCTCCGGGGTTCTCGACGCCGGTCAACGCAGCGACATCCAAGCCGCGATCGATCAACTCAGCGAGGACCACCAGATCGACCTGTGGGTCGCATTCGTCCCCGACTTCAACAACCTCGGTGGCCAGGCATGGGCGCAGCAGACGGCCACCAAGTCGACGCTCAGTACCAAGTCCGTCCTGCTTGCAGTTGCCACGGCAGAGCGCGCCTACTACCTCGACGTTCCAGCTGAACTCAGCAACATCACCGATTCCGACATCGAGTCGATCAATTCGGACGCGGTGGAACCGGCTCTCGCCGAGGATGATTGGACCGGCGCAGCTATTGCAGCAGCCGGCGCACTCGGCGACGCGAACAACACGAGCGGCGGAATGGGAGTCGGAACACTCCTCATCGCGGGTGGCGCTGTGGTGGTCGGAACGGGCGGCGTAGTCCTGTACTCGAGGAAGCGGAAGAACGACAAGAACAAGGCAAGCGTGGAGGCCGCGAAGAACATCGCCCCCGACGACCTCGCCAGCCTCAACGCACTCCCGCTGCCCACACTCGACGAACGCGCGAAGGAAATCCTCGTCGAGACGGACAACGCGATCGCCGGCAGCCAGGAAGAGCTGGATCTGGCCCGCAGCGAGTTCGGAGATTCCGCTGTTGCGCCCTTCTCCGCGGCTTTCGACAAGGCCAAGGCCACCCTCGCCGAAGCCTTCGCGATCAGGCAGCGGCTCGACGACGCCATCCCGGAAACTCCCGACCAACGCCGTCAGATGCTGATCGACATCATCTCCTCGTGCGGTCGAGCCGACCAAGAACTCGAAGCTCGCGTCGACGAGTTCGACGGGCTTCGCGACCTCCTCATCAACGCCCCGGCACGCCTCGACGCTCTGACGCAGAGTGTCGTTGCTCTCAGCGTGCGCTTGCCTGAGTCCGAGGCGATTCTGACCAAACTGAAGGATCAGTTCCCCGCGCCGACGCTGGCGTCGGTGGTGAACAACGTCACGATGGCGAGCGAACGGTTGACGCTCGCCGAGAAGTCGATCGAAGAAGGTCGAGACGCCACGGCGCTGCCGGCCGGCAAGCAAGGCGCCGCCGTCACCGCAATTCGGACGGCCGAAGCAGCTCTCGATCAGGCCCGCAAGCTGCTCGACGGCGTCGATCACGCCGCCGACGACATCCGAAACGCCATCGCGACACTTCCGTCCGCGATGGAGGACGTCCAGCAGGGCATCACCGCTGCGGACGCTTACCTGGCGCAGGGCGGGCAGAAATTGGCGGACGCGAAGGCGGCGGCTCAGTCAGCGTTGGCCAATGCCCAGACGTCCAAGGACAGCGATCCACTGACGGCGTTCAACCAGATCGTCGCGGCCGACGCCCAACTCGACGCGCTGCTTGCTGACGCTCAGGAGCAGAAGCAGCAGCTCGAACGGGCGCAGCAGCGCCTCGCCCAGGACATTCTGGCCGCACAGGCCCAGGTGACGGCTGCCGGTGACTTCCTCGGAACCAGACGCGGCGCGATCGGGGCCGAGGCCCGCACTCGCTACGCGGAGGCTCAGCGGCACCTGCAGGCTGCCCAACAATTGCAAACTTCGGATCCGTCGAAGGCACTCCAACACGCCCAGGCAGCGACCACCTTGGCGACGCACTCACTTCGCGCCGCGCAGAACGACGTCAACACCTGGGAAGCTAGCCAACGACCCCGCGGTGGTGGCGGCGATGCGACGGGAGCGATTCTCGGTGGGATCCTGATCAACAGCATTCTGCGAGGCGGCGGAGGACCCCGCTCGTACGGCGGGCCGAGCAGCAGTGGGCGCTCCGGACGCGGGGGCGGCGGCGGTGGTTTCGGCGGCGGCGGCGGTGGCCGAACGAGCCGAGGCGGCGGCGGCCGGTTCTGACGGATCCCGTCGAGGTAGTAAAATCCGTACTTTGTTCACGACCGCACTCGTCGTACGCTTCATCCGGCAAGTCGGGATCACAGATCATACGAAGGTGTTATGGAAAGCGTCGCCCCGCAGATAACCGTCGTTGTACCTACATACAACGAGCGTGAGAACCTGCCAAAGCTCGTCGATCGCCTCGCCGCGTTGAAGATCCCGAACCTGCACGTCCTCGTGGTGGATGACAACTCCCCCGACGGTACGGGCGAGGTTGCCGACAAGTTGGGTATCGACGGCCCCATCCCGGTGGGAGTACTGCACCGCACGGTCAAGGACGGTCTCGGTCGTGCTTACGTCGCGGGCATGAGCCGGGCTCTGGCGGAGAACGCAGACATCGTCATTCAGATGGACGCAGATCTCTCGCACCCGTCCGAAGCGATCCCCGCCATGATCGAGATCCTCACCACTACCGATGCGGCAGTCGTTCTCGGCTCCCGTTACGTCGAAGGCGGCGCAGTCGCCGGCGACTGGCCGTGGCACCGCAAGGCACTGTCAGCCTGGGCGAACTTCTACGTCAACGCCATTTTGCGACTTCACGTCAAGGATGCGACCGCCGGCTTCAAGGCGTGGCATGCAAAGACCTTGCGCGACATCGACGTCGAATCGGTGCAGAGCAACGGCTACGCGTTCCAGGTCGAGATGAACTACCGAGTTGTTCAGCGCGGCATGAAGATCGCCGAAACGCCCATCCGCTTCGAGGAGCGCACCGAAGGCGTCTCCAAGATGAGTCTCTCGGTTCAGTTGGAGTCTGCTCTGGTGCCGTGGAAGCTCAAGTTCGGCAAGAAGTCTCTGTGACCTCGGCGGCCGATCGAAAGTAGTCGGCCGTCTGCTTGTCCGACGGGTAGAACGATTCGATCGCAATCTCTGCGAGCGTGACGTCGCGCGGCGTACCGAACACTGTGGTGGTGCTGAACATCGCCAGTTCGGTATCGCCGGCGCGTACACGCAACGGAACCAGCAGGGAATTTGCGCGGTCGTCGTGCCAGTCCCCTCCCCTCGGATAGCCGCGCAGCTCGTCGAGCAACGACGCCAACTGCGCATCGGCACTCACCTCCACTTCCCGCGCCAGCCTGGCTAGCAGGTGCGTCCGCCACTGCGCGAGGTTGACGATCCGCGGCGCCATTCCCTCGGGATGCAAACTCAACCGCAAGACGTTCACCGGTGGTTCCAGAAGGAACGCAGCGGCGCCCTCGGTCAAAATTCCCACGGCCTGGTTCCCGGCTACCATCTCCCACTGCTGATCGATCACCACCGCCGGATACGGGTCATGCGCGTCGATGATGCGATCGATGGCCTCACTCACTGCTGACATCGGCGCTTCCACCAACGACTTCTGCGAGTACTCCGGCGCGTGACCACATGCCAGTAGAAGCGTGTTCTGTTGCCGTAGAGGAACATCCAGGCAATCAGATAGGTGAAGAATCATGTCCCGACTGGGTTTGGAGCGGCCGGTTTCGATGAAGCTCAGATGTCTGGTCGACACTCCTGCCGTTGTCGAGAGACCCAACTGAGTGAGCCTTCGCCGCTCCCGCCACCGTTTGAGTTCTGTGCCAACGTCCATCGTCTCGAAGGTCATTCCCCCACGGTAGCGACCCGAGGTAGCCGAGGACATGACCTCACAGGTAATCGACCCGAAGCAGTTTCGGCACAACAGTGATATCAGCCGGCGAGAACGCCGGGTACTGATCAAGGGAGTTACCATGAGCGACTTCGACGCCATTGCCGATGCCTACATCGACATGTGGAACGAAACCGATACCACCGCCCGTAAAGCGCGGATCGAACAACTGTTTACACCAGCCGGTCGCTACACCGATCCGCTGGCGGACGTCACCGGACACGAACAGATCGACGCGATGATCAACGCTGTGCAGCAACAGTTTCCGGGCATGCGCTTCACTCTCGTCGGAGCGGTGGACGCACACCACCGGCAGGCGCGATTCGGCTGGGCTCTCGGCCCGTCGGGGGCCGAGTCACTGATCGACGGATTCGACGTACTCGAACGCGATGACGACGGGCGTCTGACGCTTGTCCTCGGGTTCCTCGACAAGGTGCCGTCAGCCTGAAGCGGCCTTCCACCGACAGCGTTCGACACGAAGGCTGTCGGTGGTTCGTGCCATCATCGTTGCCGATGAACGCCGACGGATTTACCTGGTCCACACCGATTCCCGAGCCTGAGGGCGCCGAGTACAGTGCTCACACGCTGACCGTCAACGGACTCATGACCGTGTATCGAATCGCCAAGACGACGCCTACCAAACTGGGCCAATTCGTCACGCTATGGCGCCGTTCCGATGCCGGGCCCATCCGCCCCTTCGACGCCACCGACGGCGTCATGCTGTTCGTGGTGAAGGTGCACGACGAAGAACATCTGGGGCACTTCGTCTTTCCTGTCGAGACCCTCGTCGAACACGACATCGTGTCGACCAACTTCTCGGGCGGTAAGCGCGCTATCCGGGTCTATCCGCCCTGGGTCACGCCGACCAGTGTGCAGGCAGTCAGAACTCAGCGCTGGCAGTTGCGGCATTTCGGCGAGTTCCCCGATGTGTTCAGCTCAACTGCGTTCACCTCAACTGTGTTCAGCTCACCTGATAAGTCGCAATGATGACGCCGGTTGTCGTGGGGACGCTGTCGACGAGGGTGAACTGAGCGAGCGCAGCGCCGTCGGGGAACAATCTGCGCCCGGTTCCGAGAACCAGCGGATGAATGAGCAGGGTGTAGGTGTCGACGAGGCGCCGCTCGGCCAATGACGCGATCAAGTCTCCACTGCCCAGAATTACCAGATCCGGACCCTCGCTTTCCTTGAGCGCGGCTACGGCATCGGCAGCATCACCTTTCAACAAGGTCGAGTTCTTCCACGGGAGCGGTTCACCCAAAGTTCTTGAAGCGACATACTTCTGCGTGTTGTCGAGCACCTCGGTGAACGGATTGTCGGTCTGAAACGGCCAGTACGAGGCGAAGTTCTCGTAGGTTCTGCGCCCGAAGAGCAACTCTGATTTCTTCGCCATTCCCTCCCCCATCTTCTGCGCCATGACGGAATCGCTGAAAGGTGCCGCCCACCCACCGTGCTCGAATCCGCCACGACGGTCTTCGTCCGGCCCACCAGGTGCCTGCATGACACCGTCGAGAGTCACGCTGTTGGTCACGCTGAGTTTTCTCATAACTTCGATCCTGCGCCTGAAGGACCATCGGGGAAAGAGAAAACGGGCGGTCCTTCTCGATTGAGAAGAACCGCCCGTCAGCTTCGAACGAGAATCAGGAACCGATCAGCCGTGCGGCCAGGTAGCTTTCCACCTGATCGAGGGCGACGCGTTCCTGCGCCATGGAGTCACGCTCACGAACAGTGACGGCCTGATCTTCGAGAGTGTCGAAGTCGACCGTGATGCAGAACGGTGTGCCGATCTCGTCTTGGCGACGGTAACGACGACCGATGGCGCCGGCATCGTCGAACTCGACGTTCCAGTTCTGACGCAGCTGCGCTGCAAGGTCTTTTGCCTTGGGCGTCAGGTCCGCGTTACGCGAGAGCGGCAGAACGGCAGCCTTCACCGGAGCGAGTCGACGATCCAGGCGGAGCACCGTGCGCTTGTCGACGCCGCCCTTGGAATTGGGCGCCTCGTCCTCGGTGTAGGCGTCGACCAGGAAGGCCATCAGCGAACGCGTGAGACCGGCCGCCGGCTCGATGACGTACGGCGTGTAACGCTCGCCCGTCGTCTGGTCGTAGTAGTTCAGCTCGGTGCCCGAGTGCTTGGAGTGCGTCGAGAGATCGAAGTCGGTACGGTTCGCGATGCCCTCGAGCTCGCCCCACTCGCTGCCCTGGAAGTGGAAGCGGTACTCGATGTCAGTCGTACCCTTCGAGTAGTGCGAAAGCTTTTCCGGCGCATGCTCGTACAGACGCAGGTTGTCCTTGTTGATACCGAGGCCGGTGTACCAGTCCAGGCGGTAGTCGATCCAGTACTGATGCCACTGCTCGTCTTCGCCCGGCTTGACGAAGAATTCCATCTCCATCTGCTCGAACTCGCGGGTACGGAAGATGAAGTTGCCGGGGGTGATCTCGTTGCGGAAGCTCTTGCCGATCTGGCCGATCCCGAACGGCGGCTTCTTACGCGAGGTGGTCAGCACGTTGGCGAAGTTCACGAAGATGCCCTGAGCGGTCTCGGGGCGAAGGTAGTGCATGCCCTCTTCGCTCTCGACGGGGCCGAGGTACGTCTTGAGCATCATGTTGAAGTCGCGCGGTTCGGTCCACTGGCCGACGGTGCCGCAGTCGGGGCAACCGATGACATCCATCGAGACGTCGTCCGGGTTGTCGAGCTTCTTCTTCTCCGCGTACGCCTCCTGCAGGTGATCCTGACGGTGACGCTTGTGACAGTTGAGGCACTCGACGAGCGGGTCGTTGAAGACACCGACGTGACCGGATGCGACCCACACCTCGCGAGGCAGAATCACCGACGAGTCGAGGCCGACGACGTCCTCGCGGCTGGTGACCATGTTGCGCCACCACTGGCGCTTGATGTTCTCCTTGAGCTCGACACCCAATGGGCCGTAGTCCCATGCGGACTTGGTACCGCCGTAGATCTCACCGCAGGGGTAGACCAGGCCTCGCCGCTTGGCGAGATTGACAACGGCTTCGATCTTGGACTTGGGTGCCACTCGATTGCTCTCCATCTGGGTAATAGATGCATGATTTTCGTGCGCTTTTCGCACCATCAGCCTATCTGGCGGCTGCCACGCACTTCCGTCCAAGGTTGACATGCATACTTGTGCATATCAAAATGAAAGTGATTTGCAATAATGTGGTGAGATGGCTATGCCCGGACATCATGATCTACCCCTCGAAGGAGCCTCGCTGTGAGCATTGCGGATACCGGCGATCTCCACAAAAGCCATGATCATTCCGACCTCGGACACACGCACGACCCGTTCGAAGCCGCACCTCCCGCGCCCGTGCCACCCAAGGAGACCTTGGCGGCCGCCGGCGAAATTCTGCGGGCACTGGCTGCACCCGTCCGGATCGCGATCGTGCTCCAACTGCACGAGTCGGAGCGCTGCGTTCACGAACTCGTCGGCGCTCTCGGTGTCACTCAGCCACTCATCAGCCAGCATCTGCGCGTTCTCAAAGCAGCGGGCGTCGTCCGCGGCGAACGCAACGGACGAGAAGTTCTCTATCGACTCGTCGACGATCACCTCGCACACATCGTCGTCGACGCTGTCGCCCACGCCGAAGAAGGATGAGATTCCACCGCATGAACACTCCGGGCAGTACGACCTCGAAACGTGGACCGGCCACCGTCGGCGTTCGTTCCACGAAGCAGCGCAGCGCAATCTCCGCCTTGCTCGACGACATCGACGAATTCAAGTCGGCACAGGAACTGCACGACGAACTGCGCAAGCGCGGTGAGGGCATCGGCTTGACCACCGTCTACCGCACGCTGCAGGCACTGTCCGACGCCGGAACCATCGACGTTCTGCGCACCGACACGGGCGAGTCCGTTTACCGTCGGTGCTCCTCCGGCCACCATCATCACCTGGTATGCCGCAACTGCGGATTCACCGTCGAGGTCGAGGGCCCGACCGTCGAGCAGTGGTCACAGACCATCGCCGAGGACAACGGTTTCACCGAAGTGAGCCATACCGTGGAGATCTTCGGTACCTGCCGCGACTGCGCCGCCTCCTGAGAGCGTCAGGGAATCAAACCCTGCCGGGCGGTATCTGCACCGGTGAGCGCCAGTAGCAACATCGTGGTCAGTGCCTCGTCGTCCAGTCCGGCCGCCGGGAACGTGTACCGCAGGATGACGTCCGCCAGACTGCCGTGACCGAACACCGCGATCGAGCCGAATTGGATGGTCCGATTCCGCTCGGCCACCTTGCGATGCAGTGCCGCGCTGACCGGCCGGTCCCACGCGAGAACACACGTCATGGACAGCACATCCAGACCCTCGGACAGATTCATCGCCTGGATCGAACACAGCGCGCCGGAGTACTGAAAACCCAGTGATCCGTCGGCAGCCACATCGACCGTCACGAAATGCGCCAGCGAGGCGGCCGCGCGTTCTTGTAGGCGGGCTGCTTCGTCGGTGGTGTCGGTCATGTTCTCCCCTGTCGTCATTTGACGCCACCGAATCTACGGTCGCGTGAGGCGTATTCGACGCACGCGGCCCAGAGGTCGCGGCGGTCGAAATCGGGAAACAGCTTCTCCTGGTACACCATTTCGGCGTAGGCGGATTGCCAGATCAAGAAATTGGACGTCCGCTGTTCTCCCGACGGGCGCAGGAACAGATCGACGTCGGGCATGTCGGGCTCGTCGAGGTACTTGGCCACCGTCGCCTCGGTGATCTTGTCCGGATTGATCTCGCCGGCGGCGACGCGCTTCGCGATTTCCTTTACCGCATCGGCAATTTCGGCCCGACCGCCGTAATTCACGCACATGGTCAAGTTCATGACGGTGTTGTTCTTGGTCAGTTCTTCGGCGATCTCGAGTTCCTTGATCACACTCGCCCACAGGCGCGGTTTACGGCCGGCCCACCGAACACGCACACCCATTTCGTTCATCTCGTCACGTCGGCGACGGATGACGTCACGGTTGAAGCCCATCAGGAATCGAACCTCGTCGGGACTGCGCTTCCAGTTCTCGGTGGAGAAGGCGTAGGCGGAGAGCCACTCGACGCCCATCTCGATGCAACCGCACACCGTGTCCATCAGGACAGCTTCGCCGCGTTCGTGCCCGGCGGTTCGCGGCAAACCGCGCTCCTGAGCCCACCGACCGTTGCCGTCCATCACCAACGCAACGTGGCGCGGGATGAGTTCGGTCTGCAGGATCGGAGGGGTCGCCCCGGACGGATGTGGGTCCGGTGGCCGGATCACCCGTTCAGCAGCAGAATCAAGCGGAGTTCGCGGTTCGCGTCGTCGAATCACGGGTTCCATCCTGCCTCACGGGCAAGTCGACCTCGACGGCTGCATGCGGCCTCGAACGCTCGATCAGCGGCAACGTCCGCAATTGGCGTTCGAGATGCCACTGCAGGTGTGCCGCGACCAGTCCGCTGGCTTGCGTCCGCAGAGTCGCGGGCGCCGAATCGGTACCCTCCCACTCCCCTCGGAGCAGGGCTTCCATCAAGTCGAGCACTCCGGGCGACGGCGTCGCGGCACCCGCCGGGCGGCAATAGGTACACACGGCTCCACCTGCGGCGACGTGAAATGCCCGGTGCGGTCCAGGAGCGCTGCAGCGGGCACACTCTTCGAGGGCAGGTGCCCAACCCGCATAGCCCATGGCTCGCAACAAGAACGCGTCGAGCACGAACTCGACCGGTCGTGCCTGCTCGGCGATCGCGCGCAGTGCTCCCACCGTCAATCGCTGAAGCTGCGGGGCCGGCGCACGTTCCTCACCAGCCAACCGCTCGGCAGTTTCGAGTACGGCGCAGGCCGTGGTGTACCGGCTGTAGTCGTCGACGATGTCGGTGGCGAACGCATCGACCGTCTGCACCTGGGTGATGATGTCGAGATTCTTGCCGGGGAGAAGCTGTACGTCGATGTGAGCAAACGGTTCGAGTCTGGCGCCGAATTTGGAGGTTGTCCGGCGGACACCTTTGGCCACGGCACGCACCAACCCGAACTGACGGGTGAGCAACGTGACGATGTGGTCGGCTTCGCCCAGTTTGTGCAGGCGCAGCACCACCGCCGTGTCTCGATACAACCTCACTCGACCAGTGTCCCACGTTGTACCGACGACCGATCCCGATGCCGCGCCCGATGACAGTTCGGAAATGCGCCAGGTCCGTCCGGATAGACTGGCCCGATGCCGAGCGACGCAATTGCGCAACCTGTCACTGCGGAGTTGACCGGTCGCGAAGCGCGGTGGGAGCGCCACAACTCCGAGCGTCAGAAACGGATACTCACCTCGGCGGTCGAACTGATCGAAGAGCGGGCAGCAGGCGCCGAGGTGTCCGTTCAGCAGATCGCCGACCGGGCCGGTCTCGCCAAGTCGGTGGTGTACCGGCAATTCAGCGGCCGCGACGACCTCGATCGACGAGTCCGAGCGTTTGTGCTCGGCCAATTTGCCGCGGCCCTGGATGCGTCGATGAGCATTTCGGTGGGAACACTCGACGAGATCCTGACCCGCACCATCAGCGCCGTCGCCGAGTGGATCACCGAGCATCCTCGGATTCACGAGTTCATGGGTACCGGCCCCACCGACTACGACGACGAGAGCATCGACGCGATCAGCAGCTTGAAGGCGACAATCGCCGACTCGGCCCTGGCCACCATCACCGAAGTCGGCCGAAGCGTGGGGATCGATTCGTCGCCCTTCGATTCACTGCCGTTCGCAGTGGTGACGATGGTCGAGGGCACGCTCACACACTGGGTTCGAAGCAATGATCCGAAACCGAGCCGCGCAGAGATCGTCGCCGACCTCGCGAAATACACCTGGTACATGTTCGACGGCGTTGCCCGCTCGAGCGGCCTCACGATCGATCCCCACGTCGAATTGTCCACGCTCATCGCTGAACTGGTGTCCTCCGACGGCCAGTCCTCGCTGCCTGACTAGATCCGGGCCACCTGACTAGATCCGTGTTTTGTCGGAGCGCTTCGGCTCGCCGCGATAGCGTGCGTAGTCGCCGTCGATGCCCAGCTTTCGCCACGCCCGCTTCGACACCGGGTTCATCAGACCGAGTTCGTCTGCCAGGGCCCGCATTTCACCGAAGTAGTTCCCCAGAATTCGGCGGGAATGCGGGCTGCCCCAGAAAGCACTCGCCATCACGTCTTCGGGAATGCCGAATTCTTCGGCGAATTCCTTGGGCGGTGACATGATTTCGCCTGCGAGCCAACGCATCGCGCCGGGGAAGGCTACCGACGTCATTGCCCGACTGGTACGACTGAGCCTGGGAACGTGATTGCGCAGGAACTCGTGCGCAAACGAAATATGTCTCGCTTCTTCGGCGATGTGAATCTCCATGGTGCGGAGCATCGCCGGCGGGGTGTCCTTACCTTCGCGGATCAAGTCCTTCTGGAAGTGGTCGATCGGCTCTTCTCCGGCAAGAATGCCTATGAAGAAGATGACCGGGAACTTGGCACCCAGCACTCCGATGATGGGCGAGAGTCGCCGGAACATCGGACGCATACCCGGCACGTCGATGTCCATACGATTGACGAGTTCCTGGAACATCTGGATGTGATTGCACTCTTCGGTCATCTCGTGAAGGCAGTACCGGAACTCGGGTGACTGATTGGGAAGCGCCATGATGTACTGCAGCATTCCCCGGATCAAGATGCTCTCGAACGCCGAACCCACCTTGGTCACGTTGGCCTGACGCCACATTCCCATCGCGATTCGACGTTCCAGGGACTGCTCCTGGTACCACTGCGTCGCGCCGAGGGGGTCCGAGACGGACGAGAGCACCCATCTCGGATCATGTGGATCGATCGCGAACTCTGGTGAATCCCAGTCGATGTCGAGGTAGGGATCAAAACTGCGGGCCACGGAGCCCTCGGACAAAGTCTGCAGTACCTCGTGGTACGGCATTTCCACTTCGATCGACGCTGACCGAGCCATCGGTGTCTCCTCACGGCCAGTCCGCCGATTGCAGTCGACGGACTTGAATGAGGTCAAACATAATGGGACACCGCGTCCCACGCAACCCCTTCGGTGGCCTGATTTCAGGCCCGACGGAGCGGAATGATCTCGCGAACCTTCTCATCTCGGAGATACAGTCCAGCCCACATCACGATTCCGGCGTAGACGGCAAACAATGTGGTGCTCACCAGAGGCTGTTCAGCTCGAAGGTTGGTCAACACAGCGCCACCCAGGTAACCGGTGAGCAGAATCGCGCCGAGCACGGACGTTCGCGGAATCACGTACAGCGCAAGGCAGATCAACTGCACAACCCCGGCTGTCAGGGCAAGAGAGTCGGGCAGCCCCAGTTCGGCCGAGGCGTCCTTGACCGTCTGCAGATTGAGGATGTGAATGATGCCGTCGAACAGCATGAAAAGTACGAACAGACCACTCAGGACGTATCCGACCTTGCGCGCGGTCCCCGAAGGTGCCGTTCGTGTTGCATCACCGGAAAGGGTGTCGTGGTGGGCAGGCTGGGTAGTCATCGGAATCTCCCGGGGCGAAGGCGAGCGGCCGGTTGCCACTTCGCTTGCAATAACGACTCCCCAGCGATCGAAAACTCATCGCGCCGGCAATTACCACGCACCCGGCGTTCAGGTGGGTTCACCTCTCGTGGTCTGATGGACGGCGACACGGGGTGCCGAAAAAGTCGGCTGAGATCAGACCCGATGAACCTGACCAGTTAGCACTGGCGGAGGGATGTCGACATGACCGAACAGCAATTTCAGCGCGCTCTCGAACTCAGCGAACAGATCGTCCTGATCACCGGTGGCGCCCGCGGGCTCGGAGCCGCACTGAGCCGAGCATTCTCCCGCTCAGGCGCCCGGGTGATCGTGAACTACAACAAGAGCCGTGATGCCGCCGAGGCCCTGGTCGCCGAACTGGGCGAGGATCGCACCTTCGCAGTCCAGGCGGACGTGACGGACCGCAGCTCCGTCGATCAGTTGTTCGCCGCTGCACTCGAGCGATTCGACGCACCGATCTCGACCGTGGTCGACAATGCACTCGTCGACTTCTCGTTCAACGGTGACGCCCGGCCGAACGCGGACACGATCACCTGGGCCGACTTCGACTCCCAACTACGCGGAGCTGTCGCCGGGACACTCAACACCACCCAGGCAGCACTCCCCGGCATGCGAGAACTCGGGTTCGGCCGAATCATCACTGTCGGAACCAATCTGGTCCAGAATCCGGTAGTTCCGTACCACGACTACACCGCCGCCAAAGCCGCACTGTTGGCACTGACGAGGACATTGTCCGCGGACCTCGGTCCGGACGGGATCACCGTCAACATGGTCTCCGGCGGCTTGCTCCGCACCACGGACGCGAGTGCCGCGACGCCGGAAGCAGTATTCGACATGATCGCGGCAAGTACTCCCCTGCGCCGGGTCACGACACCGGACGAATTCGCCGACGCCGCACTGTTCTTCGCCTCGCCCTGGTCGCGGGCCGTGACCGGCCAGAACCTGGTTGTCGACGGCGGACTCGTCAAGAACTGATGGGAACACAGCTACGGATAGGTGCGTTTCTTCTCGGGTGCGGACATCACAGTGCAGCGTGGCGTCACCGCGACTCACCGGTCGAAAGGCTCGGCGACATCACGTATTACGAGTCGCTCGCCCAGATCGCCGAACGCGGCAAGCTGGACGCCGTCTTCTTCGCTGACGGTCACAGTGTTCGCGAACCCGAGTCGGGTGCGTCGTGGTTTCTCGAGCCGATCACCGCATTGACTGCCATGGCGCGAGCGACAACGAACATCGGTCTGGTCACCACCATTTCCACGACTTTCTACACGCCGTTTCACGCGGCGCGACTGTTGGCATCACTCGACCACATCAGCGGCGGCCGGGCCGGCTGGAACGTCGTGACCTCGATGTTCGACCAGGAAGCGCGCAACCACGGACTGGAGGCGATGCCGGACCACGCGTCCAGATATGAACGAGCCGACGAATTTGTCGAAGTAGCCCTCGCACTGTGGGATTCATGGTCGGAAGACTCCCTGATCCTCGACCGCGGCGGGCGTTTCGCCGACGCCGGCAAGATTTCTCGAATCAATCACGACGGCAAGCATTTTCGGGTGGACGGCCCGTTGACGGTTCCGCGATCCCCGCAGGGTAGGCCGGTGTTGTTCCAGGCCGGGGCGTCCGAGCAGGGTCGCGATCTGGCGGCGCGGCGCGCCGAAGCAATCTATTCGGTTGCCTACGACCTCCCCAGCGCGCAGAAGTACTACGCGGACGTGAAATCGAGAATCGAACGCGCCGGCAGGGATTCCGCCGCTGTAGCGGTCATGCCGGGCCTGGTCACCTACGTCGGCAGCACGGTCGCCGAAGCGCGGGCGAAGAAGGCCGAATTGGACCGCCTTCTGCCCACTGAACAGTCGATACGCCAACTGTCATTGTTCACCGGACAGAACTGCGAAGACTGGGATCTCGACGGTCCCGTCCCCCCACTACCTCCGCTCGAGGCATTCACCGGGCCGCAGGGACGCTACGCAACGATTCTGCGGATCGTCGAGAAGGATTCACCGACAGTGCGTGAGCTCCTGGGAACACTGGCTGCCGGTGGTGGACACGCAACAATGATCGGAACACCCGAATCCATCGCCGACGAAATGGAAGCCTGGTTGCACGGCCGCGGCGCCGACGGCTTCAATCTGATGCCACCGACCTATCCCCACGGTCTGGAAGATTTTGTCGATCACGTGATTCCGGCATTGCAGGCTCGTGGGTTGTTCCGTCGCGAGTACGACGGAGCAACTCTGCGAGAAAATCTCACCTAGTCCGGAAGCAACGGCACCGACAGATCCGGGTCGCGCCCCAGAAGGACTCCCCTCGTGAGGGCCGCGGAGCCGAACTTCTTCCGGACACTGTCCATTGCCGAGTCGAGGGCGGCAGTGTCCGGACCCGCGAATCCTGGACCGTCAAAGGGCAATTCGAGTTGTTCGGCGCCGTCCCGATCCAGGTTGGAGACTGCGACACCGATCAACGTGATGCCCTTGTCCGCGATCAGCGGTATCGCTTCGTCCAGCAGCACCATCGAGGCGTTCAGCAGTTCCGCTGTGTCGGCCGTGGACCGGCGCAGCGTGTGAGATCGAGTAGCCCGCGTGAAATCGGCGAAGCGGAGTCGGAGCGTGACCGTGCGCCCCGTCCGCTGCGCCGAGCGCATGCGTCGACTGACACGGTCGACCAGGGACATCAACGACGCATCGAGTTCTGTGCGGGGATGGGATCCGCGACCGAGCGCATGCTGCGCGCCCATCGAACTGCGACCGCGATAGGCCCGGACCGGGCGCGGATCTCGGTTGTGCGAGAGCGCGTAGAGATGCCGGCCGGCGCCGCCCCCGAGAATCGACACTATCGAGGATTCGTCGTGCCGAGCAATGTCGCCCACCGTCACGATGTCGAAGTTTCGCAGCTTCTGGGCGGTGATCTTGCCGACGCCCCACAGCTTCTCGACGGGCAACGGATGCAGGAATTCGGTTTCGCCCTCTGGTGGCACCCGCAGCAATCCGTCGGGTTTCGCGAACGCGCTCGCGACCTTGGCCAGGAACTTGGTGCGCGCGATGCCGACCGTGATCGGTAGTCCGACCTGCTCGGCGACGTCACGCCTGAGGTTCGCACCGATCTGCAATGGCGTGCCGACGATCCGGGCCAATCCCCCGACCTCGAGGAACGCTTCGTCGATCGAAATTCCCTCGACCAGCGGCGACGTGTCATGAAAGACGTCGAACACGTCTTTGCTCGCTTGCGAGTACGCGGACATTCGTGGAGGAACGACTATCGCCTGGGGACACAGGGAACGGGCCTGACCACCGCTCATCGCAGTTCGAACCCCGAAGGCCTTGGCCTCGTAGCTTGCCGCCAGGACCACTCCACCGCCGACGATGACAGGCCTACCTGCCAGAGTCGGGTCGTCGCGTTGCTCGACTGATGCGTAGAACGAATCGAGGTCCGCGTGCAGGATCGTTGCATCTACCGGAGGCCGACTGCCGTCAGAACGAGTAGCGCCAGGGTGATCACCTGGCGTTTCTTGCTCGAACGGTTCGTGCGACACGAACATATGTTCCCATGCCCTACCGACAAAGCGGAAGCCCGCAAATAGATTCCATGGAATTTATAGTGAATCAGGCGTACGGTGAAAAAATGATTCCACGGAATGCATATCGATTCGGCGTCTGGTTATGACGAGGTCGGACCTGAGCAGCCACTTCGACAACCTCGTCCGCTTCGAAACCGAATTGTGGACGGCCATCGACCAGAAACTCCGAACCGAGCACGACCTGCCGCTGAGCCGATTCGAGCCGATGCAGATCATCGGCAGACTCGGTTCCTGCCGGGTCTTCGACATCGCCGAAGCACTCGCGATCACCGTCGGCGGCACCAGCAAGTTGGTGGATCGGATCGAGTCCTCGGGCCACTGCCGTCGACAATCCAATCCCGCCGACAAACGATCCTCACTCATCGAGTTGACCCCCGAGGGCAATGCACTGTTGGGGCGGGCGAAGGCCACGTTCGACGACGAACTGGAACGCCGTCTCGGTTCCGCCCTGACACCCGAGGCTCTCGACCGGTTCGGCGCCACACTGGCCACGCTCCGCGAGGTCAACCGTCGACTGACACCCGCCACGAAGGAGAAATCATGACTGCCACAATGCGGGCAATCGTGCTCGACGCCCCCGGTCCGCCAGAAGCATTGACGATCAAGGAGATTCCGATACCGGTGCCGGTCACCGGGTGGGTGCTGATCCGGGTGAAGGCCTTCGGTCTCAATCGATCCGAACTCCACACCCGACTCGGCCTCGCCGACGGCGTGACATTCCCGCGGGTGCCTGGCATCGAGGCCGTCGGTGAAGTGGTGAACTGCCCCGGCGGGGAGTTGGCCGAAGGACAGCAGGTCGCCGCCATGATGGGCGGGATGGGGAGGACGTTCGACGGCGGATACGCCGAGTACACGCGCGTTCCCCTCAGTCAGGTCGTTCCCTTCTCGAGCGAACTGGACTGGTCGACAGTGGGAGCTGTTCCCGAGATGCTGCAGACGTCCTACGGCTCGCTAACGGTAGGACTGGACGCGAAATCCGGTCAATCCCTGTTGATCCGGGGAGGAACCTCCTCAGTCGGCATGGCAACCGCAGTCCTGGCGAAGCAGTGGGGACTCACTGTCCTTGCGACGACCCGAGATGCGAGCAAAGCATCGTCGTTGACCGCGATCGGGGTTGACCACGTTATCGTCGACCACGGTGCTGTAGCCGGCCAGGTTCGAGACATCCTTCCGGGCGGTGTTGATCTGGCCCTCGAATTGGTCGGAACACCAACACTTCCCGACACGTTGCGCGCGACCCGCGTTCACGGCACCGTGTGTTTCACGGGCATGCTGTCCAACGAGTGGACAGTCAAAGACTTTTATCCGATCGACTACATTCCACGCGGAGTGCGATTGACCTCGTACGGTGGGGACGCGTCCGACCTGACTGCAGACGTACTGCAAGACTTCCTCTCCGCTGTGGCGTCAGGCGAGGCGGTGGTACCGATCGACGAGGTGTTCGCGTTCGAGGACATCGCGCGAGCACATGCCAAGATGGAAGCCGGTACGGCACGTGGCAAATTAGTAGTTGTGCTCTGACCTGGCTTCTCACACCACGAATCGATAACCCATCCCCGCCTCGGTGATCAGATGTTTGGGGTTGGCCGGGTCGTCTTCGAGTTTGCGACGAAGCTGAGCAAGGTAGACACGCAGATAGTGGGTTTCGGTGTCATACGCCGGTCCCCACACCTCCCGAAGCAATTCCTTCTGCCCGACCAGCTTTCCGCGGTTGCGCACAAGCATCTCGAGCATGCCCCACTCGGTCGGTGTCAAGTGCACCTGTTCGCCGCCCCGACTCACCGTTTTGGCAGCCAAGTCCACCGTGAAGGACGCTGTCTCGACCGACGGTTCCGAAGTGTCCGCCGCGGAGGTTCCCCGTCTCGCCGCTGCGCGCACGCGGGCCAGAAACTCGTCCATCCCGAAGGGTTTGGTGACGTAGTCGTCAGCACCGGCGTCGAGCGCCTCCACCTTGTCCGCGGAGTCGGTGCGCGCCGAGAGCACGATGACCGGCGCCGTGCACCAGCCGCGCAGGCCGGCAAGCACTTCGGTGCCGTCCATGTCCGGCAGTCCGAGATCGAGAACCACGACGTCCGGTGGACGCTCGGCAGCAGCCCGCAGTGCGCCCGCGCCGGTCGACGCCGTCACCACCTCGTACCCGCGCACCGACAGATTGATACGCAGGGCCCGCAGAATCTGCGGTTCGTCGTCCACTACCAGGATTCGACTCATAATCCATTTCCATTCGTACCGGCCGCAGCAAATTCCACGATCATCGTCAATCCCCCACCGGGTGTGTCTGTGGCGCTGACCGTTCCGCCCATTGCGTCGACGAATCCGCGCACCACGGAAAGCCCGAGCCCCACTCCGCCGGTGTTGTCACGATCTCCCATCCGTTGGAACGGTTGGAACATCGTTTCGGCCTCACCACGCGGAACACCCGGGCCGGTGTCGGCAACACTGATCACCACACGATCACCGAGTTGCGCTGCCCCGACTCGCACCGGGGTTTCTCCCCCGTAGCGCAGAGCGTTGTCGACGATGTTCGCGATCACCCGCTCGAGCAGCCCTTGATCTGCTTGCACTGCAACGGTACCCACGTCGACGACTACGCTTCGAGCCCGCGAATCGGAGCGTCCACCGATGCCCAGACCCAGCAATGCACGGTGAACCACCTCGTCCAGATACACCGGCCGGAGCGTGGGTTTCACCACCCCGGCGGCAAGACGGGACGAGTCGAGCAAGTTCCCGACCAGTGCCGTCAACTGATCCGCCGACTCCTCAATGGTTGCCAACAATTCAGCGGTGTCTTCGGGCGAGAACTCGATGTCGTCGCTGCGCAGACTCGACACCGCCGCCTTCACTCCGGCGAGAGGCGTTCGCAGGTCATGGCTTACCGCTGACAGCAGGGCTCGCCGCAGTTGATCAGCCTCGGTGAGCGCGGCAGCCTTGCTCGCCTCGACTGTCAGTTTCTCCTGGCGGATCATCCCAACTGCTTGGTGAGCCACCACCGTCAGCACTCGTCGATCCCGCGCACTCAGGTCGGGCCCAGCCAACAACAGCGCGTATTCCCCGTCGTTGACCTCACAGACCGTATCCGCTTCGTCGTCCGTGGTCGGCGGCTGCGTACCCACGGCGGCGATGACTCCGTCGTCGTGATGAATGACGGAAACCCCTCGCTGGCGATAGATTTCGAGTGCCTTCGCCAGCAGTGTCGACAGATCCGCTCCGCGGAGAACTGATCCCGCGAACAGTGTGAGCAGTTCGGCTTCCTCGGATGCGCGCTTCGCCTCGCGGGCGCGTTTTGCTGCGGCGTCGACCAGAACTGCAACTGCCACAGCCACGATCAACAGCACGACGGTGGTGATGAAGTTGTCCGGCTCGGCAATAGTGAAGCTGTACCGAGGATCGGTGAAGAAGTAATTGAGCAGCAGACCCGAAATCAGTGCCGACAATATCGCCGGGCCGACGCCGCCGAGGAGCGCAACCAGCACGACTACGACGAAGAACAATGCGTTCTCGCCGTTGACCCCGGAGATTCGGTCGACGAGCCCCATGATCGCGGCCGCGAGCGAAGGCACGACGATCGCCGCAATCCACGACAGGACACGACGCTCCGAGCGCCCCAACACCGAAATGCGTCGTCGCGTCGTCGCTTCCTCGTGCGTGACCATGTGAACGTCGATACCACCGGACTGCTGAACCACCGCAGCGCCGATCCCCTCGTCGAGAATGCGAGCCAGGCGGGAACGCCGCGACGTTCCCAGCACCAACTGTGTGGCGTTCTCCTCACGCGCGAACTCGAGGAGCGTCGACGGTACGTCGTCACCGACAACGGTGTGAAGCGTGGCGCCGACTCCGACAGCCAACGCGCGCACCTTGCCCATCTCGGGGGCCGAGACTCCGGTGAGTCCGTCACCGCGTACGACGTGGACCACCATCAGCTCGGCGCTCGACTTCGACGCGATTCGAGATGCGCGTCGTACCAGGGTTTCCGACTCCGGTCCCCCGGTCACGGCAACGACGACACGCTCGCGCGCTTCCCAGGTATCGGTGATCTTGTTCTCGGCCCGGTATTTCGCCAGTGCGGCGTCCACCTGATCGGCCACCCACAGCAGAGCCAGTTCGCGTAGCGCCGTGAGGTTTCCGCGTCTGAAGTAATTGCCCAGGGCCGCATCGACACGTTCCGGTGAATACACATTTCCGTGAGAAAGTCTGCGACGCAGCGCTTCCGGGGTGATGTCCACCAACTCGACCTGCGCCGCACTCCGTACTATCGCATCCGGAACCGTCTCCTGCTGCACAACGCCGGTGATGTGTGCGACAACGTCGTTGAGGCTTTCGAGGTGCTGGACGTTGACCGTGGACAGGACGTCGATCCCGGCTTCGAGCAGTTCCTGTACGTCCTGCCAGCGCTTGTGATTCTTGCTTCCCGGGGTGTTGGTGTGCGCCAACTCGTCCACCAGGACCAGGGCTGGACGCCGAGCCAACACGGCCTCGACGTCCAGTTCCGGCATCCGAGTTCCGCGATAGTCCACCAGCTTGGGCGGCACGATCTCGAGGTCCCCGATCTGCGCCGCAGTGCGGGCGCGGCCGTGTGTCTCCACGACGGCCGCGACCACGTCACAGCCCCGATCTCGACGCCGATGAGCTTCACCGAGCATCGCGAAGGTCTTTCCGACGCCGGGAGCAGCGCCGAGGTAGATACGCAATTCACCACGTTTGCGTGCCCTACCGAAAGATTGACCGACCTTCTCCGAAGAACTCACGTGACAATCATCCACCAGTCGTCGGCGTAGCACACGTAGGTGCCGTCAATCCGAGTGCCAGATTCAATTCGAGGACGTTGACTCGCTCGACCCCGAGAAATCCGAGTTGTCTGCCGTCGGTGTGCTCGGCCACCAGATCCCGCACCTTCTCTTCCGAGATGCCGTTGTTCGCCGCCACTCTTTCGACCTGTAATTCGGCGTACGCCGGACTGATGTGGGGATCGATACCCGATCCCGAACCGGTGACCGCGTCGACGGGAACCGATGCCGGGTCGACGCCCTCGCGTGCCGCGATGGCTGCCCGACGTTCGATGACGAATCCGGCCAGAATCTCGCTGCTCGGCCCCTGATTGGACGGCAATGCCGCAGCGGGATCACCGGTGGCAAACGGATCCTCGTCCGATACCGATCCGACAACACGGTTGTGGAAGAACGGGTCCTGTTGCCCTTCGGCAACCTGCGGATCTACACCCACCCAGGCGCTGCCGACCACGCAACCGGCGGCATCGGTGACCGGTGAGCCTTCGGCAGATCCGGAGCTGATCCGACTGACACCCCAGACCGCGGCGGGGTAGATCACACCGAGAACGACGGTGAGCGCGAGCAATACGAGAAGGCCCGCCCACACCTGTTTGGCAAAACCGATAGTGAAACGCATGTCAGGTCACCCAATTCCAGGAATAAAACGTACGACGAGATCGATCAGCCAGATACCGACGAACGGTGTGATCACGCCGCCGAGCCCGTAGACGAGCAGGTTGCGTCCGAGCAACTGCGACGCCGTCGACGGTCGGTATCGAACACCTTTGAGTGCCAACGGAATCAACCCGATGATTACCAGGGCGTTGAAAATCACGGCCGAGACGATCGCCGATTCGGGGGTGGCGAGCCGCATGATGTTCAACGCGTCCAGTTGCGGGTAGATGCCGCTGAACAAGGCAGGCAGGATTGCGAAATACTTCGCGAGATCGTTCGCCAACGAGAAGGTGGTCAACGCGCCGCGGGTGATCAGCAGTTGCTTGCCGATCTCGACTACCTCGATCAGCTTGGTGGGGTCGGAATCGAGATCGACCATGTTTCCGGCCTCTTTGGCTGCCGAGGTTCCCGTGTTCATCGCGACGCCGACGTCCGCCTGGGCAAGGGCGGGAGCGTCATTGGTCCCGTCACCGGTCATCGCGACGAGGCGCCCGCCTTCCTGTTCCTTCCGGATCAGGGCCAGTTTGTCTTCCGGCGTGGCCTCCGCCATGAAGTCGTCGACGCCGGCCTGGTCGGCAATCGCCTTTGCGGTCAACGGATTGTCGCCGGTGATCATGATCGTGCGAATACCCATTGCCCGGAGTTCGCCGAACCTGTCGGCCATTCCCGGCTTGACGACATCCGACAATGCGATGACGCCGAGTATCGAGGTGCTTTCGCTGTGCTTGACGGCTACAACCAAAGGTGTACCGCCGGCTTGGGCGATGTCGTTCACGGTGTCGGTCACCGCGGTCTCTGCGTGTCCACCGCCGCTGACGACCCAGTTCATCACCGCATCTGCTGCGCCTTTTCGGATTTGGCGTCCGGAGTGGTCGAGTCCGCTCATCCGTGTTTGTGCCGTGAACGGAACGAACTCTGCGCGTTCCTCGTCCAGCGTCGGCTCGGCAGCGAGACCGAACTCCGCTGCGCACAACTCGACGATGCTCCGTCCCTCGGGAGTTCCGTCGGCCAGGCTCGACAAGCGTGCCGCCGCAGCCAGATCGTCGGCGGATACACCTGGCGCCGGATGGAGCGCGGTGGCCCGGCGGTTACCGAAGGTGATGGTTCCGGTCTTGTCCATCAACAGGGTGTCGATGTCGCCCGCAGCTTCCACCGCGCGCCCCGACATCGCGAGAACGTTGCGCTGGACGAGGCGGTCCATCCCTGCGATACCGATCGCCGAGAGCAGCGCGCCGATGGTCGTCGGGATCAGGCAGACGAGAAGTGCGATCAGCTTGATCGGATCCTGTTCGTGCCCTGCGTACAAGCCCATCGGGCCGATGGCTACGACGGCGAGGAGGAAGATGACAGTCAACGACGCAAGCAGGATGTTGAGCGCAATCTCGTTGGGTGTCTTCTGTCGCGAGGCACCCTCGACGAGCGCGATCATCCGGTCCACGAACGAACTACCCGGTGCCGCGGTGATTTCCACGACGATGCGATCGGAGAGAACCGTCGTACCACCGGTGACAGCGCAGCGGTCGCCACCGGATTCACGGACTACCGGCGCGGATTCACCGGTGATCGCCGATTCGTCTACGGACGCAATACCTTCGACCACGTCGCCGTCGCCGGGGATGACCTCACCGGCAACCACTATCACCCGATCGCCGACCACCAGTTCGGTGCCCGACACCGATTCGATCGCACCGCTCATCGTGATCCGATGTGCTGTGGTGTCCTGCTTCACCTTTCGCAGGCTCGCCGCCTGCGCCTTGCCTCGCCCTTCGGCCACGGATTCGGCGAGGTTCGCGAAGATCACCGTGAACCAGAGCCACAGGGTGATCACCCAGGAGAACACCGAGGGATCGGCGATCGCCATGACGGTGGTGATGACGGAACCGACGAACACCACGAACATGACCGGGTTGCGGGCGAGGTGGCGTGGGTCGAGTTTGCGCACGGCCCCCGGCAACGCGGTGATCATCTGCCGCGGGTTGAAAACACCTGCGTGTACTTGACGGGACTGCCCTGGATCAACCTTGTCGGCAGCGTCTTGCGCCACCACGGGTTTCTCACTGATACGCACGGTCATTGAAGAGCCTCCGCTAGCGGGCCCAGCGCGAGGGCCGGGAAGAATGTAAGTGCAGCAACAAGAACGACGGTGCCGGTCAACAAACCGGTGAACATCGGTCCGGATGTCGGGAGGGTGCCGGCCGTCGGCGCCACCTTCTTCTGCGAGGCCAGCGCACCGGCCAAAGCGAGAACGAAGATGATCGGCAGGAACCGGCCCAGAAGCATGCAGATTCCGAGAGACGATTGGAACCAGTCGCTGGTGACCGTCAGACCGCCGAACGCGCTGCCGTTGTTGTTCGAGGCGGAAGCGAAGGCGTAAAGCACCTCGCTGAACCCGTGAATCGATCCCGGCGTGCCCGGATCTCCCCCATTGCCTTGATAACCGGTGGTCGAACCGAGGATCACGGTGATGGCGGTACCGATCAAGACCAGCGCGGGCATGACCAGGATCGACAGCGCCGCAAGGGTGATCTCGCGTCGACCCAACTTCTTGCCGAGGTATTCGGGGGTGCGACCGACCAACAATCCGCCGACGAACACTGCGATCAGTGCCAGCACAAGAATCCCGTAGAGGCCGGTTCCTACTCCGCCCGGGGCGATTTCGCCGAGCAACATGTTGAGCAGGACCGCTCCGCCGCCGAGGGGCGACATGCTGTCGTGGGCCGAGTTCACCGCACCCGTCGACGTTCCCGTTGTCGCCACCGCGAACAATGCCGATCCGGGGATTCCGAAGCGAACTTCCTTGCCTTCCATCATCGAACCGGCCGCAGTGGCAGCGACACCGCGGGCACCGGATTCGGCCGCCAGCGTCACCGCGAGCAGTCCGCTCCACAGGATTCCCATCACTGCCAGCAGGGTGAGGCCTTGCCGTCGGTCACCGACCAGGGTTCCGAATGTCCGGGTGAGGCAAACCGGGATCAGCAGTATCGCCAGGATCTCGACGATATTGCTCACCGGGGTGGGATTCTCGAACGGGTGCGCCGAGTTGGCAGCCAAGATCCCGCCACCGTTGGTGCCGAGTTCCTTGATCGCTTCCTGGGACGCGACGGGAGCAAGTGCATTGGTCACCGCATTGCCGTCGAGGCCGGTGGAGGCGAAACCGCTGTGGAAGGACTGGATCACTCCCTGGCTCAACAGGATCAGGGCGATCACGAAGGAGAAGGGCAGGAGGATGCGTAGAGAACCACGCGTCAGATCGACCCAGAAGTTGCCGATCTCACCGCCCCTGGCCACACGGATGAAGCCACGCACCAACGCGATTGCCACTGCCATGCCCACTGCAGCCGAGACGAAGTTCTGCACCGCCAGACCGACGGGCTGAACGAAGTTGCTCATCGTGGTTTCCGGCGTGTACGACTGCCAGTTCGTGTTCGCCACAAAGGAAATCGCGGTGTTGAAGGCAACGGCGGGGCTGACGCCTGACAGTCCGTCGTTCAGCGGCAGTACACCCTGGATCCGTTGGAGGAAGTACAAGAACAAGGCGCTCGCCAGCGAGAATCCGAGAACGCTCGCGGCGTAGCCGTACCATGTCTGCTCGGCGCGAGAGTCGATCCGGCCGACGCGGTAGATCACACTCTCGACGCGCAGATCTCGCGTCGACGAGTAGACACGCGCCATGTAGTCGCCCACCGGAACGTAGGCGATGGCAAGAACGACGAGGACAAAAGCGATCTGCAGGCCGGCTGCAAGAGCGGGCGACATCAGAACCTCTCAGGATCTACGAGTGCAACAAGCAGATAGATGACCAATGCCGCGGCGACGGCGATCAGAACCACGCTGACCACGCCGGCAACCGTCATTTGGGAGCGCTCGCCTGTAGGGCGCGCAGCACGAGCGCGCACACGAGAAAACCGCCGAGAATCAGAGCAACGTAGGCCAGATCGGCCATGAGCTTCCCTCTTCGAAATCTTTTGCCGTGCTGCTGTGCATCGCAGCCATGACGCTCGGTCGCCTCGACCGGGTGCGCTCTCTCAGCTTCGACCTCGGTTAGGACGGATTCCGCGTCTCTGACGATCCACTTACGCACCGACCTGGCGTCTTGACGCGATCTTGACGCGGAACCGAACGTGCCTAATACTGAAACAAGTTACTGTTCGTTCGAACGAACAGTTTGTGCGAAGGGAAACCGATGACTTCTCGAACCGACCACGATCTCGCCCCCGGTCTCGTCGACCAGGTTGCGAGTCTGGCTTCGGGCGTCACCTCGTCCGTCGCGGCGACCGAGGCAGCGCTGGCCCGGATCGACGCAACTCAGCCTCATCTCAATGGGTTCAAGATCGTGCGGCGAGAGAAGGCTCTCGAGGAAGCTGCCGAGGCCGACAGACGTCTCGCGCTCGGTGAGCGCCTACCGCTACTCGGTGTGCCGATCGCAGTGAAGGACGATGTCGACATCACCGGCGAACCCACCGCCTTCGGTTGCCCTGGCGATTTCCCGGCCAAGACCGAAGACTCGGAGATGATTCGACGCCTCCGAGACGCCGGCGCAGTGATCGTAGGCAAGACCAACAGCCCTGAACTGGGCCAGTGGCCGCTCACGAGCGGCTCCGCCTTCGGTTACACACGCAATCCGTGGTCGCGTCACCACACCCCTGGAGGATCGTCGGGCGGCACCGCCGCGGCCGTCGCGGCCGGATTGGTCAGCGCCGGAATCGGTTCCGACGGTGCCGGTTCCATCCGGATACCCGCGGCCTGGACCAACCTCGTCGGAATCAAGCCGCAGCGCGGGCGCATCTCCACCTGGCCCGACGCCGAAGCTTTCTACGGCCTCACGGTCAACGGCCCGCTCGCCCGCACCGTCGCCGACGCCGCACTGCTACTCGACGTCGCTGCGGGCAACCACGATGGCGATCTCCACAAGCCGACACCGGTGACGGTCAGCGACGCGGTAGGGCGCGACCCCGGAAAGCTGAAAATCGCTCTTTCCCTCCGCAATCCGTTTACCGCCACTCCAGTGAAGCTGGATCCAGAAGTGCGCCTGGCGGTGCATTCGATCGCCGATACGCTGCGGGAACTCGGACATCACGTCGTCGTCGACGATCCGGCATACGGCCTGATCTTCGGCCTGAACTTTCTGCCCCGCTCCCTCGTCGGGGTTCACGACTGGCTCGGACGCGTTCCCGATCCGACACTGGTCGATGCCCGAACACGCGGAAATGCCCAGAACGGCAAGCTACTTCGCGGCGCACCTCTGCGCGCAGCCCGTGCAGCCGAGCCTCGGATGCGAAAGCGGATCGGAGCGATCTTCGACACCTACGACGTCGTCCTGGCGCCAACGACGGCAACTCCACCGATCATGGCGACCGCCATCGACGGCATCGGCGGTTGGGACACCGACAAGGTCATGACCGGCGCCTGCCCGTACGCGTGGCCGTGGAACGTCCTCGGCTGGCCCTCGGTCAACGTGCCGGCCGGATTCAGCAAGGCCGGCCTACCCATCGGTGCGCAGTTGATGGGCAGCGAGAACACCGAACCGCTGTTGGTCTCGCTCGCTTCACAATTGGAATCGGTCCTGCGTTGGGATCAGGTCCGCCCCGAGCCGTGGTGGTGAATCGATGAGTAACCGCGACGTTCGCGAGCGAATACTCGATGCCGTTCTGCACGTCGTCGGTACCGACGGCATCCCCGGCGTGAGCAACCGGCGCATCGCAGCGCAGGCGGGCGTCTCACTCGGATCGATCACGTATCACTTCGCCAGCCAGTCGGACATGCTTCGGGCTGCGCTGTCTCGTTTCGTGACAGACGAGACGACGCGCCTGCGAGCCTTGGCCGAGGAGTACCGCGACAAAGGTCTGAGCATCGAGGACGCCGCGGCAATTGCCGAGAAGGTGACGCGAGACCTGTCGTTCTCCGCCGAACGGATCGCGCCGTTCGAGATGTACATCGCCGCCGGCCGAGACCACGAGCTACATCAGGTGGCGGTCGAATGCTTTGCCGCATACGACGATCTGACCGTCACGATCTTGACGGCACTCGGTACACCGGATCCGGAGTCGATTGCATCCACTCTCGTCGCCGTCATCACCGGCTTGCAACTCCGACGCCTGGCTACAGGCGTCGACGATCAAGACATCGGTGCGGCGATCCTCAGGGTCCTTCGGCCCCTGTGAGTGGTTAAGCAGTCCCTGGACTCCTTAACCACTCACGGGGCCGAAGGCCCTAGAAGCCCAGCCGGCCGAGCTGTTTCGGGTCGCGCTGCCAATCCTTGGCGACCTTGACGTGCAACTCCAGGAAGATCCGCACACCGAGCAGCTTTTCGATCTGCAGGCGCGCACTGGTACCGACTTCCCGCAGCCGCGCGCCGCCCTTACCGATGACGATGCCCTTCTGGCTGGGCCGCTCGACGTAGAGCAACGCATGGACGTCGAGCATCTCGCCCTGCTTCTCGGTGCGACCCTCACGCGGGATGACCTCCTCGATCACCACGGCCAAGGAGTGCGGCAATTCTTCACCGAGGCCCTCGAGCGCAGCCTCACGGATGAGTTCGGCCATGAGCACCTCTTCGGGCTCGTCCGTCAACTCCCCGTCCGGGTAGAAGGCCGGGCCCTCGTCCATCAGACCGGCAAGGACGTCGACCAGGATCTCGACCTGCTCGCCCGACTGCGCGGACACCGGGACAACCTCGGATTCGGGGCCGAGCAGGGTGGACAGCGCGAGCAACTGCTTGCCGACGGCGTCGCGGCTGACCTTGTCGATCTTGGTCACGATGCCGACCAGCTTGGTCTTGGGCGCCATCTGACGGACCTGCTGCACGATCCAGCGGTCGCCGGGCCCGATGGCCTCGTCAGCCGGGATGCACAGGCAGATGACGTCGACCTCGGAGTAGGTGTCACGAACCAGGTCGTTGAGACGCTGCCCGAGCAAGGTGCGGGGCTTGTGCAGTCCCGGGGTGTCCACCAGGATCAGCTGCGCATGCTCGCGGTGAACGATGCCGCGAATCGTGTGGCGCGTCGTCTGCGGGCGCGAGGACGTGATTGCGATCTTGCTGCCGACCAACGCGTTGGTCAGCGTGGACTTACCCGTATTGGGTCGACCCACGAAACACACGAAGCCTGACCGGAATTCGTTGTTGCTCATAACTGCTCCTCGCTGAACACTCGCTCAGTCATCGGTGTCTTCTGTCTCTTCGTCTTCGGACCGCGGGATGCGCTGCACGAACACCGTGCTGATGCGTACCCGTCCCCGGCCCGTATTGGTTCCCTCGCCGCGCAGGATCAAACCGTCGTACTCCACTTCGGAACCGGGAAGTGGAACACGGCCGAGTACGTATCCGATCAGCCCGCCGACGGTTTCGACCTCGTCGAGTTCGAGTTCGAGATCGAACAATTCACCGAGGTCTTCGATCGGGAGCCTTGCGGATACGCGGAACATTCCGTCACCGAGATCCTCGATCGGCGGCGTCTCGTCCTCGTCGTATTCGTCGGCGATCTCACCGACGATTTCCTCGATGACGTCCTCGATCGTGACAAGCCCGGCGATTCCGCCGTACTCGTCGACGAGGATCGCCATGTGGTTACGGTCGCGCTGCATCTCGGCCAGCAAGCTGTCGAGCGGCTTCGAGTCGGGAACGAACACTGCGGGCCGCATGACGTCGCAGACGTTGACGTTTCGTCCACCGTCAGGCAGGTGGTAGGTCTGCTTGACCAGATCCTTGAGATAGACGACTCCGAGCACGTCGTCGACGTTCTCCCCGATGACCGGCAAGCGCGAGTGACCACTCCGGACTGCCAACGACGTTGCCTGCCCGGCATTCTTGTCGTTCTCGATCCACACCATGTCGGTGCGGGGCACCATCACCTCGCGCGCCGACGTGTCTCCGAGCTCGAAGACGGACTGGATCATTCGGCGTTCTTCGTCGGCCACTACGCCGCGTTCCTGCGCCATGTCCACGAGTTCGCGCAACTCGATTTCCGAAGCGAACGGACCGTTGCGGAAGCCCTTACCCGGGGTCAAGGCGTTACCGACGAGGATCAGGACGCGACTGATCGGCCCGAGCAGAACACCGATCCAGAGCAGTGGCAGAGACGCTGCCATCGCGATCGAGTACGCATGTTGGCGCCCAAGCGTTCTCGGTCCGACGCCGATGACCACGTACGAGACGAGGACCATGATCACCGCGGTGACGGTCAGCGCCCAGCCCAACGAGAGGACGTCGATCAGGCCGCCCACGAGTACGACGGTGGCCGTGATCTCGCACAAAATGCGAAGCAGGACCATCAGATTCACGTATCGCGGACGATCGGTCAGGATGCGTTGCACTCGCGCCGCACCGGCTCGCTCTTCCTTCGCCATCTCGTCGATGCGCGCCGACGAAATGGTGTTGAGCGCCGAGTCGACGGCCGCGAAGACACCACCGACCGGGACAAGAGCAATCGCCAGAACAAAGAGCGCTATGGCGCTACTCACTACAGAACCCCCGGATAACTGTTATCGGTCCACTCCGTCGACGAAACCCGTCTTACCGAGCAGCTTCTGATCACGTTCGGCCAGCGCTGCTTCGCGGTCGATACGGCGAAGGTCTTCGTACCACTCTTCGAGGAGGCTGTTCTGCAAGCCGAACATCTCCTTCTCCTCTTCCGGCTCCGCGTGGTCGTAGCCGAGGAGGTGCAACACACCGTGAACGGTCAGGAGTGCCAATTCGTGAGCCAGTGAATGCCCGGCCTTGTCGGCCTGATCCGCAGCAAAAGACGGACACAACACGATGTCGCCGAGCATCGACGGCCCAGGCTCGGGGGAATCGGGACGGCCACCCGGCTCGAGTTCGTCCATCGGGAACGACATGACGTCGGTCGGGCCCGGCAGGTCCATCCAGCGAACGTGCAGATCCGCCATCGTCGCGGAGTCGACGAGAACCATCGACAGCTCGGCCGCCGGATGGACATCCATCCGAGCGATCACGAAACGGGCAACGCTGATCAACTCCGGTTCGGAGATGTCCATGCCCGATTCGTTCGAGACCTCGATGCTCATGTGCGACGCTCTTTCCTGGGAAAAGTAGGGGTTGATGCGTCGCTCAGCCTACCGTCGCGGTGAATGAGCATGTGCAGCGCGGCGCTGCGCACGGTTTCCGACCGCCAACTCGCCGGACCGATCCGATTCGTGACGCTCGTAAGCGTCGACGATGTGGGAGACCAGCCGATGACGTACGACGTCGCTGCTGTCGAGAGTGGCGAAATGAATATCGTCGATCCCGGTGAGGATTTCGGATGCCGCACGCAGACCCGAGCGGGCTCCGCCCGGCAGATCGACCTGGGTCACGTCTCCGGTGACCACGATCTTGGAACCGAACCCGAGACGGGTCAGGAACATCTTCATCTGCTCGGCCGTGGTGTTCTGCGCTTCGTCCAAGATGATGAAGGCGTCGTTGAGCGTGCGGCCACGCATGTAGGCGAGCGGAGCGACCTCGATGACCCCGGCCTGCATCAACTTCGGAATCGCCTCGGGATCCATCATGTCGTGCAATGCGTCGTGCAGCGGGCGCAGGTACGGATCGATCTTCTCGTGCAACGTGCCGGGCAGAAAGCCCAGTCGCTCGCCGGCCTCGACTGCCGGCCTGGTCAAGATGATCCGAGAGACCTGCTTGGCCTGCAACGCCTGAACGGCCTTGGCCATGGCGAGGTAGGTCTTGCCAGTACCGGCCGGGCCGACTCCGAACACGATGGTGTTCTCGTCGATGGCGTCGACGTAGCGTTTCTGGTTGAGGGTCTTCGGCCGAATCGTCTTGCCCCGACGCGAAAGAATGTCGAGGGAGAGCACCTCGGCCGGAGACTCGCCGACCTCGTTGGTGAGCATGCCGATGGTTCGTCGAACAGCGTCCGGAGCAATGGGCTGCCCCCGACCGGCCAGCGACGCCAACTCACTGAACACACGTTCTGCCAGCGCCACGTCTGCAGCCGTCCCCGACAAGGAGATGGTTCCGCCACGTACATGAATGTCGGCACGAAGCTCACGTTCGATCGCGGTGAGATTCTCGTCCGTCGCCCCCAGGATTTGACGCACGGTCTCCGGCGCCAGATCCATACTCGAACGGACGGTGCGCTCTGCGGGCAGAGCGCGCTCGGTGATGGTGGTTACACGGTTCCCGTCGAGTTCACTGTGTTCACTCACGTGGTGAATATGGCCTGCTTTCTGGTCCGATCAGCCCACTCGACTCGTGAGCCTCGATACTTCGAAGTCTAGCGCCAGAGTCGGACACGGCCCACTTGTTAATCGTCGCGGCTCAATCCTCGCGGCGACCGGGCGGCAGCGATTCGCGGATCCATTCCGACGCTTCGGCGACGATCTCGGAGCTTCTGTCCGGACTGATACCCGCGATGACCAGGCACACGGCGGCAAAGGATTCGCCCGAGTCCGTGATGAGCCCACTGTTGGCCTGATCGAACAAAGTGATCGTGATCGCCTCGGTCATCGCTACCAGAGTCTCGGCCGGCAGGTATTTCGAGAAGGTTCCGTCACGCTGACCGCGCTCGACGACGCTGATACTCACGGCGCGCGCGGGCTCCATCAGATCGAGAATCCGCTGCTCCCCCAACTCTTTGCGAGCAAAGCTGAGCAGCATCCGGAAGCGATCACCGACCGGCCATGACAGCAATGCCAGTACGGCAGTCGCCAGATCCGGGCGCTCGGGCGGCTCGCCGGCTTGGCTCAGCGCAGCTACGAGATCGGTCGACGCCTCGTCCACGATGCCGTTGATCAGGGCCTCACGGCTGTCGAAATGCGCGTAGACGGTTCGCCTGACCACACCGGCGGCCTTTGCGACGTCGTCCATGCTCGCATCCGGATCAGCAGCGAACGCCGTGATGGCCGCCTCGATGATGCGATTGCGATTGGCCGCGGCCTGACTACGACGCTGCCGTCCGCCCGATTCGGCAGTTCCCGAAACGACTGTGCCCGAATGCGTCAACGCGCGTTCCACCTCTTTCGACTGCCCAACTGTGATCTAGGTCAATCATAGTTGCACATCGGTGTGCAAGTTATTAACTTACACATCAGTGTGCAAATAGATCGAGGAGTCTCTTCGATCATCAGGAACGGAGTCGCGCCATGACGACACTCATGAGCAAACCTGTCTCGGAAATGGACCGGCCGTACTCACGGCGATGGGCCGCCCTGGGGGTGTTGTGCCTGAGCCTGCTGATCGTCGTGATGGCCAACACCGCGCTGATCGTCGCTGCTCCGGACATGACCAGAGACCTCGGCCTCACCAGCACTCAACTCCAATGGGTCATCGACGGCTACACCGTCCCCTACGCCGCATTGATGCTGCTGTTCGGCGTGATCGGTGACAAGTACAGTCGCCGCGGCGCACTTCTCGCCGGACTCGCCGTGTTCGCCGGCGGCGCCGTCTTCGGCAGCATCGCGGACACCACCAACGCCGTCATCGCGGCACGAATGATCATGGGCGTCGGCGCCGCGATCATCATGCCCGCGACGCTCTCCCTTCTGGTCGCTACCTTTCCCAAAGCGGAGCGATCACGCGCCATCGCGGCGTGGGCGGCGACATCGGGTCTCGCGATTGCACTCGGTCCGCTGTTGGCCGGATGGATTCTCGACAGTCATTCCTGGAGCATCACTTTCCTGATCAACGTCCCGATCGCCGCAGTCGCTGCCGTCGCCGCCGTAATTCTGGTGCCGCCGAGCAAGGCCGAGCACCTGGGCCGGATCGACTGGATCGGCGGCGCACTCTCGGTGGTCACCATCGGCTCGCTCGTGTACTCGATCATCAACGGATTCCACTTCGGGTGGACCGGCGGACCCATCGGTGCCGCCGTACTCGCTGCGATCGGCCTCGTCTCGTTCGTCGTCTGGGAACTGCGTCACCCGCAGCCACTGCTCGACGTCCGTAAGCTCGGCCAGCGAATGGTCGGCGGCGCGACGCTCGCCGTACTTCTGCTGTTCCTGGCCGCCTTCGGCGCCATCTACTTCATCTCACAGCAGTTCCAGTTCATCCTCGGCTACGGCGCACTCGAAACCGGTGTTCGTTTGCTGCCCTTGGCAATTGCCGTTTCGATCGGCGCCGTTGTCAGTGGGCGGATCACTCCGCTGATCGGCGTCCGGGCATCCATCGTCGGCGGCATGGTGGTTGCCGCGATCGGCGTTCTGATTCTCACGCAGGTCGACGGCGATTCGGGCTACTGGATGTTCGCAGTCCCACTGATCCTGCTCGGCCTGGGCATCGGCCTCAGTGAACCGCCGGCCACCGACGCCATCATGGACAACTTCTCCGAGGACGATCTCGGCGCTGCGGGTGGCCTCAACGACACCGCCATCGAACTCGGCGGCTCGCTGGGAATCGCGATCCTCGGCTCGATCCTCGCTGCGAGCTACAAGGATTCGATTGCCGGATTCATCAATGGCATGCAGGTTCCGCAGTTGACGGGCGAACTTGCGCAACAGGCCGCGTACGCGATGGAGGTGTCGGGCGAATCCGTCGGCGGCGCTTCGTTGGTCGCCGAAGAGATGGCAGGCAACCCGTTGGCTGCAGCTCAGGCACAGCCGTTGCTCGAGGCGGCCGGCAGTGCCTATGCCGACGCGATTTCGGCGGCCAGTTGGGCGGGCGGGCTTGCATTGTTCGTGGGCGCAGTTGTCGTCGCGTTCATCCTGCCGGGCAAGAAAGCCACTGTGCAAGAAGGCCCCGCGTCAGTCTGACGTGATCGGAGCCAGCGGGTCTTCGGCGAGAACCAACTCGCGGGAGACCCGCCAGGACTCGGTCGAGGGTGAAAGAAAGGCATCATGTCCTTCGCCCTCGATCACACGCAGCGCCACGGGATCACCAGCCGCTTCGGCAGCTTGTGCATACCGGGAGCTCACCTTGGCCGGCACCTGCAGATCCTGCGCACCCGTGACGCACACAACGGGAACGCCGATCGGCAGTCGATGCTGCGGCGACGCACTGCGATACAGATCCGGGTCCGCGTCGAACGGAACGCCGAACAGATCCTCGATGAAACTGATCCGTCGTCCACGCTCGCCTGCCGACGCCAGATCGAGTGCGGCAGCCTGGGCAACGACCCGTTCGGGTCGGGTGAACGTGTCTTTCTCCCCCGCCAGCCACACGGCGAGATGTCCGCCGGCCGAATGCCCGAGCAGGCGTACCTGATTCAGATCGAATTCGGCCGAAGACTTCGCGGCAACCAGTCCGGGGATCTCGTCGTACGCGGCTTTCACGTCGGCGGACATCTCCGGCCAACGACCGCCCGCCCCGAGACGGCGGTATTCGATGTTCCACACCGCGACGCCGTGCCGCGCGAGTTCGACGGCAAACGCGGTGCCCAGAGTCAATCCGTACTGCCCGCTCCAGAAGCCGCCGTGGATCTGCATGACGATCGGGATCGGGCCGTCAGCGGCTCCGTCGGGAACGTAGAGATGCCCGAACTGCTGCTCGTGTGGACCGTAAGGAATCTTGAATCGAGGCACCGGAGGAAATCTTTTCTCAGGCGAGGGCGCTGCCTGCGGCCCAGTCGGCCCACGAGAGCGTCCAGTCGCCGTTCTGCCAGACCTCCAGCGGAGCGCCGCCGGTGTTCTTGATCTCGACGACGTCTCCTGGCTGCGAGAAATCGAAGAACCATTTGGCGTTGGCCGCACTGAGATTGAGGCAACCGTGCGAGGTATCGGTGTTTCCCTGCGCCCAGACGGTGCTCTCCAACTCGTGAAGATAGATGCCGTCGGTGCTGATGCGGGTGGCCCAGTTGATGGATTCCTTGTACCCGAGGCGCGAGTTGATCGGCAGGCCGTAGGTCGACGAATCCATGATCACGGGATTGGCCTTGTCCATGACGGTGTACGTGCCGGGCTGGGTCCAGAACGAGAGCGTCGTGCCGCCGATCGTCTCGGTGCCGCCCATTCCCATCGAGGTCGGCATTTCCTTGATCACCTGACCGTTTTCGTAGACCGTCACCATCTTGGTGTTGTCGTCGGCGACCGAGACGTGAGAGTCACCGATCTTGAAGGACACGGTGTCGTCCTGCTGGCCGTACAGACCGTTGCCCAACTGCTTGCCGTAGATGTTCGCGTTCACAGACACCGTCGTGCCTGGTGCGTAGTAATTCTGCGGACGCCAGTGAACGTTCTGACCGTCGACCCAGTACCACGATCCCTGTACGGGCGGATTGGTTGTGACCAGCAGAGACTTCTCGGCCGCAGCCTTGTCACCGATCAACTCGTCGAAATGGACGGCAACGACCGTGCCGACGCCGTACGTGCCACCGTCCGAGATCGAGGCGCCGCCGGTGGTATTGATGTACGCACGGGTCTGATTACTCGGCGCGACAGTGGTCAGCGTCGTGTTCTTGGTCGTGGCAACACCATTCGCGTCGACGGCGTCGACGATCAACTTGTAGGTCTTGCCGTACCCGAGCGGTTCGCTCGGCTTCCAGGACGTCTTGTCCGGGGTCGTGATGCCGGCGACTTCCTTACCTTCGGGATTGGTCAGCGCGACGGTCGTCAGCGTTCCCTTCGCGACCTGGACTTCGATGGGATCGAGCGGACTCACCGGGGTTCCGCCGTCCGCCGGTGTGACGGTGACGAGCGCCTCGCTGGTCGGTGTGGTGGTGACGGCACTGCTGGAGGAACCCGCGTTGTCTCCGGTGGAGACTGTGCACCCCGCGACCAGGATCATCGCCGCCGCGGCACACACCGCTCCAACGATTCGCATATGCGCACGTGACAACATCTGGCCTCCTGAAATCCCCGAACCAACTCACGCCGAAGGCGACCCCCGACGTCCTTACGATAGTGCGCAAATCTGACACTTCGCTGAGCGCCGGATCCAATTCAGCTCGGGATCACAGCAAGATCAGTGCAGTGGTCGCGGTCCCCAGCGATCGGTCAGCACTCCGATTGCGCCCAGAGCGACGGCTCCGGCGGTCGACGTACGCAGGACCGTCGGGCCGAGAAGCACCGGAGTGGCCCCGGCCTCCGACAACGCACTGATCTCCGAATCGTCCAGTCCACCCTCGGGACCGACAACCAGAAAGACCTCGTCCGCGCTCGCCAGCGGCAAGCCGGCCAACGGCGTCGTCGCCGATTCGTGAAGCACCGCAACCACAGCGCCGCGGGCAACGGCGTCGCGAACCAACCTGATCACCGCCGCCGTCTTGTGCAGCTCCGAAATCTCCGGGACGAATGCGCGCCGAGATTGCTTCGCCGCAGACACGGCGGCACTTCTCCAGCGTGCGACGCCCTTGGCGAGCTTCGGTCCCTCCCACTTGGCCACACACCGCAGGGACTGCCACGGAATCACCGCGTCGATCCCCGCCTCAGTCGCCAGTTCGACTGCCAACTCGGAACGCTCGGCCTTGGGAAGTGCCTGAACAAGTGTCACCAGCGGCTTGGGCTGCTGCAGAACCTGGACGTCACCGACCAACAGTTCCAGGCGATCCTTGCCGACGCTCGTCACCTCGGCATCGGCTACCCGGCCACGACCGTCGGCCAGAACCAAACGCTCGCCGACGCCGATCCGACGGACGGTCGCCGCGTGGCGACCCTCCTGCCCGTCCAGAACCGCGATTTCACCGACACCGGGAACCGGGTCGAGAAAGAAGACCGTTGCGGCCACCGTCAGCGGCCGCTGAATGCTTCGCGAAGACGCGAGAACAATCCACCGCTGTTCTGCGAGTTGGTCGAGACAACTTCGGCCTCGTCACGATCGCGGAGCAGCTTGAATTCCTTGAGCAGCTTGGACTGCTTGTGATCGAGACGGCTCGGGATGACCACTTCGAGGTGAGCGTGGACGTCGCCGCGCACTCCCGACCGCAGCTTCGGCATGCCGTGACCACGAAGAACAGCAACGTGCCCGGGCTGGGTGCCTGGCTCGATGGTGATTTCCTTGGGGCCGTCGATGATGGTGTCGACGGTGACAGCCGTACCGAGCGCTGCGTCGACCATCGGAACGCGGATCGTGCAGTGCAGGTCTTCACCGTCTCGAACGAAGACGTCGTGCTGCTGCTCGACGATCTCGACGTAGAGGTCGCCGGGGTGTCCGCCGCCGGGGCCCACTTCACCCTGCGCGGTCAAACGGATGCGCATGCCACCGGCGACGCCCGCGGGAACCTTCACGGTGATGTCACGCTTGGCCCGAACTCGGCCGTCGCCGCCACACTTGTGGCAGGGATCCGGGATGGTCTCACCGGCACCGCGGCACGTCGGGCAGGGACGCGAAGTCATGACCTGGCCGAGGAACGAACGCTGGATGGACTGAACTTCACCGGCACCGTTGCAGGTCTCGCAGCGCACCGGCTTGGAGTCGCCGTTGGTTCCGGCACCGGTGCAGCTGTCGCACAGGATCGCCGTCTCGACGGTCACGTGCTTGCTGACTCCCGTCGCACATTCTGCGAGGGTGAGCTTGGTGCGAAGCAACGAGTCGGCTCCGGGCTGAACTCGACCGCGCGGGCCACGTCCTGCGCCGCCACCGCCGCCGAAGAATGCTTCGAAGACGTCGCCGAGGCCGCCGCCACCGAAGCCACCACCGAAGCCACCACCTCCGCCGCCACCGGACTCGAGCGGGTCTCCGCCGAGATCGACGATGCGACGCTTCTCGGGGTCGGTCAGGACCTCGTAGGCCGTCGAGATCTCCTTGAACTTGGCCTGCGCCGCCTCGTCAGGGTTGACGTCCGGGTGCAGTTCGCGTGCCAGCTTGCGGTAAGCGCGCTTGAGCTCCTGGTCTGTCGCGTTCTTGTCGACGCCGAGCAATCCGTAGTAATCCCGTGCCACGTTGAGTCTCTCGTCCTTCTCTTACTTCTAGGTTTTCCTCAGTCCTCGCGAGGAGGTGTGTCGACGAATGTCGACGTCCGTCATCGCTCGGAGAGAACTTCGCCGATGTATCTGGCAACGGCGGCAACCGATGCAATTGTTCCCGGATAGTCCATCCGAGTGGGTCCGAGCACACCGACACCACCGAAAACGGTACCGGCCGCGCCGTAGCCAGTCGAAATCACGGAGGTTCCGCGCATCTGTTCGACCTGCGTCTCTTCACCGATCTGAACGGTGACCGTGCCGGAATTCTGCGT
This sequence comes from Rhodococcus sp. NPDC056506, assembly GCF_042794945.1. Lineage (NCBI taxonomy): Bacteria > Bacillati > Actinomycetota > Actinomycetes > Mycobacteriales > Nocardiaceae > Rhodococcus > Rhodococcus sp. NPDC056506. Next base: position 79,155 of record NZ_JBHTSW010000006.1, on the reverse strand, counting down.
CGCAGCGAGCAGCTTCAGGACCACTACCTGCTCTTCCAGTGCCTCGAGCACTGCGCGCAGCGATCCGGGAAAGCCGGCCAGACCGGAGAAATCGGCGGCGTTGCGCGTGAGGTTGGAGGTTCCGCCCAAGACAAGGCGATCTTCCGGATGCTCGACCAGGGTCTCGACCAGAACGGTTGCCGACCGGATCACGGCGTCGCGCAGGTCGGCCGGAGATTCGTCGGCCAGTTCCGCCACGGCAATCGACGCGGCGGCCAGGCGCTTGCCTTCCAGTGCTCCGCCGAGAAGCGTGCGCAACCGGGACAAATCCTCGTCTTCGAGAACGTCCCCGAGTTCGACGATTCGTTGATCGACGCGGCCGGAATCGGTGATGAGAACGAGGAGCAGACGCGCGGGCGTCAGCGCGACCACCTCGAGGTGGCGAACCGACGAAGCGGACAGCGACGGGTACTGGACAACCGCGACCTGACGGGTCAGTTGCGCGAGCAGTCGCACACCTCGACGCAGGACGTCGTCGAGGTCGACGCCTGATTCCAAGAACTCGAGGATCGCTCGACGCTCCGGCCCGGACATGGGCTTGACGTCGGCGATGCGATCGACGAACTCGCGGTATCCCTTGTCGGTGGGGACGCGCCCGGAACTGGTGTGCGGTTGGGCGATGTAGCCCTCGGCCTCGAGGAATGCCATGTCGTTGCGCACAGTGGCGCTCGACACTCCGAGGTTGTGACGCTCGACCAGTGCCTTGGATCCCACCGGGTCCTGGGTGGAGACGTAATCGGCCACGATTGCACGTAAGACCTCGAAACGCCTGTCGTCGGTACTCGACATCGTTGCCACCTCCGTTTCCTGAACAGAACGAACACCGACATTTACACATCGGTTCCCACTGGCAGTCTAATCGCCCGAGCGCCAGAGACGGCTGTTGCCCTTACTGTGGAGTGAGATCGGTGAACGGCCGATCGCACAACCACGGACAAGGCGGCACATGATCTTCAAAGGCGTGATGGACGGCAAACCGTATCCCGATCACGGACTGTCTCTACGCGACTGGTCGAAGTTCCCTCCACGTCAGGTTCGACTCGACGAGATCGTGACCACCACGAAGGTCCTCGAACTCGATCGCCTGCTGTCGGAGGACTCGACCTTCTACGGCGATCTCTTCCCTCACGCAGTGCAGTGGCGCGGCACGCTCTACCTCGAGGACGGCTTGCACCGAGCGGTTCGCTCCGCCCTGCGAAACCGCGTCGTACTGCACGCGCGTGTCTTCGACTTCGACGCAATGCCCGGTGTCATCGAGGGCGTCCGCTGACGCCCGGTGTCATCGAGGGCGTCCGCTGACGCTCAGGCGATAGTCACGAGCAGCGCAGGAGTCGTTTGCCCCGGCCAGGTTCCGGTGAGCGTTTCCGAGTCCGAGACTCGATCTGCGTCGATCACTCTCGCCACAGTCAGTTCCAGGCCTCCCGCGCGGATGATCGTGTCGGTGCCGACTGTCGAGCAGGTCACCGATTCGACGACCGGTACCGACGCCCCGGCCTTACCGCTGCCCGTGACGTGCGCGGTCACCGGAATGTGATCGCCCGAATCCGCGAAGACCAATTCGACCCCGGTACCGCCGGTGAGAATCGCGGTCGCCAACGCGGTCACGTGAACCGGATCACAGCACGCGTCGTACACCCACCGCTCGCCCAGCACCGAATGATCCATGGTTGCGATCAGTGCAGCGTCCGCCCCGGCCAGCGGAGCACCACGGTAGGTGAGCGGGACCTGAAGAATTCGACCGTCTGCCGAGCGGAGCAGGTGCGTCTCGATTCCGACCTCACCGTCCGGGTCGTCGAAACGATAGGCGTCGACGCGTTCGAGCGTCGAACAGTCGACGGCGCCGAGCCACGGTTGCTTGGGTACCCACGCTCGGAGCAAGTCGTTCTTGGACGGATTCAACTGCGCACGATGAATGATGGCCACCACGGCCACATTACGCGGCGAAGGATGGTGGCGCGTCAGGTCAGGATCGTGCGAATCACCGCATCGGCGAGCAGCCGACCACGGTCGGTCAGAACCACGTGATCTTTCTCGATCACAGCCAACCCGTCGACGACCACCTGTTCGGCCGAAACCCGTTCGGATGCAGACAGTTCCGAGAGCGGAAGCCCGGTACGCAAGCGTGCGGTCAACATGACGCGCTCCATGTGTTCGTCCTCGGCCGTCAGTTCTTCACTGCCGCCGACGGGAAGTTCACCGAGCGCCAACTGTTCCGCGTACCGCGCCGGGTGTTTGACGTTCCACCACCGCACTCCACCGACGTGACTGTGCGCGCCCGGTCCGGCACCCCACCAGTCACCGCCGTCCCAGTACCCGAGGTTGTGTCGGCAACGGGTGTCACCGGAGTCCACGGTTTCCGCTTTTGCCCAATTGGAGACCTCGTACCAGTGCAAACCCGCTTCGGCCAGGCGTGAATCGATTCGTTCGTATCGTGAGGCCAGCACGTCGTCGTCCGGGGCCGGCAACTCGCCGCGCCTGACCTTGCGAGCCATCGCGGTGCCGTCCTCGACGATCAGCGCGTAGGCCGAGACATGGTCGACGTCGGCGGAGAGAACCGCATCGAGTGAGGCGTCGAGATCCTGGTCGCGCTCCCCCGGCGTTCCGTAGATCAAATCCAAGTTCACGTGCGAAAAACCAGCTGCGCGAGCCTCTTTCGCGGCAGCGACGGCGCGGCCAGGAGTGTGCGTGCGGTCGAGGATCTTCAGAACGTGCTGAGCCGCGGACTGCATGCCGAGGGAAATCCGAGTGAATCCGGCACTACGGAGAGCACCGAAGAATTCCGGCGAGGTCGATTCGGGGTTCGATTCCGTGGTCACCTCCGCGCCCGATGCCAAGCCGAAACTGCTGCACACCGCCGACAGCACGTCGGACAGTCCGTCGCCGCCGAGCAGCGACGGCGTTCCGCCACCAACGAACACCGTGTCCGCCGCCGGGGCGCCCGTCATCTCGGCTGCGAGATCGAGTTCGCGCCGCAGACCTTCCAACCACGACTGCGGCGACGCCGAGGTTCCGAGTTCACCGGCCGTGTAGGTGTTGAAATCGCAGTACCCACACCTGGTGGCACAGAACGGGACGTGGATGTAGATCCCGAACGGCCGTTTCCCGACACCCTCGAGCGATCGCGCGGGCAAGGCGAAGGGTGTCGCCTCGCTCTGTCGAGTGGGAGTCGTACTGGTGGCATTCACGACTCCAGTGTCCCAGCATCCGGAATGCACACCTATCCAGCCCGCGATGCAGGTCGGCACGTGGCTTGAACTCGATATTTCCCCCATTTTTCGTGGAAATATGTCCCCGAGTCGGAATTATCGAGTTGACGTGGCACAATGGTCCGCATGACCGGACTCGGAGTGCGACTTGTGGCGCGTCGCCATGTCGACTTCAAGCGTGTGTGCAGCTCGTCGTGTCTGCACCTGTGTAGCTGTTGATCCTTCACTGATCTTCCAGCCTTTCCCGCTCATCTCCATCTGCTTCACCGAAACAGCTCTTCCAGAGACGGCTCCTCCAGCTGTTCGTTTTCGTGAGCACACCTGCCGGCCGCGAGCTTTCCGAGACCGAGGACAGCCCCCTCGATTTCCGACACGGACCGGTGCGTCCCGATCAGACACCGCCACAGTTCATCGCTAGTGCGTGCCGCGTGCCGATCAACCGCCCAGATCCAGGAGTTCATCGATGACGTCGACCACCGACGCCGCCACACCCGCCGATTCGGCAGCACCCGCCGAAGCTCGGCCCGCCCGCGCCGCACGTCCTGCCAAGCGTCGCGCCGAAGGTCAGTGGGCCCTCGGCTACCGCGAACCGCTCAACGCCAACGAGCAGGCCAAGAAGGACGACAACCCGCTCAACGTTCGGGCCCGCATCGAGAACATCTACTCCAAGCAGGGTTTCGACAGCATCGACAAGGGTGATCTGCGCGGCCGCTTCCGCTGGTGGGGTCTCTACACTCAGCGCGAGGAAGGCTACGACGGCACTTTCACCGGCGACGAGAACATCGATCTGCTCGAGGCCAAGTACTTCATGATGCGTGTGCGTTGCGACGCCGGCGCGCTGAACGTCGAGCAGCTGCGCACCATCGCCGGTATCTCGAAGGAATTCGGCCGGAACACCGCCGACCTGTCGGACCGCGAGAACGTCCAGTTCCACTGGATCGAAGTCGAGAACGTCCCGGAGATCTGGAAGCGCCTCGAAGCCGTCGGACTCAAGACCACCGAGGCATGTGGTGACTGCCCGCGCGTCGTCCTCGGTTCTCCCCTGGCCGGCGAATCGCTCGACGAGGTCCTCGACCCCACTCCGGCGATCGACGAGATCGTGCGCCGCTACATCGGCGATCCCAAGTACTCCAACCTGCCGCGCAAGTTCAAGACCGCCATCTCCGGTCAGCAGGATGTTGTTCACGAGATCAACGACATCGCCTTCATCGGCGTGAACCACCCCGAGCACGGCCCCGGCCTCGACCTCTGGGTCGGCGGCGGCCTGTCCACCAACCCGATGCTGGCGCAGCGCGTCGGCGCCTGGATCCCGCTCGACGAGGTTCCCGACGTCTGGGAGGGTGTCGTCTCGATCTTCCGTGACTACGGCTACCGCCGTCTGCGCGCGAAGGCCAGGCTCAAGTTCCTGATCAAGGATTGGGGCATCGAAAAGTTCCGTGAGGTTCTCGAGACCGAGTACCTGAAGCGTCCGCTCATCGACGGCCCGGCGCCGGAGAAGCCCAAGCGCCCGATCGATCACGTCGGCATCCAGAAGACTCGCAACGGCCACAACGCAGTCGGTTTCGCTCCGATCGCCGGCCGCGTCTCGGGAGACATCCTGGCTCAGGTCGCCGACGCTGCCGAGAAGGCCGGCAGCGACCGGATCCGCTTCACGCCGTACCAGAAGCTGATCATCCTCGACGTCGCCGACGAGACCCTCGAGCCGCTCATCGCCGATCTCGACGCACTGGGCCTTCCCGCCCGTCCGTCGCACTGGCGCAAGAACCTGATGGCCTGCTCCGGCATCGAGTTCTGCAAGCTCTCGTTCGCCGAGACACGCAAGCGTTCGCAGGTGCTCGTGCCCGAACTCGAACAGCGTCTCGCCGACATCAACAGCCAGCTCGACGTGCCGATCACCATCAACATCAACGGTTGCCCCAACTCCTGCGCTCGCTCCCAGATCGCCGACATCGGCTTCAAGGGCCAGCTCGTCGACGACGGTGAGGGGAATCAAGTCGAGGGTTTTCAGGTTCACCTGGGAGGCAGCCTCGGATTCGACAGCGCCTTCGGACGCAAGCTGCGCCAGCACAAGGTCACCAGCGTCGAGATGGGTGACTACATCGACCGCGTCGTACGTCAGTTCGTGAAGAACCGCAACGAAGGTGAACGGTTCGCCGAATGGGCAGTGCGCGCAGACGAAGGAGATTTGCGATGACAGTGGACATTTCCCGAGCAACTGCCGACGAGCTTCGGTCCATCGCCGAGCGCGGTGCCGTAGAACTCGACGGGGCCAACGCACAGGAACTGTTGCAGTGGACCGAGGACACGTTCGGCGACTCGTACATTGTTGCGTCGAATATGCAGGATGGCGTGCTGGTTCACCTTGCCGCACAGGTGCATCCGGGCGTCGACGTACTCTTCCTCGACACCGGCTACCACTTCCCCGAAACCATCGGCACGCGTGACGCGGTCGAGCAGGTGTACGGCGTCAACGTCATCAACGCTCGTGCGCTGGCAAGCGTCGCCGAGCAGGATGTCGCTGAGGGTAAGGACCTGTTCGCCCGAGATCCCAACCGCTGCTGCGCTTTGCGCAAGGTCGCACCGCTGAAGCAGACACTGTCCGGGTACAGCGCATGGGTGACCGGCATCCGCCGGGTCGAGGCCCCCACCCGCGCCAATGCTCCCCTGATCTCCTTCGACGATGCCTTCGGCCTCGTGAAGATCAACCCGATCGCTCCGTGGTCGGACGAGGAGATGCAGAACTACATCGACACCCATTCCATCCTCGTCAATCCTCTTGTCGACGAGGGATATCCGTCCATCGGCTGCGCACCCTGCACCAGCAAGCCAGCCCCCGGCAGCGATCCGCGTAGCGGTCGTTGGGCCGGTGCCTCCAAGACAGAATGCGGGTTGCACGCATCATGACAGTTGACTTGACACCTTCACGTCCTCAGCTCGACGGCACACAGTTCGACACTCTCGACGCCCTCGAGTCCGAAGCGATCCACATCTTCCGAGAGGTGGCCGGCGAATTCGAACGCCCGGTCATCCTCTTCTCGGGCGGTAAGGACTCCACGGTGCTGCTGCACCTGGCGATCAAGGCCTTCTGGCCTGCGCCGTTGCCGTTCACCCTGCTGCACGTCGACACCGGCCACAACCTGCAGGAAGTCCTCGACTTCCGCGACCACGTGGTGGCCAAGTACAACCTGCGCCTGCACGTGGCGAGCGTCGAGGAGTACATCGCGGACGGTCGCCTCACCGAGCGCCCCGACGGTATCCGCAACCCGCTGCAGACCGTGCCGTTGCTGGACGCGATCTCCGAGAACCGCTTCGACGCCGTCTTCGGTGGCGCTCGCCGCGACGAGGAGCGGGCCCGCGCCAAGGAGCGGATCTTCTCGCTGCGCAACGCTTTCGGTCAGTGGGACCCCAAGAAGCAGCGCCCGGAACTGTGGAACCTGTACAACGGTCGCCACTCCCCCGGCGAGCAGGTGCGAGTCTTCCCGCTCAGCAACTTCACCGAGCTGGACATCTGGCGTTACATCGCCCGCGACAACGTCGAACTCGCCAGCATCTACTACGCCCACCAGCGTCCGGTGTACCAGCGCGACGGCATGTGGATGACGCCCGGCGTCTGGGGTGGACCGGCTGACGGTGAAGAGCTGCAGACCCTTTCGGTGCGTTACCGCACCGTCGGTGACGGTTCGACCACCGGCGCAGTCCTCTCCGATGCGGCTGACAACGAGGCCATCCTGGCCGAGGTTGCGGCATCACGTTTGACCGAGCGCGGCGCGACCCGTGGCGACGACCGAGTTTCCGAAGCGGCCATGGAAGACCGCAAGCGAGAGGGCTACTTCTGATGAGCGATCTGCTCAGACTGGCAACTGCCGGCAGCGTCGACGACGGAAAGTCCACCCTCGTGGGCCGTCTGTTGTACGACACCAAATCCGTTCTCGCCGACCAGATCGACGCCGTCACCCGCGCGTCGGTGGACCGCGGACTCGACACCCCCGACCTCTCGCTGCTGGTGGACGGTCTTCGCGCCGAGCGCGAGCAGGGCATCACCATCGACGTGGCGTACCGCTACTTCGCGACCCCCAAGCGCACGTTCGTGTTGGCCGATACACCGGGCCACGTGCAGTACACCCGCAACACCGTCTCCGGTGCCTCGACGGCGCAGCTCGTGATCTTGCTGGTCGATGCCCGCAAGGGTGTCATCGCGCAGACACGTAGGCACGCAGCGGTTCTCGCGCTCCTCGGTGTTCCGAAGCTGGTTCTCGCCGTGAACAAGATCGACCTCGTCGAGAACCCCGAAGAGGTTTTCACCTCGATCTCCGCCGAGTTCAACGAACTCACCAGCTCGCTGGGCTGGGCAAGCGAAGATGTCGTGGAGATCCCGGTGTCTGCCCTGCACGGAGACAACGTCGCGATCCGCTCGGACAAGACCCCGTACTACACCGGTCCCACGCTTATCGAGCACCTCGAGTCGATTCCGGTCGACGCCGAGCCGCATCGCGTCGGCCTGCGTTTCCCGGTGCAGTACGTGATCCGTCCCCGCACCGCCGAGTTCCTCGACTACCGCGGCTACGCCGGTCAGGTTGCCGCCGGTTCCGTCGTGCCCGGCGACGAAGTGGTGATCCTGCCCTCGGGTACGCGCACCACCGTCACTCGTATCGACACGGCCGACGGCGAACTGGACGTCGCCCACGCGGGACGCAGCGTCACGTTGATCTTGGCCGACGACGTCGACGTCTCCCGCGGCGATACCATCGCATCGCCGTCGGATGCACCCGAGCCGATCGGCGAATTCGACGCCACTGTCTGCTGGCTGGCCGAGAAGTCGCTGCGCCCCGGCGCACGTCTGCTGCTCAAGCACGGCACGCGTACGACGCAGGCCATCGTGGGCAGCTTGGTGGAGCGCTTCAACGAGCAGGACCTGACCACAGATCAGGGCCCGGACACTCTCGAGCTCAACGAGATCGGGAAGATCTCGATCCGGGTGGCCGAGCCGATCGTGGCTGACGACTACGCCGTCAACCGCCACACGGGCAGCTTCCTGCTGATCGATCCCGCGGGTGGAAACACTCTCGCAGCCGGCCTGGTCGGCGACGTCATCTCCGCCGTCGAATTGGGCGAGCGCGTCTAAGTCGATGGTTCCGCTCATTGCTGTTGCGCACGGCAGCCGCGATCCCCGTTCTGCTCGGGTGATCGCGGCTGCTGTGGCAGCTCTTCGTGAAGCCCGGCCAGACCTCGATGTCCGGCTGGCGTTTCTCGACCTCAATGCACCGTCCGTCGATCAGGTCCTGGACGGAGTTGCACACGACGGCCACACTCACGCCGTTGTTGTTCCGATGCTGCTGGGCAAGGCCTTCCATGCTCGGGTAGATCTGCCCGGGCTCTTGGCCGCTGCCGCGACACGCCACCCCCAGCTGACCGTGTTCCAGGCAGACGTACTGGGTCGTGATGCTCGGCTGATCGAAGCAGTGCGCGAGCGAATTCTCGAAGCGGGTGCCCGGCGGGACGATCCGTCGGTCGGTGTCGCACTTGCGGCAGTCGGCTCGTCCGACGCGCGCGCCAATGCCACGACCTCAGAATTGGCGTCCACTCTCCTCTGCGGAACCAACTGGTCGGGCGTTCGAATCTGTTTCGCGACATCCGCGGAACCGACAGTTGCCCAGGCGATCTCCGCACTCGAGCAGGACGGCGCCGAACGTGTTGTCATCGCACCGTGGTTCTTGGCTCCCGGCCTACTGACCGATCGACTGAGCGCTGCCGCCGCGACGGCATGTCCGCGCGCGCGTTTCGCCGACACGATCGGTGGGCATTCTCTACTGATCGAAACGATGATCGACCGTTACCGACAAGTCGCTGATGCACTACCCGACCGTCTGGTCCGCTCCGCCTGATCCGGTTTCACAGGCCGTTATCAGATTGTTACCGTAGTGTTGGATCTGTCCAGCTCGCGAAGGTTCCTCCTTCGCCTGCGAAACAGATCTTTGGGTGCAATCCCCTCAGAGCGCCGCGAGAGGGATCACCATCACTCACAATCTTCGCCTCGGCACAGCCGGCATCGCATGGGTCCTGTCGGTGCTCTACCTGCTTGTCGAAATCTTCACGGCCGGCGCCTGGAAGACGCCGTACAGCTTCGCGCGCGACTCCATCAGTTCGCTCGGTGTGACGACATGCAGTGTGGATTCGTGTTCGCCGATGCACGATGTCATGAACGCAGCTTTCATGATCCTCGGTGCGCTCACCATCCTCGGTGCGGCCTTGCTGCACAAGTACATTCCGGACGGTCGTGCGAAGAAGTGGATTCTCGGACTTGCCGTCGTCGTTGCACTGAGCACCGCGGCCACCGGCCTCTTCCCGGCCAACGACGGGACCTTCGTTCACTGGACTGCCGTGCTCCCCGGCTTCGTCGCCCGGCACGCAGTTCTCGTACTCATGGCCATATCTTTCTGGCAGCATCGTAGGTGGATCGCAGTGTGGTCGGGACTGTGCGCGGCCACCGGAATCGTCGGCGCCGTACTGCTTCTCGGACGAACCCTCACCTTCGGCCTGGGTGAACGCCTGACGCTGTACCCGCTGCCCATGTGGATGGCGGTCACCGGCGTCGCAGCCCTGCTCGCATTGATGCGCCGAACCGTGTTGAAGAACGTGGAACTGACACTGCCCGGTAACGGATTCATCACCGCTCTGTTGTCGTTGCGCCCGCGCCGATCTCGCGCAGCAGTGCCCACCGACGTTCTCGCACCACGTGAGCTGACCAGTTTGTAGCGAACCGGGGGTGAGCAGGGACACACTGGTAAGGAGGCGACGCGAGGAGACTTCCATGACCAGTGCACCTGTTCGACACGGAATCGTGGCCGGTATCGACGGCTCGGCAAGCGCGGTCAACGCCGCGAGGTGGGCAGCATCGGCTGCAAAGAGATTCGACGAACCACTTCGCCTGACCCACGTGCTGCCAGGACAACCCGAGTCCGGTGGAGGTACCAACGTCACCGACGAAGAGATGTTCGACCACCACCTTCGCGTCGAGGGTGCAAAATTACTCGACGAGGCCGAGGACGCCATCCGTGATGATCACACCGACGTCACCATCGAACGCGGCCTCGTGACTGGTACTCCCGCAACCACACTCGTCGAACTCTCGAAGTCGGCGCGCATCGTTGCACTGGGTCAGGCCGGCACCAGCGAAATGCAGTCCGTGTTTCTCGGATCCGACACCATTCGGGTGGTCAACCGTGCGCACTGTCCCGTGGCCGTATTCCGAGGAACGGGTGATCACGCGATGGCCGACACCAGGCCCATCGTCGTCGGCGTCGACGGGAGCAAGCTCAGCGAACTCGCCGTCGCGCATGCTTTCGAGTTTGCCGCGTTCCTCGGCGCACCTTTGGTGGCGGTCCACACGTGGAACGAGCACGCCTCGCTCGGCGGCTATTCCGAAGCCAGGCGCTTCGTCGACTGGGGTCCGTACGAACAGCATGAGCATGCACTGTTGTCCGAGTGCCTTGCCGGTTGGACCGAGAAGTACCCCGACGTCGAAGTCACCCGAAGCGTCCAACGAAGCGGACCGATGAAGGCGCTGCTCGAGCATTCAGCGGAGGCGCAGCTCGTAGTCGTCGGTAGCCACGGCCGCAGTCCGTTCATGGCGTCGATAGTCGGTTCGACCAGTCAGAGCCTGATCCACCACGCCCAGTGCCCGGTCCTCGTTTGCCGCGAGGGCTGAACCCAGCTTGCTGCTGCCCCACCCCATTTCTTTTCTGAGCGAACGGCACTTTCGGCGCCTTCAGTAGACCGAAAGTGCCGTTCGCTCAAACAGGGGTGGGGGTGCAACAGGGCAGACAGCGCAAGCAGGGCGAGCAGGTCAAACCTGGCCGACGACGCTCACCGTGACCGGCTCCTGCACCGGCGTCGACACCGGGGTCTCCGGCAGATCCGGAGCCCGCGTTGCCCGGGCGTACACCGTCTCCCCTGCCTCGAGGTGCAGCGCTGCACTGTCACCGCGGGTGACCTGAGCCGAGAAGAGCTCGCCGGTTGCCTCGTTGCGCAGGTCGACCCGAACCTCGAAGCCGAGGTACACGACGCGCTCGACGGTTGCGCGTGTGACGCCGAGGGACTCGGCCGTTCCAAACTCCTGAGCGAGAGCCATGCTCGGATCGCGGCCGAGGCGGATGTCGTGCGGACGAACCAGCTGCCCGTTGAGCTTCGCGACGGACCCGAGGAAGGACATCACGAAGTCGTTGGACGGGCGGTCGTACAGGTCGGCAGGTTCACCGATCTGCTCGATTCGCCCCTTGTTCAGCACTGCGATCCGGTCTGCGACGTCGAGAGCCTCTTCCTGGTCGTGGGTGACCAGGACGGTGGTGACGTGCACTTCGTCGTGCAGGCGACGCAACCACGTGCGCAGGTCGGCACGGACCTTCGCGTCGAGCGCACCGAAGGGCTCGTCGAGCAGGAGAACCTGCGGGTCGACAGCCAGAGCGCGCGCCAACGCCATGCGCTGACGCTGACCACCGGACAGCTGCGCCGGGTACCGATGTTGAAAGCCGTCGAGGCCGACGATCCCCAGTAGTTCGTTGACCTTCTTCTCGATCTCCGGCTTCGGGCGCTTGCGGATCTTGAGCCCGAACGCCACGTTGTCCCGCACCGTCATGTGCTTGAACGCGGCGTAGTGCTGGAACACGAAACCGATGTCACGCTTCTGCGGCGAGATGCCGGTGACGTCCTTGCCTGCGATGGTGATGGTTCCCGAATCGAGTTCTTCGAGCCCGGCGATCGAACGCAGCAAAGTCGACTTTCCCGAGCCACTGGGCCCCAGCAATGCCGTCAACGAACCCGAAGGAATGTTGACCGTCACGTCGTCGAGTGCCGCGAAATCACCGTAGTTCTTGCGGGCCCCGGTCACTGTGATCATGTGGTGCTCCTCTTACGGTCCAGCAGCGTCATCAGCAACAGGACAATGATGGCGATGCCCATCAGCAGCGTTGCCGCCGAATACGCACCAAAGGTGTTGTGGTCGTCGATGTATCGCGAATGCACCAGCAACGTCAGCGTCTGAGATACCCCCGGGAAACCGGAAGAGACCATGATGACTGCGCCGAATTCACCGAGCGAACGCGCCACCGTCAACACGATTCCGTACGTCAGGCCCCAACGAATCGCGGGCAGTGTGATCCGCCAGAACGTCTGCCAACCCGAAGCACCGAGCGTCGCGGCAGCTTGTTCCTGCTCGTCACCGATCTCGTGCAGGACGGGTTCGACCTCCCGGACGACAAAGGGAAGCGTCACGAAAATGGTCGCGATCACCATGCCGGGCAAGCCGAAGATGACCTTGAACCCCAACGATTCGATCCCGCCGAACCAGCCGTTGGCGCCCCAGAGAAGGATCAAGGACACACCGACGACGACGGGCGAAACCGCGAACGGCAGGTCGACTACCGACTGCAGAACTCCACGGCCAGGGAACCGACCACGGACTAAGGCGAGTGCGGTGACGACACCGAACACAACGTTGATCGGGACCACGATCGCCACGATGATCAGCGACAAATTCAGCGCGGAGACGGCTGCAGGCGTCGTGACCGATTCGAAGAACGGACCGATTCCGTTCTCGAACGTTCGTGTCAGGATCACGCCGATCGGCACGACCAACAACACGAACAAGTAGACGAGCGCGACGGTCCGAAGACCGATCTTCGATCCTCTGGACACGTTCATCGGGAACTCTCCTCACGTCGCTGTCCGCGCGAAGCGAAGATTCGCAAGACGAACAGCGTCACGAATGCGATGACCAGCAGCACGACCGAGACGGCAGCGGCGTTGGTCGGACGATCGATCTCGATCTGCTGCTGAATGTACTGCGACGTCATCTGTGTCACTCGTGGGATGTTGCCGCCGATCAGTACGACCGAACCGTACTCGCCGATCGCTCGGGCGAACGCCAGTCCCGCACCCGAGATGACGGCGGGCGCCAACGTCGGAAGAACGACGGAGCGAAAGATCGTCCAATTGGACGCGCCCAACGATGCAGCGGCTTCCTCGACCTCACGGTCGACCTCCATCAGCACCGGCTGCACAGAGCGAACGACGAACGGCAAGGTCACGAAAGCCAGCGCCACGATCAGACCAGGCTGAGTTGCGTTGAGGTGGATGTCGATCGGCGACTGCGGGCCGTAGAGGGACAACAGCACGATCGACGCCACGATTGTCGGCAACGCGAACGGCAGGTCGATCATCGAGTTGACGATGCGCTTGCCCGGGAAGTCGTCGCGGACCAGCACCCACGCGATGATCGTGCCCATCACGACGTTGATCAGTGCCACGATCACCGAGACGAGCAATGTCACGCGCAGTGACGCCAAGGCAACTGGTGCAGTGACAGCGTCCCAGAATCCGGAGATCCCCTCGTCGAACGCGGTGGCGGTCAACGCGGCGAGCGGAAGCAGAACGATCACGGAGAGCCACAGAGTGGCTACTCCGATTCCGAGCGGCCCCACACTCCCCGTGACCCGCGCGAGTTTTCGCCGACGAGCCACGGGGGTGGGGTCAATAGTGTCAGTCACGTCAGTCTTACTTGGTCGCGTTGTCGTAGATCACTGCGATCGAACCGGTGTCCTTGGTGAACAGTGCACTGTCCACGGCCTTCCAGCCACCGAGGTCTGCGATGGTCCACAGCTTGGTCGGCTCGGGGAACTTGTCGGTGAACTTGGCAGCGACGGCGGGATCGACGGGACGGAATCCTGCTTCGGCCCAGAGCGTCTGACCCTCGGTCGTGTAGAGGTAGTCCTTGAACGCGGTCGCCTTGTCGAGGACCTTGCTGTTCGAGATCACGGCAACCGGGTTCTCGATCTTGAAGGTCGTGGGCGGGGTGACGTGCTCGACCGGGTCGCCGTTGCCCTCGATGAACAGAGCCTCGTTCTCGTAGCTGATCAGAACGTCGCCGCTGCCCTGAAGGAAGGCTTCCGAAGCCTCGCGTCCCGACTTGGGCTGGATCTTGACGTGATCATTGACCAAGGCGGTGACGTAGTCGAGGCCCGCTTGCGGGTTCTTGCCACCGTCGCTCTTTGCGGCGTAGGGCGCCAAGAGGTTCCACTTGGCCGAGCCTGAACTGAACGGGTTCGGCGTGACGACCTCGAGGCCGGGCTGCAGCAGGTCGTCCCAGTCCTTGATGCCCTTCGGATTGCCCGGACGGGTCACGATGGTGACCACCGATCCGAACGGAATTCCGTTGTAGGCGTCCTGGTTCCAGTTCTGATCGACCAGACCGGCATCGACCAGGCGGGTGATGTCAGGCTCGACGGAGAAGTTGACGAAGTCGGCTTCGGCACCGTCCTTCACCTTGCGCGACTGGTCGCCCGAGGCGCCGTACGAAGGATTGAAGTTGACGTTCTTGCCCTCGTCGGTCGCCTGGAAGGCTGCGGTGAGCTTGTCGAAGCCGGGCTTCGGCACGGCGTAGGCGAACAGGTTGATCGTGCCGGCGCTACCGTCGCTGGCAGCGCTGTCACCACCCACGGTGTCGCTCGAGCCACCACTGCACGCTGTGAGTACCACGGCCCCCATGGTCGCGATAGCGGTGAGAAGTGTGCGGGAACGGCGTTTCATTGCAGATACCTTCCTGAAAGGACTGACAAGAGAGTGGTTGACTAAATCACAAAAGTCCGAGACCTCTGGGGCTGAATCCATCGGGACGTTCAGACATGGAGAGCCGACGGGCCAAGAGCCCTGAATCGGGGGGCGCGAGTGACGCGCAGTGAAGTTCGAACGGGGTGCGCAGCACCACCGGAGAGGTCGAACTCAGAAAATCAACAACAGGCGACGTCAGCGACGTCGAGCATGCCGACAGCAATCAACGCCAACTGGTGGCGGATTACGGGAGCTGTTGCTTCGGACACGCGGTGGACTTTAGCAGAGCACCGGCGCCCGCTCTAATCGGGAGAACTAACGGGTGAGAAGCCACGCGACGATCACGAGGAGAATCAGGGCTATCAGGGCGAGAGTGACCCGTGAGCGGGGCATCAGCTTTCCTCTACTTCTCGAGAATTCCTACGCAACCAGCCGAAGAGCGGCAGAGCGAGTACGGCAGCCAAAGCGCGATCCAGACCGACGGCCACCAGGCGGCACAGCGGAACGACGACGATCAGGACCAACGCGACCTGCGGGATGAACGGGAGCCCCGCCATCCACAGCTCGAAGCTGTCCCACCAATCCGCAATCCGATCCACGTCAACACCCTATCCTTCGACCGAAACGGTCCCTACAGCGTGTGGATTGGACGTGTGTCGATTCTGGCCGGATGATGTCCGAATGAGTGCTGACGACGAAGTGGTGCAGACGATTCCTCCCGCCTCCACGGGTCACCATCGAAGCAACTTTCCCCCGATCGACGACTACGCGTTTCTTTCCGATTGCGAAACCTCGTGCTTGATTGCCCGTAACGGATCTGTCGAGTGGATGTGCGTTCCCCGCCCCGACTCCCCCAGCGTGTTCGGTGCCATCCTCGACCGCAGCGCAGGCCATTTCCGTATCGGCCCTTACGGCCAGAACGTACCCGCAGCCAGACGCTATCTGCCGGGCGGACTCATCCTCGAGACCACATGGCAGACGGAGACCGGCTGGCTCGTCGTTCGCGACGCACTGGTTCTCGGTCCGTGGCACAACGTCGACAAACGATCGAACACGCACAAGCGCACACCGACCGACTGGGATGCCGAACACACACTTCTCCGCACGGTCAAATGTGTCAGCGGCACCGTCGAACTCGAGATGAGCTGCGAGCCCGCGTTCGATTATCACCGCGGCACCGCCAATTGGGAGTACACCGGCAAGGTCTACGAGGAAGCGACGGCAACGTGTCGCTCCGCCAAGCCCGGAGACCACCCCACTCTCCGCTTGACCACCGATCTCCGATTGGGTCTGGAAGGTCGCGAGGCCCGGGCCCGGACGCGACTGGTCGAAGGCGACAACGTCTACGTCGCGCTCTCGTGGTCGGATCTTCCCGCGCCGCAGACGTTCGACGAGGCCGCCGACAAGATGTGGCAGACGTCCAAGTCGTGGCGCGAGTGGGTGACCATCGGAAAGTTCCCCGATCATCCGTGGCGCGGATACCTGCAGCGCAGCGCGCTCACACTCAAAGGCCTCACCTACGCACCGACCGGAGCCCTTCTCGCGGCTTCCACGACGTCGCTACCGGAAACACCAGGCGGAGAACGTAACTGGGACTACCGCTACGCATGGGTTCGCGATTCCACCTTCGCATTGTGGGGCCTCTACACGCTCGGGTTGGACCGTGAAGCCAACGACTTCTTCAACTTCATCTACGACGTGTCGAGTTCGGACAACGGTCAGCCGCACCCCTTGCAGGTGATGTACGGCATCGGCGGCGAGCGGACGCTCGAGGAATCCGAACTGAACCACCTCTCCGGATACGATGGCGCCCGTCCGGTGCGGATCGGCAACGGCGCGTTCGATCAACAGCAGCACGACATCTGGGGCACCATGCTCGACTCGGTGTACCTCCACATCCGTACCCGCGAGCGTGTGCCCGAAGCGTTGTGGCCGCTGCTCAAGAAGCAGGTCGAGGAAGCGATCAAGCATTGGCGCCAGCCCGACCGCGGGATCTGGGAGGTGCGCGGTGAACCGCAGCACTTCACGTCGTCGAAGATCATGTGCTGGGTCGCTCTCGACCGCGGCGCCAAGCTTGCAGAGATGCAGGGCGAGAAGAGCTTTGCGCAGCAATGGACGGCCATCGCCGACGACATCAAGGCCGACATCCTCGCGCACGGTGTCGACTCGCGGGGAGTTCTGACACAGCGCTACGGGCACGATTCACTCGACGCGTCTCTGCTGCTGGCTCCGCTGCTGCGCTTCCTGCCGGCCGACGATCCGCGCATCCGGGCAACGGTGCTGGCGATCGCCGACGAGCTCACCGAGGAGGGGCTGGTCCTGCGCTATCGCGTCGACACCACCGACGACGGCTTGAGCGGCGAGGAAGGCACGTTCACCATCTGTTCCTTCTGGCTGGTGTCCGCCCTCGTCGAGATCGGCGAACTGGATCGCGCAAAGCATCTGTGCGAGCGCCTGCTCGGGTTCGCGAGCCCGCTCAAGCTGTACGCGGAAGAGATCGACGCGCACACCGGTCGCCATCTGGGTAACTTCCCGCAGGCGTTCACACACCTGGCGCTGATCAACGCCGTGGTCCACGTGATCCGCGCCGAGGAAGCTGCCGAAGCCGGCGCATTCCAGCCCGCGCACAACGCAACCTAGACCCCCTGCTGTGCGCCTTTATTAACCGCGGGCGGTTAATAAAGGCGCACAGCAGATCTAGCCGGCGACCGCTTCGAGCTGCGGCGTGATCGATTCGAGCGAGTACTTCAGCGACAGTGACGACGGAGTGTTCAGGCCGGCAACAGTCGGATAGTCGACGATGGCCAATCCGCCACCCTTCACTGCAGGCAGGTCGGCAAATCCGGGCAGCTTCATCATGTCGTCCAGCGACCCGCCGTTGGGCAGCAGCACCACGACGTCGGCGCTGAGAGCGTCGACCCGTTCCGGACTGAGTATCAGCCGGCCACCGGTCACACCGGCCTCTTCGACCAGCTTGGGCGGCAACGACATTCCCAGACGCGTGAACAGTCCCGAAGCACCGTCCTTGGGATCGGCGACGATCACCAACTGAGACGTCGGGAAGACATACTGCGACAGAAGTGCCGTCTTTCCCTTCAGCCCCGGCTGTCGCTGTGCGAGCGCATCGATCTGCCCGTTCGTGGACTCGACGATCTCGTCGGCCCGCGACTCCTTGTCGAGGACTCGACCGAGAATCTCGACTTGGTCCTGCCACGGATCGACCTGGACTTCGGACAGACCGGCAATGGTCGGTGCAATCTTGCTCAACTGGTCAAAATCGTCCTGATCGGCGACGGAGAACCCACCGAGAATCAGATCGGGATCCAAGGCTGCAATTTCTTCGACTTTGAGCGGGACACCGAACTGCTGGATCGCGGAGCGATCGAGTTCCTTCGCAGACGCGTCGACGCCGCTCTCCCACGGAAACAGGCCACGATCGTCACCCATCGGGCCGGCAGCCAGGTACCCCACCGGTTGGATTCCGAGTTCGAGCAGGGCGTCGAGCCACTGGGTGTCGGCCGCGACAATGCGCGTCGGTGTGCCGGTGATCGTGGTGGCGCCGAACTTGTGGTCGACCGTGGTGACCCGACCGTCCGCGATCTCGTCGGCGTCCGAAGACGAACAACCACTGATACCGACGACCAGTGCTCCCAAAAGAGCCACCGCCGAGAACTTCTTCGCACGCACGAAATACTCCTCCACTAGTTAGTAGAGGCTTACCTTCTCATATGGGACGCGTCTGTGTCCGACCTTGCTTTTCAGGCGAAACGAGCGAGCAGACGCTCCGCTTCGGCGCCGATGCGTCGAACCACGTCGCCGGCCGGATGGGTTCCGTGCACGAGTCCCACTGCTTCTCCGGCGTAGACGACGCCGCTGTGCGGATCCGACGGGTCATACGCCTTTGCCAACGTTTCTTCGTCGGCGTCGACTCCGTGCCAGGCGGCGGTGAACTCGTTGGCCACCGCGCGGCCACCCCACCGCTGCGGCCACGGCTGACTTCGGGCACGGTCGAAAACTGAGGTGTAGATCGTGTCGGTGCTTCCGGCTTCGACGACGCGGTCGCGGGCATAGTCCGGTCCGACTGTCTCCGGGCTGGCGAGCAGCGCCGTGCCGATCATCACGCCTTCGCCACCGGCTGCCAGTACTGCAGCCAAACCGCGGCCGGTCCCGATACCGCCGGCTGCGAGCACCGGAAGCGTAGTCGCTTCCAGGATCTCCTGCAGCAGCGGCAGAGTTCCGATTCGGCCGGTGTGCCCGCCTGCCTCACCGCCTTGTGCGATCACGCCGTCGACACCTGCGGCCTCGACAATGCGAAGGTCTTCGAGCGTATTAATCTGTGACACAACAGGAATACCGGCGTCGTGGATGCGTCCGACGTACGCTGCCGGATCCCCGAACGACAAGGTGACCATGGTCGGTGCGACGGCAATCGCGGCGTCGAGCATCAGCTCGTTCTCGGGCAGCGACCACGTCATCAGGCCGACGCCGAATCTTCCGCCGATCGACCGGGCAACCTCGGCTTCGGCCTCGATCCACTCCGGTGTGTTGTAGCGGGCTGCGCCCAGTAGACCCAAACCACCGGCAGCCGAGACGGCTCCGGCGAGCGCACCGCCGGCGCGGCCACCCATGGGCGCCCCGAGAACGGGGATTTCGATTCCGAACTCTCGGGACAACCAGGTGGTGACCATGCGCTCCTACTTCTTGGGCTTCTCGCCAACCGATTCCGACGTCAGAGCCGCGACGAATGCTTCCTGAGGCACCTCGACGCGACCGATGGTCTTCATGCGCTTCTTGCCTTCCTTCTGCTTCTCGAGCAGCTTGCGCTTACGGCTGATGTCGCCGCCGTAGCACTTGGCAAGGACGTCCTTGCGGATTGCACGAATGTTCTCGCGCGAGATGATCTTGGCGCCGATCGCAGCCTGGATCGGAACCTCGAACTGCTGGCGCGGGATCAGCTCACGAAGCTTCGACGTCATGCGTCCGCCGTAAGCGCCGGCGTTGGAACGGTGCACGATCGAGGAGAACGCGTCGACGGCCTCGCCCTGCAGAAGGATGTCGACCTTCACCAGGTCGGCCTGCTGCTCACCGGCCTCCTCGTAATCGAGGCTGGCATAACCCTTGGTGCGGGACTTGAGGGCGTCGAAGAAGTCGAACATGATCTCGCCCATGGGCAGTTCGTAACGCAATTCGACGCGAGTCTCGGAGAGGTAGTCCATGCCGCCGAGTTCACCGCGACGGGACTGGCACAGCTCCATGATGGCGCCGACGTACTCGCTCGGGGCGATGACGGTGCACTTGGCGACCGGCTCGTAGACCTCGCGAACCTTGCCTTCCGGCCAGTACGACGGGTTGGTGACGATGACCTCGGCCCCATCCTCCATCACGACGCGGTAGACGACGTTGGGCGCGGTGGAGATCAGTTCCAGGCCGAACTCACGCTCGAGGCGGTCGCGGGTGATCTCCATGTGCAGCAAGCCGAGAAAGCCGCAGCGGAAGCCGAATCCGAGGGCAACCGACGTCTCCGGCTCGTAGGCCAAAGCCGCGTCGTTGAGGCGGAGCTTGTCGAGAGCGTCGCGCAGCACCGGGTAGTCCGAGCCGTCCATCGGGTAGAGACCTGAATAGACCATCGGCTTGGGATCGCGGTAGCCGACCAGCGGTTCGGTCGCGCCGTTGCGGGTTGTGGTGACGGTGTCACCGACGCGCGACTGGCGGACGTCCTTCACACCGGTGATGAGGTAGCCCACCTCGCCGACGCCCAGACCGATACTGGCCTTCGGCTCGGGAGAAATGATGCCGACCTCGAGCAGTTCGTGTGTGGTGCCCGTCGACATCATCGTGATCTTCTCGCGGGGACGGATCCGACCGTCGACCACACGCACGTAGGTGACCACGCCGCGGTATGCGTCGTAAACCGAGTCGAAGATCATGGCGCGAGCCGGACCGTCAGCATCACCCACGGGTGCGGGGATCTGCACGATTACTTCGTCGAGCAGTTCCTTGACGCCTACGCCGGTCTTGCCCGACACGCGCAGGACATCGCCGGGCTCGCAGCCGGTGATGTGCGCGATCTCTTCCGCATAGCGGTCGGGGTCCGCGGCCGGGAGGTCGATCTTGTTGAGGACGGGAATGATCTTGAGATCCTTCTCCATCGCCAGGTAGAGGTTGGCCAGCGTCTGAGCTTCGATGCCCTGAGCTGCGTCGACCAGCAGAATTGCGCCCTCACACGCTTCGAGCGCACGGGAGACCTCATATGTGAAGTCGACGTGACCGGGAGTGTCGATGAGGTGGAGAACAAACTCTTCGCCGTCGACGGTCCAGGGCAGACGAACGTTCTGGGCCTTGATGGTGATGCCGCGTTCACGCTCGATGTCCATACGGTCCAGGTACTGCGCACGCATCGCCCGCTCTTCGACCACACCGGTGAGCTGCAGCATGCGATCTGCCAGCGTCGACTTACCGTGATCGATGTGCGCGATGATGCAGAAGTTCCGGATCTGCGCAGGATCCGTGAACGTCTTGTCGGCGAAGCTGCTGATGGGAGACCCCTTAGTCGGACCGGCACCGGCCCGGATCCGGGCCACTGTCAACCCTCAGGATATCCAAGTCTCGGCGCCGCCGTACCAGGGGTTCCCGCGGGCGGGTGATTATGCTCGAACGCTATGGCAAGCATGTGGAAGCAGATCGGCAGAACCCTCGGAGCCCTCGCGGTGGAGAAGGGCCCTGCGTTGCTGCGCCAGTTGCAGTCGTCAACGTCTCAGTCGTCTACCTCGAAGCCTGGTCCGTCCGGCCGACCGATCGCCGCTCGGACATCTCCGACCGCACATCGCGCCAGGAGGGTGGAGTACTCCCCCGACCTCGACGGCAAAGCCGATCCAGGCGAGATCGTCTGGACCTGGGTTGCCTACGAGGAAGATCCGACCCAGGGCAAAGACCGTCCGGTGCTGGTGGTCGGCCGCGACGGCGACACGCTGCTCGGCCTGATGTTGTCTTCGCAGAGCAAGCGCGAAGGTGAGCGCGATTGGCTCGCAATCGGTTCGGGCCCGTGGGACGGCGAGGGAAGGCCCAGCTGGGTCCGGCTCGACCGGGTGCTCGACGTTCCCGAGAGCGGGATCCGGCGCGAGGGCGCTGTCATGGATCACAAGAAGTTCGACGCGGTCGCGGCAAAACTTCGGGCCGACTTCAGCTGGAGCTGAAGCCGACCCGAAGGGATAGAAGCAGTATCGATCAGCTGTCCATACGGTTGAACCGTCCGAAGAGTGCTCGATAGATGAGTGCACCGAGTGCACCGCCGATCAGCGGGAACACGATGAACAACCACACTTGACCTAGTGCGCCGTCCTGGAAGGGCGCGACTGCGAGGCTTCGAGCGGGGTTGACGGAGGTGTTGTCGATCGGGATCGAGATCAGGTGAATGACGGCCAGGGTGAAGCCGATGGACACTCCGGCAAGCGGTACGTCCGAGATCTGATCGGTCGACGCGAGAACGACGAACACCAGCAGCGCTGTCAGCAGGATCTCGATGATCATGGCGGCACCGATGCCGTAACCGTCCGAGACCACGTTGCCGAGAAGATTCTTCTCGGCCGACGGACTGTGTGCACCCCAACCGTTTGCGCCCAGTCCGTCAGCAGCACGGTTGTACGCCGGGAGACTGTTGGCCACCGTGTAGATCACGACGCCGGCGACCAACCCGCCGATCACTTGCGCGACAACGTAAATCGCCGCATTGACGGCTGAGATTCGCCCGATCACGAATTGGCCGAGGGTCACCGCCGGGTTGACGTGGCAACCGGAAATCGGCCCGATCGCATAGACGAGGAACAGCAGGGTCAAGCCGAATGCGAAGGCAACTCCGAGATTGCCGACTTTCGCACCTGCGAAGACGGCAGTTCCGACCGCGGAGAACACGAGCACAAAAGTCCCCACCGCTTCGGCCGCATACTTCTTCACATCCGAGATCGGTTCGATCTCAGTCAATTCCTGTGCAGTTGGAGACATATTCCCACCTTCTTCTCATCGAACGGTAGTAATGCTCACGCGCCTAGATTTGCCGGACTTTACGCAAGCCTGGTGATCTCCACAACAACTTCAAGATCTGTGGAGCGTCCACCGGAAAATATTCCCTTCAAAGGCGGCACATCCGAATAGTCCCTTCCTATTCCGACGGAGACATGCTGTTCATTCACAGCTATCGCATTGGTCGGGTCATATCCCCACCACGCGCCGGTCCACGCTTCGATCCACGCGTGCGATTCCCCGACCACCGTGTCCCCGACTGCCGCATCACGTTTGGGGTGGAGATAGCCGGAAACGTATCGACACGGAATGCCCATCGTTCGTAGCAATACCAAGGTCAGATGCGCATAATCCTGGCAGACACCTTTCCTGGCCGACCAGGCCTCGACCGCCGACGTATGCACTCCGGTCGTACCCGGAACATAAGACATTTCACCGTAAACCCATTGCGACGCAGCCACTACTGCATCTTCAGGTGATTTATCTTTGCGCAATTCCTTGGCAATTGTCGCCAGCTTACGATCACGCGGAACATATCTCGTGAAACTCAGTTGCTCGTTGAATCGATCTTTAATCGCGTCACCCGATAATTCATCCCAGTCGACGGTTTCCTCGGGCTGAACGAACGGTTCCGTCTCCACCACCGACAGTCCGGTCACTTCGAGTTCGGTGTGCGGCGCGTGCAAGTCGAACGCAGTCACCGCGGTGCCCCAGTAATCGGTGTACCGGTAGGAACGCGTTGCCGGCTGGGTTTCGACGCGCGTGAGGATCACCGTCTGCCTGGTGTCGCCGCGGGGTGTCAATCGCGCCTCGTTGTACGACGACGTCACCGGGGCGTCATACGCATATCCCGTGGTGTGCACGACCCTCATTCGCCAGCTCACAGCTCTCCCTCCACCGTCGAATCCGCGTACGCGGCCCCGGCATCCGTCCATGCGACCCACGGCGCGGCGTGGAAGTACTGCAATGCAATTGCCTCACCCAGTTCGCGGCACGTCTCCTGCCAACCGAGCAACCGTCCCTGCAGATCCTCGAGCAACACGCCCTGTGGCAAAAACTCGAGCTCACTGCGTGCGCGGCCCAGAAGCCGCGGCGCCTCCGCCCGGATTCCGACGCGACTGCCCGGCTGCGGGTCGAGTTCCTGCAGGCACTTCTCGGCCTGCCTGATCGAGTGGAACACCGAGCGCGGAAAGAGCCTGTCCAACAAGATGAACTCGACGACGCGATTGGCGTCGAGTGCTCCGCGATACGTACGCAGATACGTGTCATGCGCACCCGCCGAGCGAAGAACACTGACCCACGCCGGCGAAGACGGTCGGTCACCGGCGCGCGCCAGCAGCATTCGCACGATCATGTCGACACGTTCGATCGAGCGCCCCAGCAGAAGGAACCGGTAGCCGTCGTCGCGACTGAGCGTGGAATCCGCCAGGCCCGCGAACATCGCTGCGCGTTCCTCCACGTAGCGGAAGAACTCGTGCGGGCCCAGCCGGCGTGATGCACGCTCACGCTCGGCCAATCCGTTGTACGTGGTGTTCAGGCACTCCCACATCTCACTCGACGTGACCTCACGTGCTCCGCGAGCATTCTCTCGGGCACTCGCCAGCGAGTCCACGATCGAACCAACCTGATTGCGACTGAACGCAACCAGATCGGTGAGGGAACGCACGTCGAGCTTCTCCTCCGGCGCCTCGATGCCGAGAACACGCAAGAGCAAGCGCGACGTGCGGTCAGGATCGACGGTGGCGTCGTCGAGAAGTTGGTGGACGGCGACATCGAGGATCCGAGCGGTGTCGTCCGCCCGCTCGACGTAGCGGCCGATCCAGTAGAGAGACTCTGCGTTGCGAGCAAGCATCAGTCACCACGCTCCGTTCGCTGATAGTTCTTGGTAGCTGGGCAGTTCAGTGGAGTTCACTGTTGCTGCTGCTGTTGTTGTTGTTGTGAGGTGCTCAGCTCCGGTCCCTGCACCGGTTCCGCGGATTCCGGGGGCT
Source organism: Rhodococcus sp. NPDC056506 (assembly GCF_042794945.1). Taxonomy (NCBI): domain Bacteria; kingdom Bacillati; phylum Actinomycetota; class Actinomycetes; order Mycobacteriales; family Nocardiaceae; genus Rhodococcus; species Rhodococcus sp. NPDC056506. The sequence continues at coordinate 54,305 of NZ_JBHTSW010000006.1, read as the reverse complement.
CGGACACCAACTCCTCGCCGGACAGCTCCGGGTCCTCGTGAGAGGTGCGGCTCGCAAGCACCCACGTGTCCTTGCTTCCGCCGCCCTGGCTGGAGTTGACCACCAGCGAACCTTCCGGAAGCGCCACCCGGGTCAGGCCGCCGGGCAACACCCACACGTCTTCACCGTCGTTGACGGCAAAGGGCCGCAAGTCCACATGACGCGGCGAGAGAACGTCGTCGATCTTGGTCGGCACCGTGGACAACTGCACGAGAGGCTGCGCGATCCACCCGCGCGGGTCCGCCTTGATCTTGCGGGTGATCGCGGCCAGCTCCTTGGGGCTCGCGTCGGGCCCGAAGACGATTCCGTAGCCGCCGGACCCTTCCACAGGCTTGATGACGAGTTCCGCGACCCGGTCGAGGACTTGCTCGCACTCCTCGTCCAACCAACAGCGGAACGTGTCGACGTTCTGCAAGAGCGGCTTCTCACCGAGGTAGTAGTCGATGATCTGCGGAACGTAGGTGTAGACCAGCTTGTCGTCACCGACTCCGTTGCCGACGGCACTCGAGATCACCACGTTGCCCGCCCGCGCCGCATTCAATAGACCTGCGACGCCGAGAATCGAATCCGGGCGGAAGTGCATCGGGTCGAGGTACTCGTCGTCGATGCGGCGATAGATGACGTCGACCTGGCGCTCACCTTCCGTCGTACGCATGTAGACCATGTTGTCGCGGCAGAACAGGTCGCGACCTTCGACGAGTTCCACGCCCATCTGACGAGCGAGCAACGAATGCTCGAAATAGGCCGAGTTGGCAATACCTGGTGTGAGAACAACCACTGTGGGGTCCGCTTCGTTGAGTGCAGCACCCGCGCGCAGCGCCCTCAGCAAGTGTGTTGCGTAATCCCCGACGGCCCGCACCTTGTGGGACATGAACAGGTCGGGGAACACCCGAGTCATCGTGCGACGGTTTTCCATCACATAGGAGACGCCGGACGGAGATCGCAGGTTGTCCTCGAGAACTCGGAACTCCCCGGCCTCGTCACGGACCAAGTCGATACCGGCGACGTGGATTCGCACACCATTGGGCGGCACGATGCCGGCCGCTTCACGGTGGAAGTGCTCACACGAGGTGACCAGACGGCGCGGCAACACGTGATCGCGCAGGATTCGCTGCTCGCCGTAAATGTCCGCGAGGAACAGTTCGAGCGCCTTCACACGCTGCTTGATGCCCTTTTCCAGCCGCGACCACTCCTGCGCGGCAATGACCCGCGGCACCAGGTCCAATGGAAACGGTCGTTCCTGCCCGGACAGCGAGAATGTCACTCCCTGGTCGATGAATGCACGTCCGAGCGCGTCGGCGCGCGCAGCGAGGTCGGCACTGCTCGTGGGCGCTAGGGCTTTGAACACGCCCTTGTACGGAGCACGTACCGATCCGTCGGGCTCGAACATCTCGTCGAAAGCCAACTCGTAGCGACCGATGTCTGAATATCCGTCGAACACTGCAGCGGGACGCGCTCGGGTGGTGGTCGAACCTGTTTTACTCGAACTTTTCGAAGGCGGCGGCGTCATAGGGCAACATGCTGCTACAAGTGCGGCTATTCGGCAGCGCGGCGAGAGTTCGAGCGCTCGGTGTACTCTTCTCGACAGACGCAACGTGCGACGGTTTGGGTTCTTGGGCCCTCGGCTGGTAATCTTGCCAGTCGGTGCATCACTGCGCCCACAGCTTTCTCGACCGTAACCAGCTAAAGACGACAAGGATTTTACGCGTGGCCAACATCAAGTCCCAGGTGAAGCGAATCCGTACCAACGAGGCGGCCCGACTCCGTAACCAGTCGGTGAAGTCCTCGCTGCGTACCGCGATCCGTTCATTCCGCGAGGCTGCGGCAGCCGGTGACAAGGACAAGGCCAACGAGCTCCTCGTCTCCACCAGCCGCAAGCTCGACAAGGCAGCCAGCAAGGGCGTTATTCACGCCAACCAGGCTGCCAACAAGAAGTCTGCACTCTCGCAGGCCGCCAACAAGCTCTGACGTTTCCACTGTGACGGTTCGCCGTCATACTGGTTCGTCTCGATAGCCGCCAGGTCGAAAGACCAGGCGGCTATTTTGCGTCTTCAATCGGATCAGTGCGAAGACCCGCCATCCATGTCTTGCAGCGAATATGTGGACCGGGCTGCAACCATCTGATGATGGCGGTCAACAGGTACGGGAAACGCCCTCGCAACTGGTTGTTCACGACTGCCTTCTGGGCGGTCGTCGCTTTCGGCGTATTGGCCGCCCTGGGAATCCCTCGTTGGTGGGAATCATTGACGGTTGCCGTCGTTGGAGGTGCCGCAAGCTACGGATGGTGGAGGCGCAGGCAACGTAGCGAATTCCGGATCTTCTTCGGCGTGATGTGTTCACTCGTTGCGATTCTGGCGTTTCTCGCTGTTGGACGAGCGCTACTCACCACCGTGAAGGTGCCGGTGGACAGCATCGGCCAAGAAAGAATTGTCTGCGGCAGTGTTGTGAATCCGGTGCCCCACGACTCACTACGAGTGATCGACGTCAGAACAGGTGAACCAACGACACGGCCTCAGGCCATTCCGCATACTCAGTTGGAGCAAGCCTGCGTGAAACGCCTCGACTACCGGGCGGGTGAGGCCACGGCCGCCACTGTCGTCGGACTACTTCTGGCCGGTCGCGCCGTCGGCCACGTTGTTCTCAGTTCTTCCGCAACGCACACACTTTCCGCACTGCCATCTCCAGGGCGAAGGACGAGTCGACTGCGGCGCCCTTCACGTCGGCATTGAGGGCGGCGACGATCTGCATTGCAGCGCCGATCGACGTGGGATCCCAGCCGCCGACTTCCTTGATCGCCTTCTTGACCTTCCACGGCGGCATCCCGAGATCCGACGCCAACCGGAACGGGTCACCGCCCCGGGCAAACGGGCCGACCTTCGCGATGGTGTGGACTGCGTCGGCGAGGGCATCAGCGAGCAGGACATGGGCAGTTCCGATCTGATCTGCCCATCGGAGCGCCTCGAGCGCACCCCGGGTATCGCCGACGATGACTTTGTCGGCCACGTCGAATCCGGAAACCTCGGCCTTGCCCGAGTAATACTTGTGGACCGCATCGACGTCGATCTTGCCGCCGGTATCTGCCGCCAATTGTGAGCAGGCCGATGCCAGTTCGCGGAGGTTGGAGCCGACACTTTCGATCATCGCTGCGATCGCGTCGGGCGCAACCCTGACGTCGGCGGTCCGGAACTCACCGCGGACGAAGTCGACCAGCTGACTCTTGTTCAGTTTTCCGCAGCTGTGCACCGTGGCACCGAGCTTCTCGAGGGCCGGTGCCAACGCTTTCGCGCGACCGCCGCCCGAGTGTACGACGATCAGAACGACGCCTTCTGCCGGCTCACGCGCCGCCTCGAGTACAAGAGCTACGGCATCTTTGCCTGCTTCTGCCGCCGATTCCAAGACGATCACACGGTCTTCGGCAAAAAGAGAAGGGCTGAGCAACTCGGCCAACTCGGGAGCATTGGTGTCGCCCGCACGCATCTTGGTTACCGGGAGATCCGAAATACCCTGGCCGCGGTCACCGCGGACGGCTCTGATGAGCTGCGATACCGTGCGGTCGATCAGGAACTCGTCGTCCCCGAGAACAAGATGCAGCGGATCGACTCCAGACGGATTACTCACCCGAAGATGGTCCCACGAGGAACCGACACGATCGACACAGACCCGCCGCCCCCGCCGTACACAGCGACGGTGCCGTCGACGTCGGTCCGAACCACCGCCCCGCCCAATGAATCCAGTTCATCGAGAACCTCCGCATTCGGGTGCCCGAAACTGTTGCCGACGCCGACGCTGATCATCGTCAACCTCGGACGCACCGCTTCCAGAAATGCCGACGACGTGGTCCGAGAACCGTGATGGGGCAGCTTCAACACATCGGCCTTCACGTCCGCTCCCGATCGGAGGATAGCCTCCTCCCCCGCAACTTCGGCGTCGCCCGTCAACAGAATTCGACCCGCGCCCGTGTGCGCCATCACCACCAGCGACTGATCGTTGGCGGCGTCCGCGCCGTCCCCCGCATCACGGGGAGCCGGAAGCAACGGACCGAGAACCTCCACGTTCACCGATCCCAACGTCAACTCCATACCTGCGCGCAACGAGACAACCGGAACGGCCTGCGAGTCGGCGGCTTCCTTCACTGCCCGAAAACCTGACTCCGGCAACAACATCGAACCCACCCCTATCGCAGCGACCGAACGCCCACCCAGAACTGCTTCCAATCCACCGATGTGATCGGCATGAAAATGACTGATCATCAGCAACGCGATGTCGTTGACGTCCAACATGTTCAGGCAACGATCCATCGACGTGGGATCAGGACCGACATCGACGACGATCACCCTGCCGTCGCCGGTCGAGAGCACCAGACCGTCCCCCTGACCGACGTCGCACATCACCAGTACCCACCCCGGAACAATACGGCCACCCCCGAACACATGTTGAAAGATGAGCGCTAGAACAACTCCCAGAACGAGGACGCCGACCACCCATCTCGAGATCCGATTCCACAGCGTCAGCGCTACGACCAGTAAGACGCCCACGACGACGAGAGCGCCGATGAGTCCTGACGGCACCACCACCGACGCTCCGGGAAGCGCCGCCGCCCGCTCGGACACGTATAGCAGCCACCCCATCGGAGGCCGGACGAGCGGAGCAATGAACACGGCAATCGACGGACTGATCTGCGCGCACAAGGCAATTACCGCACCGAACACCGTGACAATTCCGATCACGGGAGTCACCGCCATGTTCGCGGCAATCGTGACGACACTGAATGTTCCCGCCATGGCGCCCACCAACGGTGCAGTGACGACAAACGCCGCACTGGAGACGGCTGTCATCTCCGCGAGCCAACGGGGCCATCCTCGTCGGCGAAGCACATCCACCCACACGGGGGCAATGATCACCAGTGCACCGGTGGCCGTGGTCGACAGCGCAAATCCCCAGTCGACGGCCAACTCGGGCATCACGATAACCAGAGCGATGACGGCGGCAGCAAGAGCAGGCAGCGCCTGTTTGCGCCGACCGGTGACCAGACTGAGCAGGCCGATCAGGCCCATCACCGACGCGCGTAGAACACTCGGCGACGGCCTCGCGACGACAACAAAAGCGACGAGGGCCATCAGTGCCAAGACGGCGCCGACCCGCGGACTCAGCGCCGCTGCTCTGACCAACAGCAGAATGGCCCCGAGCAGAATGCTGATGTTGGCGCCGGACACCGCGGTGAGATGGGAAAGCCCGGCAACGGTGAAGTTGTCCTTCACCACCGGCGACAGAGCCGATGTGTCTCCGACGACGAGGCCGGGCAGCAGACCTGCCTGATCGGGCGGGAGTGCAGCCGAGCACGCAGCCGCGAAACGAGTGCGCACCACGCTCGCCCATCGCTGGTACCAGGGCACGTCTCCCACCGCGACGGGAGGGCCTTCGGACGTGATCACGGCGAGCGTGGAATCGCTACGCCAGGGCTGACTCGCCCGGCCGCGAACCGTGAGGCTCTGCCCTGGAACAACTTCGAGCCACGACGAACTGGGCGCCCGGATGGTGACCAAGCCACCTCCGGAGTACCTGTGATTCTGTGCAACCACCGAATTGACGGTTGCCCTGAAGAAGACCTGACCTTGACCCGCCGCTCCGGAGACCGCGTGCGGATCCTCAGTAGGTTCCACTTCGACACTCACCCAGGCTCCTTCGCTGGCAGCTCGGGCCAGAGGGTGACTCTCCGCCTCGGACGCCCGCCATCCGCTGACGACACTGCACCCGACACCGAACAGTAATGCCGCCAACATGATTCGTGCCCACCCCGCAGATGTCCGGCGCGCAACCACGACAGTCAGGATTGCCGCTGGAACCACGCATACCGCCAGCACCCACGCAGTGGTCGCACCGTACAAGATCCCCACCGCGCTGCTCCCCCACACTGCGACGGCCGACAGAAGCAGTCGAGCGTCGAGAACGGGCCGGACCTCCGATTCGTTCATACCGACACCAGCACTCGCAGCTTCGCCAATCTCGCGGGGCCGATCCCGTCGACTTCCCCCAATTGCTCGATGTCCGTGAACTTTCCGTTGGAGGTGCGCCAGGAAACAATCGCCGCAGCCGTTACCGGCCCCACCCCGGGAAGCTCGTCCAATTCGGCCTCGGTAGCGGTGTTGAGGTTCACCGTGCCGGCCCCGCCCGTTTCACCTGTAGCGGCAGCGCCGGTATCTCCCGCGGTGGTGCTCGAACTCGGCGATACACCGCCGGACTGATCGGCCGCACCCACCACGATCTGATCACCGTCGGCAAGCTTCTGCGCCAGATTCAGGCCCACTGTCTCGGCGCCGTCGAGCGCGCCGCCTGCCGCGGCGAGCGCGTCGGCAATGCGCGAGCCCGGAGGTAGGTTGACAAGACCCGGCGTGCGCACGAGTCCGACGACACTGACTACCAGAGCCTCAGGCCGCTGCTCTTCTACGACACCGGAAGGTACGGGACTGGGTGATTCACCATCGTCGGCAGTGACAGTCGGCGCCGTGACATTCTGGGGCGAGGGCAGCGGTGGGACCGCCTGCATACTCGGAGAATCCCACCACACGGTGAACAAGCCGACAGCCGTGGCCAGTGCAGCGACGATCGCCAACACCCAGGTCGCCGATCGACTCGGGCGCCAACGTGTTCCGCGCCAACGCTCGGGCAGTCGATCGAACCGTGACGAGTCGGGTTGAGCTTCGTACTCTTCCTCGTCGAAGTCCTGAAGCCACTCGGGGGATCTCTCGAATGGCTGCGGGGACCTCTCGAAAGACGCTGAATCCTCGAATTCGTCGACGTCCTCGTGTCGCCGCCTGTAGTTGCCGTCCATCGCCGCGAGGCGATCACGCGCCCGCTCGCGCTCCTCGCTGATCCTCATGACTGGACGCTAACGAGAGACCTCGCCGCCAACGACGAACAATTTCAATCTGTGGAGAACTCGAGGGTTGTGGAGAAGCGATCAGGCACTCGTGTCGACGTCCGGCAGCGGGCACACCACAACACCGATCGCGCCGACACCGACGTGCGCTCCGATGACCGCGCTGAAGTCGGTAACCACAGATTCCGCTACATCGGGGATGCGCTCGGCCAACTGTTCGGCTATCCCGTCCGCACGCTCTCGCGCTCGCATGTGATGCACGGCTATCGCCACACGACCGAGACCAGCGCGCTCGACTGCCGAATCCACCAAGCGTGCAAGCGCTTTGGTGGTGGTACGTGTTTTCTCGCCGAGCACCAGCTTGCCGTCCACCAGATGCAGGATCGGCTTCATCGCCAATGCAGTACCCAGCAACGCGGCTGCGGTTCCGATTCGTCCGCCCCGGCGCAATTGATCAAGTTTGTCGACGACGATGTAGCAGCGCCCACGGCTTGCAACGTCGACGGCCCGGCCGTATGCCTCTTCCAGTGAAGCGCCCTTCTCGGCCAAGCGCGCAGCTTCGAGAGCGGGATATCCCAAACCCATTCCGGCGGACTGTGAATCGACGATCCGGACGGCGCCACCGAACTCCTGGGCCGCGACTCGTCCGGCTTCCCACGTTCCCGACAGTTGGCGTGAAATATGAACGGCGAGAACGCCGTCACCGTCGCTCATCTCCAGGGCGCGTGCGTACGCTTCGGACAACTCGGCGGGTGACGCTCCGGCCGTTGTCACTCCCGACAGATCGTTCGGCATTGCGTCGACGCCCTCACGCAAGTCGCAGCCGTCGCGGAGCACATGGAGGGGAACCACCTGAATGCCACATGCGTCGGCCGACTCCTGCGGAATGCAGGCGGAGGAATCCGTGACGACGACGACCGGCACTGTGCTACCCGACTTCGCTCGGTGGTGAGACGAGTTGCGGTGAGACAAGTTCCGGCGAAACCACTGTCTGCGCCTCGACCCCGCGAATCGCAGCGATCATCGCGCGGGCTACGCCGACGTGACCGTCCCAACCCCAGTGAATGCCATCAGGATTACCGTTCTCGGAAAAGACGTTGTCGCGCACTGCATCCGCGAGGTCGACCACGGGAACGTCTTTCTTCGTAGCCCACTCGGTGATCGCGGACACGGCGGCCGGCCGGCCGGCATGCACGCTTGCGTAGGCATCGCTGCGGTGCACGGATGGCAGAGTCGCGATCATCGGTAGTTCCGGCCGCATGTACTCCAACGCATTTCGCGAGCTTTCCAGATACTCGACGCTCAGCTTGGGCGGAAGCGCGACCGGGCGGCCCAGCGGTGCAAGCCTCGGCTGCAGCCACTGATAACCCTCGCGCACCACGCGTCGAAGCGCCGGAGGACGAACATAGCGGATGGTCTCGCGGAGCGCGGTAGGCAATGGGGACGGCAGCGAGTCCATACCGCCGACTGCGAACACGACGGCGCCGGCCCGCGGCACCGCCGCCCACACACGAGGATCCTGAGTCAGTGCCCACCACGCGTCGCGGCACGTCCAGCCGATACGGGCGACCAGCTCGACATCCCAGCCGAGTTCGTCGGCCACGATGTTGGGCCAGATGCGTGGATGATCTGCCGCGAGGCCGCCTTTGGGGCCGAAATACGACAGCGAATCCGCGAGCACGAGGAGGACGGGGCGCTGCCCGTCGGCACTTTCAGAGGACGTCATTTGCGACACTCGCAGAAGCATTCCATACGTCGAGTCGCCACTCGATCGACTTGACGTCACCGTGTCCGCTGAGTTGCACCCAACTGGTGTTTCCCAATCCGCCGAGGACAGCCCAGCGATCGACGGGCAGGTCGAGCAATGCCGCTGTCAGTGCCGCGATCAAGCCTCCGTGCGCCACCAGAACCACGGGCCGCTCGGCCCAGTCCGGGTGCGTCTCGAGTAGTTCGTGAACTACGGGAAGGCTGCGATTCGCGACGTCGATTCGGCTTTCCCCGCCGGGCGGCGCCAACGTGGCATCTGCCCGCCAGGCAGATCGCACACCGGGAGTGCGCTCGTCGACGTCGTGATGCGTCAGGCCTTGCCACTCGCCCAGGTGTGTCTCACGCAGACGCGTGTCGGTGAGGACCGGAAGTCCGGCGGCATCACCGACAGCGACGGCCGTGAAGTACGCCCGACGCAGATCCGAGGACACGATCGTCAACGGTCTGCGATCGGCGATCACCGGACCTGCACTCTTGGCCTGCGTACGTCCCAACTCCGACAGGTCGGTGTCGAGTTGCCCCTGCATCCGAGAGTCGGCGTTGTATTCGGTCTGTCCGTGACGCAGCAGGATGAGCCGGCGGACAGGGTTCGACGCCGCACTGGGCGCCGATGAAGTCACAGCGAGGGATCCTGCGCGTCCGGCTCGGAGACCGTGTCGGTCTCGAACACCGTGTTGGCGTCGGCGGGGCCGGGACGGTTCTGTCCGAGACCTTCGACCTCGACCGTCGGGCAGTCCTTCCACAGGCGATCGAGAGCGTAGAAGTTGCGCTCCTCGTCGTGCTGGACGTGGACGACGATGTCGGCGTAGTCGAGCAGTGCCCAGCGGCCCTCGCGGGTGCCTTCACGACGGACTGGCTTGTGTCCGGCTTCGCGGAGGCGATCCTCGATGTTCTCGACGATCGAGTTGACCTGACGCTCGTTGGTCGCGGACGCGATCACGAAGCAGTCCGTGATGACCAGCTGTTCGGACACATCGAGCACCACCACTTCTGTGGCCAGCTTCTCGTCGGCTGCCAAGGCCGCGATGCGTGCCATGTCGATGGCTTCGGTGTTTGCACTCACTCGATGTTCTCCAGTTTCGTCTTCAGAAAGTACTTGTTGTTCTCGGCTAGCTCGATTCGGCGCCCGGGACGGCTTCCGACTTCCCCGGTGCGGGCTCCGACATCGTTGTAGCTCCGTCGCGGCGCTCCGCGTCGACAGGTCGATACAGGTTCCGCTTCGAGATGTACTGCACCACTCCATCCGGCACCAGGTACCAGACAGGGCGGTCTTCACTTGCCCGACGCCGACATTCGGTCGACGAAATGGCAAGTGCCGGAATCTCTATCAACGTGACCGCGTCGGCGGGCATGGTGTCGAGGTGACCGGCCAGGTGCTCTGCATTGAGATCGAAACCCGGTCGCGATACCCCGACGAACTTCGCCAATGCGAACAACTCTTCCCAATCTTGCCAGGAAAGGATGCTGGCCAGCGCATCGGCACCGGTGATGAAGAAGAGTTCGGCGTCGGGATGGTAGGCCCGGAGGTCTCGCAGTGTGTCCACGGTGTACGTCACTTTTTCACGGTCGACGTCGACCCGAGAGACGGAAAACCGCGGGTTGGAGGCGGTGGCGATGACCGTCATGAGGTACCGATCCTCGGCAGGACTGACGCCCCTCCCCTGCTTCTGCCAGGGCCGCCCGGTGGGGACGAAGATCACTTCGTCGAGTCCGAACCGGTCGGCGACCTCACTGGCCGCAACGAGGTGGCCATGGTGAATGGGGTCGAAGGTGCCACCCATCACTCCGAGGCGTCGAGCACGTTCCACCGATAGTCCCTTCTGCACGAGTGTCGAGCTTACGGGTCAGACCGGCAGCAGACGGGACACGACGTCGGCAAGCTGCTGGGCCGAGCGGCACTCGTGCATGCTGATGACCTCGTTGTACACCTTCGCCGCGGAGTCACCCGTTCCCCATTGCCCCTTCGGCTCAGGGTTGAGCCAGTGTGCGTGCTTGGCAACCGCAACCATCTGCGACAGCGACTGGAGGTTGGGATCACGGTAGTTGTTGCGACCGTCGCCGAGGACCAGCAGCGACGTGCGACTGGTGATCGACTGCGCGAACTTCTCCTGGAACACACCGAAAGCGTGTCCGTAATCGGAGTGGCCGTCGTAGGTGATCAGTTCGGCTTCACGCACCATCCGTGACATCGCGGACCCGAGGTCTGCGTTCGAGTCGAAGAACCGCGTGACCTCGTCTGTCGTGTCGATGAACGCGAACACCCGCACGCGCGAGAACTGCTCGCGCAAGGCGTTCACGAGCAGCAGGGTGAAATGGCTGAACCCCGCCACCGAACCCGACACGTCACACATCACCACAAGTTCCGGTCGTGCTCGCTTCGGCTTGCGCTGCACCAGATCGATCGGCACTCCACCCGTCGACATGGACTTGCGCAAGGTGCGACGCAGGTCGATCGAACCCGCGCGGGAGCGGCTACGACGCACGGCGAGACGGCTGGCCAGCAGACGAGCCAGGGGTGCGACGTTCTTCTTCAGCGTGGTGAGTTCGGCGTCGGAGGCCCGCAGGAAGTCGACTTCCTCGGCGAGTTTCGGAACGCCGTACGTGGCGACCCGTTCCTTGCCCAGATTCTCAGCGGTGCGTCGACGCGTTTCCTTCTCGACCATCTTGCGGAAGTCCGCGATGCGCTGCGCTGCCGTGCGCTTGGCGACCTCGGATTGATAGTCGGAGTTGTCCTTGCCTTCCGACCCGGAACCCTCCTGGTTGCCGAGTAGACCCTGCAGGATCTTGTTGAGCAAAGTCTCCGGGGCCACGTCGCGCAGTGCCTGGTAGGCGGAGAACGACGGGCCGTTGCTCGACTGGTACTGCCCGAGTTCCTCGACCATTGCGGCGGTGAGAAGTTCGGTCAACTCCATCGCCTCGTCGCTGCCGTCAGTCAGCAATTCGGCGATCAGCTCACGCAAGGCCTGCAGATCGATCGAACCGTCGGGCTTACGCGGCAGTGACACGTCGACGTCACCGACCGCCCGGTCACCGATCGCTTTGGGGAACCACAGATCGAAGACGGCGTCGAACGTGGCCCGGTGGGTCGGCCTGCGCAGGAGCGAGCACGCCAGCCCTTCACGAAGAGCCTCACGATCGAGCAGATCGAGAACCGACATGACCTGACCGGCGTCGACGGTCTCGGACGGGCCGACCATGATTCCGCGTCGTCGCAGCGCCTCGACAAAATCGACGAGGTGACCGGGAATCCCGTGCGGCGCTGCCAGGCCGCCATGCGAGAGCGGCGACGTCGATCCTGCGGGAGCCATGTCAGACCTCAGTTCAGCCGAAGTTCAGCGGCGGCACGCACCTGGTCCGACTGGTGCTTGAGGATCACGCCGAGCGTGGCGCGAACGGCATCGTCGTCGAGAGTGTCCATGCCCAGAGCCAGGAGTGTGCGGCCCCAGTCGATGGTCTCCGACACCGAAGGGACCTTCTTGAGCTGCATTCCGCGAAGAACACGAATGGTATTGACCAGCTGCTCGGCAATCGCTTCGGGCAGTTCCGGCACCCGACTGGCGAGGATGCGACGCTCGAGGTCCGCATCCGGGAAGTCGAGATGCAGGAAGAGGCAACGACGCTTCAGAGCCTCCGAGAGTTCGCGAGTGGCATTCGAGGTCAACACAGTGAAGGGCTTGCGGGTGGCGGTAATGGTTCCGAGTTCGGGGATCGTCACCGCGAAGTCGCTGAGCACTTCGAGGAGCAGACCCTCGATCTCGACGTCGGCCTTGTCCGTCTCGTCGATCAACAGCACCGTCGGGTCCTCGCGGCGAATGGCCTTGAGCAGTGGACGAGCGAGCAGGAACTCCTCCGAGAACACATCCGCCTTCGTCGAATCCCAGCTGTGGTCGACCGCGACATCACCCCTCGCTCCGCTCGCCCCGCCCGACTGGATCCGCAAGATCTGCTTCGCGTGGTTCCACTCGTAGAGCGCACGCGCCTCGTCGACGCCCTCGTAGCACTGCAGACGTACCAGCTCGGCGCCTGTCGTCTGGGCTACCGCGCGCGCCAACTCGGTCTTACCGACACCGGCCGGTCCCTCGATGAGCAGGGGCTTGCCCAGTCGGTCGGCAAGGAACACTGCCGTTGCAGTGCCCTTGTCGGACAGGTAACCCGTCTCGGCCAAACGCTCGATCACGTCGTCGACGCTCGAGAAGAACGGTGTTGTATCGGGGAGAGCTCGGTCCACGGTTAACTCCTAAAAAGGGTGGGGCAAGTCTGGTGAACTTTTCAGGCGGGTCGGGTGTGCCCGTCGCCCCAGACGATCCACTTCGTGGACGTCAGTTCAGGCAGCCCCATGGGGCCACGCGCGTGCAGTTTCTGGGTGGAGATGCCGATCTCGGCGCCGAATCCGAACTGCTCACCGTCGGTGAAGGCAGTCGACGCGTTGACCATCACTGCGGCGGCGTCGACGCGAGCGGTGAACTCGCGGGCAGCCGAGAGATCGGACGTCACGATGGCTTCGGTGTGGCCCGTTCCGTACTGGTCGATGTGCTCGACGGCAGCGTCCAAGTCCTTGACGACCTTGAGAGCGACGTCGAGGGTGAGGTATTCCTTCGACCAGTCGTCCTCGGTGGCGGGGACCAGTCCCGGCAGATCACCGTGCACTACAACGTCGTGCATCTGGAGCGCTTGGAGCAGCTTCGGCACGGCGGTCTCGGCGATCGCAGCGTCGACCAGCACGGTTTCGGCTGTATTACAGACGCTGGGCCGACGGGTCTTGGAGTTGAGAAGAATCTTCTCGGCCATCAGGAGATCGGCGGCCGAGTGAACGTAGACGTGGCAATTACCGACACCGGTCTCGATGGTGGGCACGGTGGCATCACGCACGACTGCGTTGATCAACCCGGCACCGCCGCGCGGGATGACAACATCGACGAGGCCGCGGGCCTGGATGAGGTGCGTGACCGTCGACCGATCTGCACTCGGCAGAAGTTGAACGGAGTCCTCGGGGAGCCCCTGAGCAACCAACGACGCGCGCAGCGCCTCAACCAACGCTTCGTTGGACTTGACCGCCGAGGACGAACCACGTAGCAGCGCAGCATTTCCCGACTTGAGAGTCAGCCCGAAAGCGTCGACGGTAACGTTGGGGCGAGCCTCGTAGACCATGCCGACGACACCGAGCGGAACGCGCTGCTGGCGTAGCTCCAAGCCGTTCGGCAGAGTGGAACCACGAAGCACCTCACCGATCGGATCGGGTAGCCCGGCAACCTGACGCAAACCCGAAGCGATGCCCTGGATCCGGTCAGCGGTCAGCCGAAGGCGGTCGAGCAATGATTCCTCGGTGCCACCGGCCTTCGCAGTGTCGATATCGAGAGCGTTGGCCGCGAGAATCCGATCACTGGCCGCGAGTACCGCGTCGGCTGCGCCGTGGAGCGCAGCGTCCTTCTGCGCGGTGGTCAGCAGAGCCAGGACGCGCGAAGCCTTACGTGCTCGGCGTGCGGCGTCGTGCACGACGGCCTTGGTGTCGGACGCATTCGAGTCGACGGTTTCTGCGTTGGATGTCACAGCGGTCATGAATACACATTAACCACCCACCGCGGCGGCCTGCTCGGCGGAACAAGGCTGTGACCACCCGGGACCATTCCGGCGGACCGCCGGGGAACATTTCGGCGGACCGCCGGGGAACAATTCCGGCGCGCGACACTGTTGCACCCACCGACCTTCTTCTTCGAGTCAGGAGCCATCCGTGAGTGTGTTGTTCGAGCCTTTGACCCTGCGCGGCGTCACCATCCCGAACCGCGTCTGGATGGCACCGATGTGCCAGTACTCGGCTGACGTCATCGGCGACCAGGTCGGAGTGCCCAACGAGTGGCATCGCACGCACTTGGTGAGCCGTGCGATCGGCGGCACCGGCCTGATTCTCACCGAGGCGACGGCCGTCAATCCCGAGGGCCGCATATCGGCAGCTGATCTGGGGATCTGGAACGACACGCAGGCGCAAGCCTTCGCCGAGATCAACGCGCAACTCGCGTACTTCGGCGCAGTGCCCGGAATTCAGCTGGCGCACGCCGGACGCAAAGCGTCGACGCAGGTTCCGTGGCGCGGAGGCAAGAGCCTGCCGGCCGACGACCGTCTCTCCTGGCAGACAGTGGCTCCCAGCGCGGTTCCGTTCGGTCATCTCGCCGATCCGGTCGAGCTCACCACCGAGGGCATCGAACAGGTCGTCGCGGACTTCGCAGCGGCGGCAACCCGTGCATTGAAGGCCGAATTCAAGGTCGTGGAAATTCACGCGGCTCACGGATACCTGATCCATCAGTTCCTCTCCCCCGAGAGCAACAAGCGAACGGACCGCTACGGCGGCAGCTTCGAGAACCGCATTCGGTTGCTCCTGGAAATCCTGAGCGCAGTCCGCGAGGTGTGGCCGGCCGAGTTGCCGCTCTTCGTCCGGGTCTCGGCGACGGATTGGCTGACGGAAGAGCGCGGACTGGAGGTCGACAGCTGGACCGCCGATCAGACCGTTGCCCTCGCCAACATCCTCTCCGACTACGGAGTCGATCTCGTCGACGTCTCCACCGGCGGTAATTCACCGGCGGCGCAGATTCCGGTGGAACCGGGATATCAGGTTCCGTTCGCCCGTCGCCTGCAGAACGAGAGCCTGCTACCGGCCGCCGCCGTGGGCCTCATCACCGAACCCGAACAAGCCGAGAAGATCGTCGAGGACGGTAGCGCCGTGGCGGTGCTCCTCGGCCGCGAGCTGCTGCGTGATCCCTACTGGGCGCGCCGGGCGGCCCGGGAACTGAACGCCGAGGTAGGACCACATATCCCGTCGCAGTACGCGCGCGCCTTCTAGCCCGAAAATCGGCTCCCGCGCACAACTTTGATAGCGTAAGCGTCTTACTTGCCGGTAGTCCGGAGCCCTGTGGGCTCCGGACACTGCCGCGGGCCAGAGCCGTGCGACGGGGGTCGCAACGAGCCACAGGGCACGCGGACGCTCGATTTCCCGACCGGCTCATCGGCGAGTGGGCAACGAAAAGATGCGTGCATCAGGTACGTGCCCCGCTCGGTTCGATGATTGCGCTGGGGAGCGCATGTCATGACTACACCAGAGAACTCGATCAGCGCTCTCGAAGTGGCCGAATCACCCGATGTCTGCGTCACCGACAATGCGTCCGTCAAGCGCGCTGTCAAGGCGACGATGCTCGGAAATGCCATGGAGTGGTTCGATTTCGGCGTTTACGCATATCTAGCAACCACTATCGGAAAAGTGTTCTTCCCGGACGCGAGCGGCAGCGCTCAACTCCTCTCTACCTTTGCAATTTTTGCGGCAGCCTTCATCGTCCGCCCACTCGGCGGATTGTTCTTCGGTCCACTCGGTGACCGCATCGGACGCAAGAAAGTCCTGGCCACCACCATCATTCTGATGGCGGGCAGCACCTTCGCCATCGGCCTCATCCCGAGCTACGAATCCATCGGTATCGCCGCCCCGATCCTGCTGGTACTCCTACGCCTACTGCAGGGCTTTTCCACCGGCGGCGAATACGGCGGGGCCAGTACGTTCGTCGCCGAATACGCACCGGACAAGCGGCGCGGCTTCTTCGCCAGCTTCCTCGAATTCGGCACCCTGGCAGGATATGTGGCGGCAGCGGGCATCGTCACGATCATCCAGACCGTCGTCAGCGCCGAGGACCTCCTCCAGTGGGGCTGGCGCATCCCCTTCCTCATTGCCGGACCGCTGGGTCTCATCGGTCTGTACCTCCGCCTGCGCTTGGAAGAAACCCCCGCGTTCCAGATGATGGAGCAGGCCGAAGAGCGCTCCCTCGCAGACGAATCCACCGGCAAGAAACTGCGCGAAACTCTCGTCGACAACTGGCGACCGCTCGTCCTGTGCATCGTTCTCGTGGCGACGTACAACATCGCTCACTACGGCCTGCTCAGCTACATGCCGACGTACCTGACCAACACGTTGGGTTACGACGAATCCCACGGACTCATCCTGATGATCATCGTCATGATCGTGATGATGATGGGAATCAGCTACGTCGGAAAGTTCTCGGACCGAGTCGGGCGTAAACCATTGTTGCTCAGCGGTTTCATCGGATTCTTCCTCCTTTCCCTGCCCGCATACCTGTTGATCGGCGTCGGCAATTACGTGACGGTCTTCCTGGGACTCGCAATTCTCGGCGGATTGCTCCTGCTGTTCGTCGGAGTCTTCCCGTCCGTGCTGCCCGCACTGTTCCCGACCGGAATCAGGTACGGCGGCTTGGCAATCGGATACAACCTCGCGGTCTCCATCTTCGGCGGAACCACTCCCCTGGTGCTCACCGCCCTCGAAAGTGCAACGGGCAGCAACCTGGTCGCGCCGATGTACATGATGATCGCCGCAGTGATCGGTGGTATCGCGGTACTGCTCATCCCCGAGACTGCACGCAAGCCACTCGACGGTTCGCCGCCCTCCGTCGCCACCGACGAGGAGGCACGTCGGATCATCCGCAAGGTTCGTCGAAAGAGAATGAAGGCCGATAACCTCGAGGTATGAGCACGCCTCGAATCGTCGTCGTCGGCAGTATCAACATGGACCTCGCCACCTCAGTGTCCAGATTTCCCGCTCCGGGAGAAACACTGCTCGGCACTGCCTTTGCCACAACCGCGGGAGGCAAAGGCAGTAATCAGGCCATCGCCGCCGCGAAGGCAGGAGGCGATGTGTCGTTCGTCGGAGCGGTCGGCGACGACGGTTTCGGTACCCAGTTGCGAGACACGCTTGAAGACGCCGGCGTCGACACCGCATTGCTTCGTAGTGTCGACGGCCCGAGTGGCGTTGCCGCCATCACCGTGAGCGAGGACGCGGAGAACAACATCATCGTCGTCCCGGGCGCCAATTCCTCGGTCACCTCGTTGTCCGAAGGAGACCTCGACGCGATCGCACACGCCGACGTTCTCCTGTGCCAACTCGAAATACCCCTCGACACGGTCACCGCAGCGGCCCGGCACGCGCATGCCAACGGAACAACCGTCATCCTCAATCCTTCGCCGGTACAAGCCCTTCCGGGCGCCCTGATCGAGTCTGTCGATATCCTGATCGTCAACCAGACCGAGTCGGAGCAGTTGGCCGCGGCCACCGGCCGCGTCCGATACCTCGTCACGACGCTCGGGGCGGGCGGCGCGGATCTCAGGTCGGGCGAGAAGACAATCCACGCCGACTCCCCGGCCGTGACACCCGTGGATACAACCGGCGCAGGTGATGCCTTCACCGGCGCCTTCGCCGTGGAGTGGGTGCAGGACCAGGAACGCGCCCTGCAGTTCGCTGCCACGGCGGGAAGCCTGGCGACGACGGTTCGCGGTGCCTCGGTGTCGTCACCCGCTCGCGCTGCGATCGAGAAAGTGCTGAAGCGTCAGGCTTGACTCTGACACCGTGTGAGGTCGTAAACCTGTAGGTGTCGGGTTTGTTGAGAGAGAAACGGGGCGAGCAACCATGTTGAGCATCGGAGACTTCGCGAGAGCAGGTCGTGTGTCGGTGCGCATGCTCCGCCACTACGACGCCATCGGCCTGCTCACACCCGCGAGGGTCGACGCATCCAGCGGGTATCGCTCGTACACCGCGGGCCAGTTGGCGCTGCTCAACCGCATCGTCGCTCTCAAGGAGTTGGGCCTGACCCTGGCTCAGGTCCAGCAAGTGGTGGAGTCGGCGGTCACCGTCGACGGGATCCGCGGGATGCTCACGCTTCGCCGCGCAGAACTCGAAACCCGAATCCAGGAAGACACCGCGCGACTGGCGCACGTACAGGCGCGCCTACGCATCATCGAAAGTGAGGGACAGATGTCCGCATACGAGGTTGTGATCAAGTCCGTTCCGGCGCTGCGGGTCGCGGAGTTGACCGGTACCGCCAAGACGATGGATCCGTCGTCGATCGGACCGGTGGTTCGCGGGTTGTACGAGCGCCTTTGTACCGGTTTGGATCGTGCCGGTATCGCCGCGATCGGACCCGCTGTCGCCTACTACGAGGATTCCGGTGACGACGAGAACGTCGTCGTCCATGCGGCGCTACCGGTCGACGCGGATCCCGATGGCGACTACGAGTTCGCTGTGGTGGACCTGCGGGCCGAAGAGCACGTGGCCTCGCTGCTACACAAGGGTTCGATGGACAACTGCCTGCCCGCTTATCAGGCGTTGGCTCAATGGATCGACGCAGCGGGATACCGCAATGCCGGCCCCAGCCGTGAGGTGACGCTGGCGTGCCCGGAGGATGTCGACGGCTGGGTCACCGAGCTGCAGGAACCTGTTGCCAAGGCCTGAAGCCCGCACGTGTCGGCAGGGTCGTGCACCATGGGGTCCATGACCACCGCCACTGCCCCAGCCATGCGCGACGAAGCCGAGCGGCTGCTCCGCGAACTCGCGGGGCCGGATGCCCGCCTACGGGAGGACCAGTGGACGGCCATCGAGGCGCTGGTGGTGCAGCGCAAGCGCGCGCTTGTCGTGCAGCGGACCGGTTGGGGCAAGTCGGCGGTCTACTTCATCTCGGCGAAGCTGCTCCGGGCAACAGGCCACGGCCCCACGGTCATCGTCTCTCCGTTGTTGGCCCTGATGCGAAACCAGGTCAGTTCTGCCGAGCGTGCCGGGGTGCGAGCCGCAACCATCAACTCGGGCAATGTCACCGAGTGGGACGACATCCACGCCCGCGTCGCAGCCAACGATCTCGACGTACTGCTGGTCAGCCCCGAGCGCCTCAACAACCCCGACTTCCGCGATCAGGTCCTTCCGTCCCTGGCAGCTGACGCCGGCTTGGTAGTGGTCGACGAGGCTCACTGTGTTTCCGACTGGGGACACGACTTCCGTCCCGACTATCGGCGCATCAGGACGTTGATCGCCGAACTCGGCGAAGGCATTCCCGTCCTCGCGACCACGGCTACGGCCAACAACCGCGTCGTCGAGGACGTGTCCGCCCAACTCGGCGTCGGCGGCGAGGAAACGCTCGTACTTCGTGGCGGGCTGGAACGCGAGTCACTTCACCTTTCCGTGGTTCACATTCCCGAGGCGACGGCGCGCGCTGCCTGGCTCGCCGACATGCTCGAGACGCTGCCGGGATCGGGCATCATCTACACGCTGACGGTCTCGGCCGCACGCGACCTCGCAAGCCTGCTCTCCGAACGCGGGCATACCGTCGCCGCCTACACGGGCCAGACCGATCCCACCGAACGTGAATCCCTCGAGCAGGACTTGTTGGGCAATCGTGTCAAGGCTCTGGTGGCCACCTCGGCCCTCGGGATGGGCTTCGACAAGCCTGATCTCGGGTTCGTCGTCCACCTCGGCGCACCGTCGTCGCCGATCTCGTACTACCAGCAGGTGGGCCGCGCCGGTCGTTCCACCGACAGGGCCGACGTGATCCTGCTGCCGGGCGCCGAGGACAAGCAGATCTGGAGCTACTTCGCCTCGGTCGCCTTCCCCCGCGAGCATCTCGTCCGCAGCGTCATCGAGCACCTCGACACCGAAAAGGCCACGTCGACACCAGCACTCGAACCTCTGGTGGAGCTCAATAGAACGCGTCTCGAGATGGTCCTCAAAGTCCTCGACGTCGACGGCGCCGTCAAACGCGTCAAGGGCGGCTGGATCAGCACCGGCGAACCTTGGGTGTACGACGCCGAGCGCTACGGCCGACTCGACGACGCTCGCCAGGCCGAGCAGGCCGCAATGGTCGAGTACCAGAGCATCACGACGTGTCGAATGACCTTCCTGCGTGAACAACTCGACGATCCGGGCCTGACCTCGGAGAACTCACAGTGCGGTCGTTGTGACAACTGCACGGGCGATCGCTACGACACCACTGTCGACACCGCCGCCCTCGACGAGACTCGGGCGCGCTTGCAGCGCCCCGGATTCGACCTGGAGCCGCGCAAGATGTGGCCGACCGGCCTGAGCAAGCTGGGCGTCAAGCTGTCCGGGAAGATCACCGAGGGCCCGGAAACCGGGCGCATTCTCGGACGGATGTCGGACCTGGGCTGGGGCCAACGTCTCCGCGCACTTTTCGACGGTCCCGACGCAGAGGTACCCGATGCTGTGGTCAGCGCGTGTATCAGCGTTTTGGCGGCCTGGAATTGGGCCGAGCGCCCCACCGGTGTCATGGCCCTCGAATCCACGACGCATCCGTTACTGGTGTCGAGCCTGGCTGCCAAGCTGGCCGAGGTCGGGCGATTGACCGACCTGGGCACCCTTCGCTTGCGCCCCGACCACCCTCCGGTTTCGGCAGCGAACTCCGCCTATCGCGTGTCCGGACTGGTCGATGTTTGGGAAGTCCCGGACATGAGCATCCACCAGGGACCAATACTTCTTGTCGACGCAATCGCCGATACCGGTTGGACTTTCACGATGGCCGCACGCGCACTTCGACAGGCTGGTGCTCACTCTGTACTTCCGTTGGCGCTCGCGAGCCCGAAATAGCGAGTTTTTGCCCGAAATAGTCGCTCCGACAACGGCAAAAGTTACATAATGTGAGCACCATCACATTCATGTCCTCACCTGGGGCGCAACGGGTTCCACACGGCCCGAAACGGACATCTGCATGACTTCGACAGCAATGATTGTTACGTTCAGATGACCGATGAAGCCTGTTGATACGAGAGCTATCCCGACCACCGCGCCGGACGCGGTGTTGTTCAGAAGCCCACAGATCGATGACGGAGTCCGGCTCTGGGAGATCGCACGTGATTCGAAGGTGCTCGACCTCAATTCGAGTTATGCATACCTGTTGTGGTGCAGGGATTTCAGCGCGACGTCCATCGTCGCAGAGGTAGACGGCCGCGTAGTCGGATTCGTTTCCGGTTATACCCGTCCCAGCGCGCAGGAAACCCTGTTCGTGTGGCAAGTGGCGGTCGACGAAGACCAGCGCGGCAAGGCAATTGCTGCCCGCATGCTGTCCGACTTGATGGATCGCACTGCCCCACTGGGTGTTACACATCTGGAGACGACGATCAGCCCCGACAACGAGGCTTCGATCGCACTCTTCACCGCGCTCGCACGCCGACGCGAAGTACCGATAACCAGGCAGACCTTGTTCTCGCCCAACGATTTTCCCGATGGACACGAAGCCGAAGATCTTTACACGATCGGCGCCTAGCGCACTTCGCGCTCGGCATACAGCATGCCCCGGAGGAACAAAGAAGATATGAATATCAACGAAGCAAGCATTTTCGAAACCCTCGAGTCCGAGGTTCGCAGCTACTGCCGTGACTGGCCCGCAGTGTTCACCAGCGCATCCGGATCCTGGATTCGTGACGAGAACGGACGCGACTACCTCGATTTCTTCGCCGGCGCCGGCGCACTCAACTACGGTCACAACAACCCGGTGCTCAAATCCGCACTGGTCGACTACATCATGAACGACGGCATCACGCACGGCCTCGACATGTCCACTGTCGCCAAACGCGAATTCCTCGAGACCTTTCAGCGCAACATCCTCGAGCCACGCGGCCTGGACTACAAGGTCCAGTTCCCCGGCCCGACCGGCTCGAACACCGTCGAGGCTGCATTGAAGCTGGCTCGCAAGGTCACCGGACGTTCGGCAGTCATCAACTTCACCAACGCATTTCACGGAATGACACTTGGTGCACTCTCCGTGACCGGTAACTCGATGAAGCGCGCGGGCGCCGGTGTCCCCCTCGTGCACACGACACCGATGCCCTTCGACAACTACTTCGACGGCGTCACCGAGGACTTCCAGTGGTTCTCCCGCGTTCTCGATGATTCCGGCAGTGGTATCAACCGCCCCGCGGCAGTGATCGTCGAAACCGTGCAGGGTGAAGGTGGCGTCAATGTCGCTCGCCCCGAATGGCTTCGGGCGCTGGCAACACTGTGCTCGGATCGCGGAATCCTGTTGATCGTCGACGACGTGCAGATGGGTTGCGGCCGTACCGGCCCGTTCTTCTCCTTCGAAGAGGCCGGAATCGTTCCCGACATCGTCACACTGTCCAAGTCGATCAGCGGCTACGGAATGCCCATGGCGCTCACGCTGTTCAAGCGTGAACTCGACGTCTGGGGACCGGGCGAGCACAACGGCACCTTCCGTGGCAACAACCCGGCGTTCGTCACCTCCAAGGTGGCACTCGACCACTACTGGTCCGACGACGCACTGACCAAGACAACGCTGAAGAAGGGCGCACGCATCAGCGAATGCTTCGCCAATCTCTCCGATCAGTTCCCCGGCGAGGTCTCTCACCGCGGACGCGGCCTGGTCCAGGGCCTGGTCTTCGACCAGCCGGAGCGCGCCGGAAAGGTCTGCCAGCTGGCATTCGACGAGGGATTGCTCGCCGAGACCTCCGGACCCTCCGACCAGGTTGTGAAACTGCTTCCCGCACTGACGATTACCGACGACGAGCTCGAGCACGGCCTCTCCATCCTGGCCGAGGCGACACTCAAGGTCTGCAGCTAGAGGAAGGACTCTCCCATGATCGTTCGCACCACCACCGAGATCACCGACACCGACCGCGACATCACGAGCGAGGACGGGAACTGGCGCAGCAAGCGCATCGTCCTCGGCGGCGACCGCGTCGGGTTCTCGTTCCACGAGACCACCATCAAGGCGGGTTCGGTCAACGAGTTCCATTACGCCAACCACGTCGAGGCTGTCTGGCTCGTCGAGGGCACCGGCAAGCTGATCGACCTCGACAACGACAAGGAATACGATCTCGCACCGGGGTCGATGTACCTGCTCAACGGCCATGAGCGTCATCGCGTCGAGCCCGACACGCAGATGCGCATGCTGTGCGTGTTCAATCCGCCGGTCACCGGGCGTGAGGTACACGACGAGAACGGTGTCTACCCACTGGTGGAGGTCCCCGCGTAGCGTCTAGTCATGGCGACTGACACCTCTCCACGCGTAGCGATCGGCCCCGTCCCCGATGCACTGCTCGACAGCGCGGTGCTTCGGGGCGGTGGTCTGATCAGTCCGATCGACACTGCCGACGCCCTGATCTGGGCGGGCTCACCCGAAACATTTCCGTCGGAGTTACCGGCGTCGGTCAGGTGGGTGCAGCTTCCGTCCGCGGGAATCGAGGATTGGTTCGACTCCGGTGTGATTCCGAAGGACACAGATATTACGTGGACCTCGGCGGCCGGTGCATTTTCGGCGTCGGTGGCCGAGCATGCGCTCATGCTTCTCTTGGCCGGAGTTCGTCACTTGCCTGCACACATCGAAGCTCGAACGTGGCGTCAGTTCGAGTTCTTTCCCAAGATCGGCACCCTTCGTGGTTCGACGGTTGCGATCATCGGCGCAGGCGGTATCGGCCGCGCGCTGATTCCGATGCTGGCCGCGCAGGGGGCGGACAGCCTCGCAGTCAATCGTTCCGGTAGCCCGGTCCCCGGGGCGATCTCGACGTACCCCGCATCCAGAATGGATGAAATCTATTCTCGCGCAGATCACTTCGTGATTGCTGCGCCCGCCACCCCGGCCACCCGTCACCTCGTGGGCCGTGCGCAGTTGGCGGCGATGCAACCCCATTCCTGGGTGATCAATGTCGCGCGCGGATCACTGGTCGACACCGATGCGTTGGTCGAGGCGATCGAGTCCGAACAGATCGGCGGCGCCGGTCTCGACGTCACCGATCCTGAACCTCTCCCGGACGGTCACCCTCTGTGGGATCTGACGAATGCGATCATCACACCCCACGATTCCAATCCGCCAGGCGTTCGCCCCGCCGCGTTCGCGGATCACGTCTCCAAGAACGTGACCCGCTTCGCGAAGGGCGAGGCGCTGGCTGCCCTCGTGGACCCGGTTGCCGGATACTGAGCACGCCGCCGAAGCCCGAATGATCCGGCGAAAGCTGTCGGAAGTTACTGTGTCGACTCCCTATCCGGGAAGAAAAGTGCCCGCGCCCGGCGAGCGACTTCCTCGGCAGGTACGTCCTCGACCTTCGTGCATACTGCCCACCTGTGGCCGAACGGATCGAGAAACACCCCATGCCGGTCGCCCGAAAACGTATCGGCCACAGCCGTGACCAGCGTGCCTCCCTCGGCGACGGCCCGAGCGACAAACTCGTCCGTGTCCTCGGTGTAGACGACGATCGACGAATGCACCCAGCCGTCCTGCGGTGATTTGAGACCGAAGTCCGGCATCTCCTGCGAAAGCTGCAGCATCGAATCGCCGATCCGGATCTCCGCATGCATGAGTGAGCCGTCAGGTGCGTTCATCGCATCGATTATCTCAGCTCCAAGTCCTCGCTTGTAGTAGTCGAGTGCGGCATGGCCATCCGGCACCGCAAGGTAGGGAGTGATCGTGCGGTAGCCAGCAGGGATTGGGTTCACTGTGTTCATGGGTACGAGTATTGGCGATCGCACACGTGTTCTATTGAACATTTCGGACTTCCTCCGCGCCTCCGTCTCGCACACGCGCCTATCCTGGAACGGTGCCTACCGACAACAGCCGCCTCGACGCCCTTCCCGAGCTCCTGGCCGGCCGTCGCCTGGCAGTTCTCACGGGCGCCGGCATCTCCACCGACTCCGGAATCCCGGATTACCGAGGACCCGATTCACCCCCGCGCAATCCGATGACGTTCCAGCAGTTCATCGGCGATCCGGCGTTTCGGCGGCACTATTGGGCGCGCAACCACATCGGCTGGCGATACATGGACAGCTCCCGCCCCAACCAGGGCCACCGGGCCGTCGCAGCACTCGAGCGAACCGGGCGAGCAGTCGGCGTGATCACCCAGAACGTCGACCTCCTGCACACCAAGGCCGGCGCGCGAAACGTCATCGACCTCCACGGCACCTACGCGCAGGTTCGATGCCTGAGCTGCCAGCGGCTGATCTCCCGCACCACTCTCGCGGAGAGACTGGAAGAAGCCAATCCCGGATTCGCCGAAACGGTCGCTGCTGCAACAGGAGTCGAGATCGCACCCGACGCAGATGCCGTGATCGAATCTACCGCACACTTTCGCGTCGTGGATTGCGCCGTGTGCGGTGGGCTACTCAAACCAGACATCGTCTACTTCGGCGAATCCGTCCCCAAGGAACGCGTGGCCCGGGCGTACAGCCTTGTCGACCAAGCCGACGCACTGTTGGTAGCCGGGTCGTCGTTGACCGTGATGTCCGGCCTACGTTTCGTCCGGCATGCCGCCAAGACCGGGAAGCCGATCGCCATCGTCAATCGTGGCACGACTCGCGGAGACGAATTCGCCGACCTCAAGCTCGAAGCCGGTTGTGCTGAAGCACTTTCCGCCCTGGTCGATCACGACAGTTACAGCGCCACCAAGTCG
The DNA here is from genome assembly GCF_042794945.1 of Rhodococcus sp. NPDC056506. Taxonomy (NCBI): domain Bacteria; kingdom Bacillati; phylum Actinomycetota; class Actinomycetes; order Mycobacteriales; family Nocardiaceae; genus Rhodococcus; species Rhodococcus sp. NPDC056506. The sequence goes on along the minus strand of NZ_JBHTSW010000006.1, from coordinate 28,402 downwards.
TCCGCGTGAACCACGGGACGCTGCATGTCAGCCGGTAGATCGGTGGTGGAGCGCCCCAGGATCTCCTCGATCTCCGTAGCGTCGAATGCGACGACACCCCGGGCGACGGGCTTCTCCCCCGGCCCCATCAGGGACACGACGTCGCCGGCGTGGAAGTCACCGGATACACCGACAATGCCCGCGGACAGCAGGCTTCGACGCTTGGACACGACCGCGCGAACGGCGCCTTCGTCGAGGTGAAGGTCGCCCTGTGTGTCGGCGGCGTGACGGACCCAGAATCGGCGAGCCGACAATCGCGTCGGCCGCGGAGCAAAAGCGGTTCCGACATCGGCACCACTGAGTGCTCGAGCGGCGTCCGAGGCTGCGGCCAGCAGAACCGGCACTCCGGAATCAGCGGCCAGGCGTGCTGCTGAGAGCTTCGACGCCATGCCTCCGGTACCGAGAGCCCCACCCGAACCGGCAACCACACCGTCGAGATCCTCGGGACTGTTGACCTCAGGAATCAGTGTGGCATCGCCCTTTCGGGGATCACCGTCGTAGAGACCGTCGACATCCGACAACAGGATCAACGCGTCGGCACCGACCAGATGCGCAACCAGAGCAGCCAGCCGATCGTTATCACCGAACCGAAGTTCGGTGGTGGCGACAGTGTCGTTCTCGTTCACGATTGCCACCGCGTGCAACGCCCGCAGACGATCGAGCGTCCGTTGAGCGTTCCGGTGCTGCGTCCGTCGAGCGATGTCATCCGCAGTGAGAAGGACCTGCCCGACGGTGCGCTCGTAACGGGCGAACGACGTACCCCAGGCGTGAGCCAGCGCCAACTGTCCGACGCTGGCCGCAGCCTGCTTGGTTGCGAGATCCCGCGGACGCTTGGTCAGTCCCAGCGGCGCCAATCCAGCGCCGACGGCACCGGACGAGACGACGACAACATCGGAACCCGCACGCATGCGAGCCTCGATGGCATCGGCCAACAGATCGAGTCGGTGAGTATCGAGTCCCGCCACCAGACTGGTGAGCGCAGACGACCCGATCTTCACGACGATACTGTGAGCCGACGCTATCGACTCCCTGGTGGACCCGAGCACAGTCCCGTTCCCTCTCTTCGGTTTTCGTCCTGAAATCGCGTGGGTCAGGCGTCTTCGTCGAGCAGGCCGCGGCGGACACGACGCGCATGCTTGCGCTCGTCGGCGCCGATCCGCTCCACCTGATCGAGACGCGGATCGGTTCCACGGCCCGTGCGGGTCAGATCGATACCGGCCGGCGTCATCGGCTCCCACTCGAAGCTCACGTCACCGATGGTGACGGAAGCCCCTGGCTGAGCGCCCTTCTTGACCAATGCGTCCTCGACACCCAATCGAGCAAGACGGTCGGCGAGGTAGCCCACCGCTTCGTCGTTGTCGAAGGCGGTCTGACGAATCCACCGCTCCGGGCGGGTGCCGCGGACGACGAACCCACCGGGAATATCGGGATCCTTCTCGATGGTGAAGCTGGAATCCTTGACCTTGACCGGGCGAATGACCTGACGCTTCGGCTCGGGCTTCGGATGAGCTTCGCGGTAGTCACGGACCATCTTCGCCAGCGCGAATGTCAACGGTCGCAGGCCTTCTCGGCTCACTGCCGAGATGGTGAAGACCGGCCATCCGCGGGCTTCGATCTCAGGCGTGACCATTTCGGCCAACTCGGCTGCCTCGGGCACGTCGGTCTTGTTGAGGATGACGACCCGCGGACGCTTGTCGAGGTCACCGAGTCCCGAGTCGCCGGAGAGCGCAGGCGTGTATGCAGCCAGCTCTGCTTCCAAGGCGTCGATGTCGGAGATCGGGTCGCGTCCCGGATCGAGAGTGGCGCAGTCGATCACGTGCGCCAACACGGCGCATCGTTCGATATGGCGCAGGAAGTCCAGGCCCAATCCGCGGCCTTCGCTGGCGCCGGGGATCAGCCCGGGCACGTCGGCGACGGTGAAGGTTGTGTCACCGCTCGAGACGACGCCGAGATTGGGGACCAGAGTGGTGAAGGGGTAGTCGGCGATCTTCGGCTTGGCCGCGGAGAGAACGGACACCAGTGAAGATTTACCGGCAGAGGGGAATCCGAGCAGACCGACGTCGGCTACCGACTTGAGTTCGAGAACCAGGTCACGCTCGACACCGTCCTCACCGAGGAGTGCGAAACCGGGAGCCTTGCGGGCCTTCGACGCCAGCGCTGCGTTACCGAGTCCGCCGCGGCCGCCCTGAGCAGCGTCGAAGCGCGAACCGACACCCACGAGGTCGGCAAGCACGTTGCCGTCGGCATCGAGAACCACAGTTCCATCCGGAACCTTGAGGATGAGGTCTTCACCGTTTGCACCCTCGCGGTTGCTGCCGGCGCCCTGCTTGCCGTTGGTCGCCTTCGCGTTGGGATGGAAGTGAAAGTCGAGGAGGGTGTGGATGTTCTCGTCGACCACGAGGATGACGTCGCCACCGCGACCTCCGTTGGCACCGTCCGGACCGCCGAGCGGTTTGAACTTCTCGCGGTGTACGGAGGCGCAACCATTGCCGCCTTTTCCAGCGCTGACGTGCAGCACAACACGGTCAATGAATCGGGACATGACTGCCGGATCCTTCCTCAGTCAATTGCGGGTCTCACGCGATGAGCTGAACTTCTGGTGAGCAGGGTTGCTCGGGGTAAACAGGTACTGCTTAAACAAACGATAGGGGCGGACCGGGTTATTTCAACCCTGGTCCGCCCCTATCGGGAGCTTGGAACGCGTCACTCTCTTACCGAAAGCAGAACCGGCTTACCGAAGTAGAACCGATGACGCACAACTAGCGAGAAAGACTAGACCTCAGCCGCAACGACGGCCGGAACGATGTTCACGGTCTTGCGTCCACGCTTCTGGCCGAACTCGACTGCACCGGCAGCGAGAGCGAACAGGGTGTCGTCGCCGCCACGGCCGACGTTGACGCCGGGGTGGAAGTGCGTGCCGCGCTGGCGAACCAGGATTTCGCCTGCGCTGACCGACTGGCCGCCGAAGCGCTTCACGCCGAGGCGCTGGGCGTTTGAATCGCGACCGTTACGGGAGCTGGATGCACCCTTCTTATGTGCCATGCTATTGACCCTCCTCGGGTGAAATTAGCTAGAAAGAACTGGTTACTTGATGCCCGTGACCTTGAGCACCGTGATCGGCTGCCTGTGGCCCTGACGCTTGTGGTAACCGGTCTTGTTCTTGAACTTGTGGATGCGGATCTTCGGGCCCTTGGTGTGCTCGACGATCTCACTGGTGACTGCGACCTTGGCCAGCTTGGCCGCGTCGGTGGTCAGGTCGGATCCGTCGACCACGAGAACGGGAGCAAGCGAGACAGCAGTGCCGGGCTCACCCTCGATCTTCTCGACCTTGACGAGGTCACCAACAGCGACCTTGTACTGCTTTCCGCCGGTCTTGACGATCGCGTACGTTGCCATCGGAGGGCTACCCCTTGCTTCTTCGAACTTGCTCGCGCTGCTGCCTGAGGCTTCAAATGCATCGCGACTGGTCTGGTTTATGTCACCTCGGCTCGGTACTGACGTACCAGGACATTCACGCGCACTCTAGGCACACGGAATCTCTACCGCCGGGTGGCGACCCTCCAAGGTTACGGGAAAGCAACCGTCAGGGTCAAACCGCCCCGCCGAGGGGTGGTGCTCACTACTCTGTACTGCTTCTACCAGCTGAAACTTCGGATAACGGTTGGATGTCCTCGCTCATCGCGAAGTCATCCAACCGACCGAAAGCCAGTAGTTCTTACTCTCCGTCTACCGGAGGACCTGCGGGACGTGCTGCTGCACGCCTGCGACGGGGTCGCTTGACGACGACAACTTCTTCCTCAGCCGGAACTTCGGTGGCCGGAGCCGGAATGTTTTCCACGACCGGTTCTGCCACGGGTTCCGGAGTCGGAATCACGAAGACCGTACCCACCTCGGGAGCTGCCTCGGCAACCGGTGCCGACGCTGCCCGCGACGCCCGGCGACTACGCCGACGACCGCGCGGAGCTGCTTCGGTCGAAGCTGCCGCCGACTCGTTGTCCACTGCGGATACTTCTTCCGCAGCAGAGTCCACAACAGGAACGTCAGGGCGCTCAGTAGCAGCAGGAGTATCGATCGGCCGATCCTGTTGCCGATCGGCACTTTTGGATGCATCATCCCCCGAAGACGTACCGGTGGAATCAGACTCGATCGAGTCGGCCGCGATGGTCTCGTCGTCGTCGTGGTGGTGCGAGGCCATCGCCAATGCCACCGGATGAGCCCGCTTGACGGTCGCGTCGACAGCCGGAACCTCCGGCGCCGGAGCTTCCTGTCCGTTGGACTCGGTCGAAGCCGACTTGTCTGAGCGGCCACGCTTGTTCTTGCGCGAGGTACCGGAATCACTGCGCTGCGAGCCCGAACGCGATCCGCCGTCGTCCGAGGACTTCACCTCGACGGGCTCGGAGTGCACGATGATGCCGCGGCCGTGGCAGTGCTCACAGGTAGTCGAGAAGGCCTCGACCAATCCGGTGCCCAACTTCTTGCGCGTCATCTGCACGAGTCCGAGTGACGTGACCTCCGACACCTGATGGCGCGTGCGATCGCGACCCAGGCATTCGGTGAGTCGACGCAGGACCAGGTCCCGGTTCGATTCGAGGACCATGTCGATGAAGTCGACGACGATCATTCCGCCGATGTCCCGCAGGCGCATCTGGCGAACGATCTCCTCGGCAGCTTCGAGGTTGTTGCGGGTGACGGTCTCTTCGAGGTTTCCGCCGGCTCCGGTGAACTTGCCGGTGTTGACGTCGACGACGGTCATGGCCTCGGTGCGGTCGATCACCAGGGTGCCGCCGGACGGCAGCCACACCTTGCGATCGAGTGCCTTTGCCAACTGCTCGTCGATACGGCGAGCCGCGAAGACGTCGATTCCGTTGTTCGGCGTGTACTTCTCGAGCCGAGGAAGCAGGTCGGGAGCGACGGAGTTGATGTAGTTCTCGACCGTCGTGTGCGCCTTCTCGCCCTCGATGACCAGCTTGGAGAAGTCCTCGTTGAACAGATCACGAATGACCTTGACCAGCATGTCCGGCTCTTCGTACAGCGCCTGCGGGTTGCCCGACTTGCCGGCGTCCGCAGCGGCGGCCTGCTCCTCGATGCCGGCCCACTGCGCCTGCAGACGAGTCACGTCGCGCGCCAACTCTTCTTCGCTGACACCCTCGGACGCCGTGCGAATGATCACGCCGGCGTCGGCGGGAACGATGTCGCGCAGGATTTCCTTGAGACGCTTGCGCTCGGTGTCCGGGAGCTTGCGGCTGATACCCGTGGACGTGCCGCCGGGCACGTAGACGAGGAAACGACCGGCAAGCGAAATCTGTGTGGTCAGTCGCGCGCCCTTGTGCCCAACCGGATCCTTGCTGACCTGAACGAGCACCTGATCGCCAGGCTTGAGAGCCTGCTCGATCTTGCGCGAGTTACCACCGAGACCGGCTGCCTCCCAGTTGACCTCACCGGCGTAGAGCACGCCGTTGCGGCCACGCCCGATGTCGATGAACGCAGCTTCCATGCTGGGGAGCACGTTCTGGACGCGTCCGAGGTAGACGTTGCCGACCATCGATGCGGAAGCCGAGTTGGTGACGAAGTGCTCGACCAGGACGCCGTCTTCGAGGACTGCTACCTGTGTAGTCGCGTGCGGCTGACCGCTGTCTGCTCGATCGCGCACAACCATGACGCGGTCGACGGCTTCACGACGGGCAAGGAATTCCGACTCGGTCAGAATCGGCGGGCGACGACGGCCGGCGTCACGACCGTCGCGGCGACGCTGACGCTTCGCTTCCAGACGCGTCGAGCCACTGATGCCCTGGACCTCGTCCTTGACGCGGGTCTTGTTGCGCGGTTCGCGCTCGTGAACGACGGTGTTCGGCGGATCGTCCTCGGACGTCGCAGTCGCGTCGGTGGCGGCATCGGTGCCGGTCTTACGACGGCGACGGCGACGGCGGCGACGGCTCGATCCGTCAGCATCGAGGTCGGAATCGTCGGCGTTCTCGGATTCTGCATCCGCGTCGGACTCGGTCTTGTTTCCGGATTCTCCGCCGGAAGCATCTTCGGTTTGCTTTTCGACCGACTCGGGGGCAGTTTCCTGCTCCGCTTCGGTGGTCGTCTCCGACTCTTCGTCCGAGCCTTGATCGCTACCTTGCTCGCCGCCCTGTTCGCCACCCTGTTCTCCGCGGCCACGGCCACGTCCACGGCGTCCACGACGACGGCGACGCGGCTGATCGTCGTCCTCGTCCTCGGACTCGGCGCTCTCACCCTCGGTTTGCGGGGCGGTCACAGCCGGCTCTTCGACGGCTGGAACTACAACCGGCGAGACCTCGGGTGCGACTGTTTCGGTTTCCGCAGTTGCCTGCTTCTCTTCGACTACCGCCGGTGCGGCGGGTTCACGGCGGGCGCGACGGCGACGCGGGGCCACCTCGGCTGCCTCGAGATCCGGCTGCAGGAACAGCGGAACCTGCGGCGCGGCGGGAGCCACCTCGGGCTGATGGGTCTGCGGCGCCTCGAAGGAAGTGAACAGATCGGACTGCTCGGCTTCCTTGCTCTGCAGCGCAGCAGCGGCGTCGAGTCCAGCGCTGATCTCGGCGACAGCCGGATCCACCGCTTCTTCTGCTGCCGGTTCTTCGACAACTACTGCCTTTTTACGGGTTCGACGAGCCCTCACCGGCTTCTCGGCTGGAATCTCCGCAGCAGGCTGCTCGGCCGGAGTTTCCGCAGCAGGCGCTTCGACAACCGGGTCGATGAGGGTGTCGAGCTCAGCGACGACCGGCTCGATGGCCTCGGCCGCGGAGGTCAACGAAGCGTGAATCCGCTGAGCGACGTCACGTTGGAGACTCGACTGCGCACTGCGCAATTCGGTACCGAGCGCTGCAGCTTCGGCAAGGACCTGCTTGCTGGTGACACCGAGCAGCTTCGCCAGCGCGTGTACGCGCATCTTGTCGGGGAATTCCGGGGTGGTGCTGGAATCTGATTCGGTTGGGGATTGATCGGCCACGTAAGTCTCCTCAGCCCCCGGGCGCGTCCAACCCAGAAGTCGAGTTGTCACGCGGCCACGCGGGAGCGTGCTGTGTGTACTCGCACCCAGAAGTGAGTACGAGATTGTAAGGTCTCGCTCCGCATGGTCCGCAGTGCCCGTTATTCACTGCGAGCACATGAAGTGCCTGGCTGGATGGCCGTTGTCCTGTGCGCGAGCGCCTGATCATCCAGCGTGCAGAGGTCCAGGGATTTCCTGTTGACCTGGAGCAGCGATGAAAGGGCATCGAACCTAGGTGTCATCCGGTTGAACGTGCGTAAAACAAATTGCGGTTCAACTGAAAGCAGTATCCCACACCAACGCGCCTGCAACTGCAAAGGGCGCACCGATGTGGGATACGTGCCGAGAATTCGCTGTGGAGATGTGGGCCGAAGGCCCGGATAGAAGATTCAGATGGACGACAGCGCGGGGAACCACAGAGCGATTTCACGCTCTGCCGACTCCACGGAATCGCTGCCGTGAACGAGGTTCTGCTGCGCTTCGAGTCCGAAGTCGCCGCGGATCGTGCCCGGAAGAGCCTTGTCGACCGGGTCGGTTCCGCCGGCCAACTGACGGAAAGCAGCGATGGCGCGGGGGCCTTCGAGCACTGCGGCCACCAGCGGACCGGAGGTGATGAACTCCAACAAGCTCGGGTAGAACGGGCGCTCGGCGTGCTCTGCGTAGTGGCTACCAGCCACCTCTTCGGAAGCTACGCGGAGCTCGAGTGCTGCAATTGTCAGGCCTTTGCGCTCGATACGGCTGAGGATTTCTCCTACGTATCCACGGGCAACGGCGTCGGGCTTGATCAGTACGAGGGTGCGCTCAGTCACAGCGGACAGCCTAAATGGTCAGTCCCGCTGGCCGGGAAGCAGGCCCTTGTCCATCCGGCGCTTGATGTCTCTCTGCAGGTAGACGAGGTATCCCCAGACGATCCCGAAGGTGATGGCCACACCCACGATCGACGGGTGGACGAAGAAACCGAACAGAAGAATCACCTGCAGTGCGACGTTGAACCCCATCGCCCACGGCTTTCCCTGGACTCCGGCTCCCAGAATCATCAGTACCGCCAAGCCGATGATGAATCCGGCCGAGAGCGCGGTGAGGCCACCGCCGACGACCGCAACGACCGGCAAAGCCAGCAGCACGACTATCGCCTCGAGGATCAGAGTTCCGGCCATCACTCCGCGGAAACTCTTCCACGGGTCCTTGGTCGGAGGCCCGAACTCACCGGCAGTGTCGCCGGACTCGGGATTGGATTCTGACGGGGTGCTCACGCGGGGTCCTTTCCGAACAGCGTGCGGGCGGCGCCTGCGGTCACGACGGATCCCGTCACCACGACACCTGCCCCCGATACGGCTTCACCGGGTTCGGCGACCTGCTCGGCGATTTCGATCGCGACTTCCAAGGCGTCGGCAAGCACCGGTGCGACGACGACGCGCTCGTCGCCGAACTTTGCGACGGCAATGTTGGCCAGTTCCTCGACGTCCATCGCCCGGGGTGATCCGTTGTGGGTGACGACGATCTCGTCGAAGACGGATTCGAATGCGGTCAAGATTGCGTCGACGTCCTTGTCCGCCATGACGCTGACCACTCCCACGAGCTTGCGGAAGTCGAACTCCGCGGCCAGTGCGGCGGCGAGGGCGCGGGCACCGTCAGGATTGTGGGCGGCGTCGAGAAATACGGTCGGCGCGCTCCGAACACGTTCGAGGCGACCAGGATTGACGATCGAGGCGAAACCGTTGCGGATTGCATCCTGATCGAGTTGTCGATCCGGACCGGCACCGAAGAACGCTTCGACAGCCGCGAGCGCGAGAGCCGCGTTGCGCGCCTGATGCTCGCCGTGCAGCGGGAGGAAGATGTCGGTGTACACACCGCTCAAACCCTGGAGTTCGAGCTGCTGTCCGCCCACCGCGATCTGGCGAGCAAGCACCTTGAACTCCGAGCCTTCGCGAGCTACCGCAGCTTCGACCTCGACTGCTCGCCGCAGCAGTACCTCCATGACTTCGGGAGTCTGCTCGGCGATGATCGCGACAGTGTCCACCGGAACCAGGTCCTCGCGGCCCTTCTTGATGATTCCGGCCTTCTCCTCCGCGATCCCGGCCAGGTCGGTACCCAGATACTCGGCGTGATCGAGACTGATCGGGGTGATCACCGCGACCTGTCCGTCGATCACGTTGGTGGCGTCCCAGCGTCCGCCGAGGCCGACCTCGACCACGGCGACGTCGACCGGTGCCTCAGCGAATGCCGCATAGGCCATCGCGGTGAGCACTTCGAACTTGCTCATCGCCGGTCCCCCGGCTTCCTTGGACTGTGCGTCGATCATCTGCACGTACGGTTCGATCTCGCGGAACGTGTCCACGTAGAGCCGCGGTGAGATCGGATGACCGTCGATGCTGATCCGCTCGGTCGCGATCTGCAGATGAGGGCTGGTGGTTCGGCCGGTACGACGATGCAGAGCGCTCATCAAAGAGTCGATCATGCGCGTCACCGACGTCTTGCCGTTAGTCCCTGTCACGTGCACCGATGGATAGTTGTGCTGCGGCGAGCCCAGCACGTCCATCAGCGCCTCGATACGGGTCAGTGACGGCTCGATCTTGGTCTCGGGCCAACGCTTGTCGAGTTCGGCCTCGACCAGCGCCAGCTCGGCGATGTCGACCGGAGTCGGAACCGAACTCTGAGCGTCGAACTGGGACGGCTCGTACGAACTCACTTGTCGGCCAACTCCTTCAGACGTCCTGTGATGCGCTCGATCTCTTCGACGGCGATCTGGCGACGGTTCTTGATCTTGTCGACGACGGCGTCGGGCGCCTTCGCCAAGAAGGCCTCGTTCGCAAGCTTGTTGTCGGCGGTGACGAGTTCCTTCTGCGCTGCCGCGAGGTCCTTTTCGAGCCGCTTCTTCTCGGCACCGAGGTCGATGGTGCCCGAGGTGTCGATGTCGACCGTGACGGTGCCCTGGCTCAGACGCACCTCGACGGAGATCGATGCGGTGAATCCCTCTTCGGGTTCGGTCAGCTTGGCCAGCGCTGCCACGTAGGCGAACTGGCCGTCCATACCGGCCTCCGAAAGCCCTGACGCACGCGCTGGGACCTTCTGGGAAGGCTTGAGCCCCTGATCGTTTCGGAAACGTCGCACCTCGGTGATCAGTTTCTGGGTGTCTTCGATCCGGGTGGCGGCCGCAGTGTCGACTGCGACCCCGGACAGCGTCGGCCAATCGGCGACGACGACGGATTCGCCTCCGGTGAGCACCTTCCAGAGGGTTTCGGTCACGAACGGGATGACCGGGTGCAGGAGGCGGAGCAGTGCATCGAGAACGTTGCCGAGCACTGCGCGGGTGTTCGCGGCGACGGCCTCGTCGTCGGCGAACTGCACCTTGGCGAGTTCGAGGTACCAGTCACAGACCTCGTCCCACGCGAAGTGGAACAGGCCTTCGCATGCCTTGCTGAACTCGTAGCGATCGAAAGCGGCATCCGCCTCGGCCTGGACCGTGTCGAGACGGTCGAGGATCCAGCGGTCGGCGTCGGTCAGTTCGCTTCGAGCGGGCAGCGGCGCCGGAGCGGCGCCGTTCATCAGCGCGAACTTGGTCGCGTTGAACAACTTGGTCGCGAAGTTGCGTGAGGACTGCGCCGAATCCTCACCGACGGACAGGTCACTGCCCGGGTTGGCCCCGCGTGCGAGTGTGAATCGCAGGGCGTCGGCGCCGAAACGATCCACCCAGTCGAGTGGGTCGATACCGTTGCCACGAGACTTCGACATTTTCTTGCCGAACTGATCGCGAACCAGTCCGTGCAGGAACACGTCCTTGAACGGCATCTGCGCGCCGGACTTACCCGGACCGGCGGTGATCGACTCGTCCTCGGACACATACGTGCCGAACATCATCATGCGGGCGACCCAGAAGAACAGGATGTCGTAGCCGGTGACGAGAACGCTGGTGGGATAGAACTTTTCGAGTTCGGGGGTCTTGTCGGGCCAACCCATCGTCGAGAAGGGCCACAGTCCGGAGGAGAACCAGGTGTCGAGGACGTCGGGATCCTGGACCCAGCCTTCCGGTGCCGCTTCGTCGGGACCGAAGCACGCAACTTCGCCCTCGGGGCCGTACCAGACCGGGATGCGGTGTCCCCACCAGAGCTGACGGGAAATGCACCAGTCGTGCATGTTGTCGACCCAGTCGAACCAGCGTGGTTCCTGACTTGCCGGGTGAATGACGGTGTCGCCGTTGCGAACCGCGTCGCCAGCGGCCTTGGCCAGGGTTTCGACCTTGACCCACCACTGCAGCGACAGGCGCGGCTCGATAGCTTCACCACTGCGCTCGGAGTGTCCGACGCTGTGCAGGTACGGGCGCTTCTCGGCTACGACGCGTCCCTGCTCGGCGAGGGCTTCGCGAACCTTGACGCGAGCCTCGAAGCGGTCCATACCGTCGAATTCGGTTCCCGTGTCGGCAATCTTGCCGGTCTTGTCCATGATGGTGGGCATCGGCAGGTTGTGCCGCAGGCCCATCTCGAAGTCGTTGGGATCGTGAGCCGGCGTGATCTTCACTGCGCCGGTTCCGAACTCGGGATCGACGTAGTCGTCCGCGATGATCGGGATCTGACGCCCGGTGAACGGATGATCGAGAGTTGTGCCGATGAGATGCTTGTAGCGCTCGTCTTCGGGATGGACAGCCACTGCGGTATCACCGAGCATCGTCTCGACACGGGTGGTCGCGACGATGACGTGCGGCTCGTTGTCGTCGAGCGAGCCGTAGCGAAGGGAGACCAGCTCACCCTCGACGTCCTCGAACTTCACCTCGATGTCGGAGATCGCGGTCTGCAACACCGGCGACCAGTTCACGAGACGCTCGGCGCGGTAGATCAGGCCTTCGTCGAACATGCGCTTGAAGACGGTCTGGACGGCGCGCGAGAGGCCCTCGTCCATCGTGAAACGATCGCGGCTCCAGTCGACGCCGTCACCGATGCGCCGCATCTGGCCACCGATGGTTCCACCGGATTCGCGCTTCCAGTCCCAGACCTTGTCGATGAACAGCTCGCGGCCGAAATCTTCCTTGGTCTTGCCGTCGGCAGCGAGTTGCTTCTCGACGACGGACTGCGTGGCGATTCCGGCGTGGTCCATGCCCGGCAGCCACAGAACCTCGTAGCCCTGCATCCGCTTGCGGCGGCTGAGCACGTCCATGAGTGTGTGATCGAGGGCATGACCCATGTGCAGGCTGCCGGTGACGTTCGGGGGCGGCAGCACGATGGAGTAGCCGGGCTTGTCGCTGGTCGCGTCGGCCTGGAAGTACCCGGCGTCTACCCAGCCTCGATACAGATCGGCCTCTACCGCGCTGGGGTCCCAGCTCTTGGGTAGGGCGTCGGCGGGGGTCTGGGGGTTCTCTGGAGCTGCACTGGTCACCACTTGATCCTAATGACTCCCCCGTCGTGAACGAATTCGCCCGTCAGGCGTCGCGGTGGCCACGAACGACGGTCCCCGCAGTCCGGGGGTCAGCCGAACAAACGATATTCACCGATCCGCTCCGCTGACAGGATCGCTCTGAAGGACGACCGACCAACGACCTGTGGAGCAAATATGTTGAACAACTGGAGTTCTCGCCGTCCCGGCGTTCGAACCTTGGCGGCTGCCGCGACGATCGGAGCGGCGGTTGCCCTGGTGCTTCCGGCGACTGCGTCCGCTGCACCCGGCATCGAAGGAAGCGTGCAGGGAAGCGTCGACAGTGGCAGCGCCACGATCAACGGAAGCGTGGGCGACCTGGGGAACGACATCGCGAACGGCATCGCCAGCGGCAGCGTGGGCGACATCGTCGGCGGAATCGCCACGGGGAACGTGAACGACATCATCGGCGGCCGGTCCGCAGGCTCGACCAGCGCCACGGACATCGTCAACGGCCTGGCCAGCGGCAATGTCAGGGACATTCTCAGTGGGCTGGCCAGCGGCAGTGGCGGCGGTGGATCGTTTGCACCGACGCAGCGGTGTGACGCCTCGACGGTCTCCGGCGGCGCAGGAATCACCAGCACCAAGCACGAGCTCGGCCACGGCGGCCCGACGTCGTTCGTACTCGGCTACGAGACCGAGGACATCCCGGATCTGATCGAGGTGTACTACGAAGGACGATTGATCCACAGCACCGGATACATCGGCGACGACATCAACGAGGGAACCGGTTCGGCGGTCGTCAACGTGCCCGCCGGCGGGGCCTCGTCCGTCCTGGTCCGTGTTACCGGCCCCGACCACACCGAGTGGGCGTACACCGTTCGCTGCCCCGGCGCCTGATTCCGGTCCGGATCCGCGCGAAGAAGATCGTGCCTCGTTCGGCTGTTGCGGCCGGACGAGGCACACGCAGTTCAGCCCAGAATTTCCGGAAGCGCGACATCTTCCCCGAGAATGTGCTCGGAGAGGAACGCGGTGACCACTTCGTACCAGATCTTGGTGTGCTGCGGCTTGAGCACCCAGTGATTCTCGTCCGGGAAGTACAGGAAGCGGTGGTCCGTTTTCCCGTGGTCGTCGGCCGGCAGACCTGACTCCGCAAGCAGTTCGTACCAGAGCCGCAAGCCCTCACCGATCGGAACCCGATAGTCCTTGTCGCCGTGGATCACCAGCATCGGCGTCGTGATATCTGCGACGTACAGATGCGGCGAGTTCTCGACGGCCATCTCGGGCGACATCTCGCGCTGCCAGTACCAGGCAGCGTCCGTGGTCGGGCCGAATTGGTCCAGTGCCCAGAGACTTGCGTGGGTGACGATCGCGTCGAAACGGTTGGTATGGCCGGCGATCCAGTTGGCCATGTAACCGCCGAACGAACCTCCCATCGCGCCTGTCCGCTTGGGGTCGATCTCGGGCTGCGCGACGGCAGCATCGGTGATCGCCATCAGATCGGTGAAAGGCGCCTTGCCCCACTGACCCCACCCGCGCTGAACGAAATCCTGGCCGTATCCGGTCGAGAGCGCGGGATCGGGCAGCAGTACTGCATAGCCCTTGGCGACGAGCAGCCACGGATTCCACCGCCAGGACCAGGTGTTCCACGAACCGAGGGGCCCGCCGTGGACCCAGAGAAGCAATGGCACCGGTGCATGCGGCGCGGCGCCGGTCGGCAGCGCCAACCAGCTACGCACTGTCGAACCGTCCTCGGCGCGCGCGGTGATCTCGGTCAGTGTTCCCGGCAGCTCCGGCAACGGGTCGGGTCCACGAAGTGCGGTGATCTCACCTGATCGAAGATCCACGCGTACCACGTGCGGGGGCGCTTCGTACGAAGCCCGCAGCGCGAAAATCGACTCGCCGTCCGGCGCCACTCGAACATCGGTGTACGCCGCGTCGTCGGCTGTCAGGCGAACCGGTTGGCCCCACAGGTCGATCGTGAAGATCGGACCGCGGCCGCCGTCGTCAGCGGTGACCACCAGCCCGGATCCGTCGGGTAGCCAGGCCAGGGAGGTGGGCCAGCGATCCCAGCCGTCGGCAACGCCGGTCACGGCACCGGATCCGAAGTCGTAGAGCTGCAGAGTCATTCGCGGCGCGGACTCCGGCGTGGTGAGAGTCTCCCGAATGAACGCGAGCTTGGTTCCGTCCGGCGAAAGCACCGGGTTGTAGACGTCCGCGTCGGCCTCGTCGACGAGGGTGGTTCGGTCGCCGGTCACCGTGTCGATCCGAACCAACGTGGATCGGCGGGCGGCACTCGGATCGCCGACAGTCCACGTCGTCACCACGAAGAGACCGTCGTCGGAGATCGTGGTCGACGTCTCTCGCAGCGACGCGCCTGCAGTTGGCGTGATGTCCCGCAATTCGACGGATTCCTTCGAATCCGTCTCAGCCACAACCAGATGTGGATGATCGGGGCCCAGGTCGTGGTCCCAGTGCCGCACCGGATAACCGGTGTGCAGCATCGCCGTGACCTTCTTGTCCTTGCGCGTCGATCGCACCTGATCGTCCTGGTCGAGACTGATCGCCGAAGCCATGACCGACGTCTGGGCCACGAACGTCGGCGCCGCCTTGGCCGCTGATACCGACGAGACGCCACCGGGACGTGAGATCAGCAGCTGAGCTTCTCCGCCGGCCGCAGGTAGGCGCCACAGTGCGGGTTGCGGGTCATTCTCGCCCGGCACCGCTCGCGTGGCGGTGAAGAGCACGTCGCCGTCGAACGCGAAGGCAGCACCGGACTCGCTGGTCGAACCCCAGGTCAACCGACGCGCAGGACGTCGACCTTCCGGGTCGATCTCCCACAACGAGGACACGTATTCGGCGCTCTTGTCGTCGAGAACTGCGCGCGCGCAGATGAGCAGCGAGCCGTCTGGTGACAACACCAGGCCGGACAACCTGGCCAGAGCGATGTAGTCGTCGAGTTCGTCGAACGCTGTGCCTGCGTGGAGCTCGGGAATCTGGGTCACCACTAGTTGGTATCACGCGCCCCGCGGTTGACGCATCATTGCGTAGATCGTCGGCCCGCCGCCCGGCATGACGATGTCGCGGGTCACTTCGAAACCGAAGCGGTTGTAGTACGGGATGTTCGATTCCTTGCTGCTCTCGAGGTAAGCGTCGACATGTTCACGGTCGCAACGCTCCAACCGGGAGTTCAGCAGCGCTTTGCCGTATCCCCCACCTCGAGCTGCACTTCCGGTCCCGACAGTCGCGAGATACCAGTGCGGCGAATTCGGATGTGCTCCTTCGAGAACGGAGCTGACCTCGGCCGCATGTCGCAATCCGCTGCCGAAGACACGCACCATTGCGGGCAAGCTCATGAGCCCGGAGATCCACGACTGCTTCCATCGCCCCGGCGGATCCCACAGAGTTGCCCCGCCGATCACGCCGTTGTCATCGGTGGCCACCTCGACACCGCCACCGGCGAGGTGGTGGTAACGAGCTTCTGCGGCAAACAGTTTCGTCAGACGATCAGCCCTGGTGGCTTCGTTCGGCAACATCCACGCCATCAAGGGATCGTCCTCGAACGCCTCGGCCAACACCGCCGACAGTGCCGGAACATCGGATCGGACAGCCGGCCGCACGTGTACACCCATGAGGCGAGAGTACCGCCGACTGTCCGAATCCCCGGTGCTTGAACCGAGCTGTCCGTGAACCGATCAGACGAGCAAGCCCGCAATCCGCGGCGGAATCTGTTCGAGCGCGTACGGCAGGCTCAGTACGGTGCTCCACGTCATGGCTTCGGCAGCAGCGTCTTCCAGGATGATCGCGCGGCCGTCCTTCACGACGTCGAGTTCCTGGTAGATCGGGGTCTTGTCCAATTCCGCGCGAAGCTTGTCGCCGTAACCACCACCGGCGTACCAGACGAGTACGTCGACGTCGGCAAGAGAGAGTTGCTCGGTGCTGATCTCGGCGAAGTTACCCGTGATCTGATCGGTGACAGGCGGATTCACGAATCCGAGTTCGGTGAAGAACCGCACCTTGGGGTCTTCCGGTCCGTAGACCCCGAACTGCCCCGGCCCCTTCAACGCGCCAACCAGAACAGTCTTGCCCGCAAACGCCGGATTGGCCGTCTTCACGTCGGCGAACTTCTCCTCGACGCCGGCGATCAGTTCGGTGGCCTTTCCCTGCTGCCCCAATGCCTCGCCGATGACGGTCGTCTGGTCCTGCCAGGGGATTCCGTAATCCGCGAACTCCTTCGGCTGTGCCACTGTCGGCGCGATGGCACTGAGCTTGTCGTACTGCGCCTGAGTGAGCCCGGAGTAGGTGCCCACAATGAGGTCGGGTGTCACGGAGGCGACCTTCTCGATCTGAATGGTGGTGCCCGCGGTTCCGATGATCTCCGGAGTCGACCCGTTCAGCAGAGGTTGCGCCCACGGCCACACACCCGAGGGGTAGTCGCCGTACCAGTCGAAGGTTCCGACCAAGGTCCCGCCGAGCGCGAGAATCGCATCCTGATCGTTGTATCCGACACTGACGATCCGCTGCGGGTCCTTGGGCAGTTCGGTGGTACCGAACTTGTGAGTGACCGATCCCGCAGTATCACCGCTGGGGGGTGTGTCCTCGTCGTTCGAACTGGAGCAGGCTGCGGCGAATGCCAGCAACGCTCCCGACGTGCCGATCAGAAATCCGCGCCGGGTCAGCCGACCTGCGTCCGTTCGATCCATGTTCTTGCCCCTTAAGTCCGCTGGTTCGGTAGGTAAGGCTAGCCGATGAATGTCGCATTCCGGCGAGTTCGACCGGGCCATTCGATGGCAGTACCGGCTCGTTCGGGCCACTATGGAGACATGACGCGCCAGGGCCCCTCGAAAGACATCGACGAATCGGATCTCGAAGTCACGCATCCCAAGGACTACGCCGCCGGAGTACCGGCCGTCCTGGTGTCGCTGCAACGCGGAATCGAGCAGATGGGGGCCTTACGGACCGCCCGAACGCTCACCAGGCTCAACCAGCGTCACGGCTTCGACTGCCCGGGGTGCGCATGGCCGGAGACTCCCGGACATCGCAAGCCCGCCGAGTTCTGCGAGAACGGCGCGAAGGCTGTTGCCGAGGAAGCAACGCTTCGCACCGTCACACCCGAGTTCTTCGCGGAGCACTCGATCTCCGACCTCGAAGGCAAGACCGATTACTGGCTCGGGCAGCAGGGCCGACTGACGCACCCGATGGTTCTGACGCCGGGCGCAACCCACTATCAGCCGATCGACTGGGACGGCGCGTACGCACTGATCGCCGAACATCTGAACGGCCTCGCGTCGCCGGACGAGGCGGTGTTCTACACCTCCGGTCGCACTTCCAACGAAGCAGCTTTTCTCTACCAGTTGATGATTCGGAGCTACGGCACCAACAACATGCCCGACTGTTCCAACATGTGTCACGAATCGTCCGGGAGCGCACTGACCGAATCCATCGGCATCGGCAAAGGTTCGGTGACCGTCCCCGACCTCGAGAACGCCGATCTCATCCTCATCGCCGGGCAGAATCCCGGCACCAACCACCCTCGAATGCTCTCGACGCTGGAGAAGGCAAAGGGCAACGGCGCCAAGATCATTGCCATCAATCCCCTGCCCGAAGCGGGATTGCGACGGTTCAAGGATCCACAGAAGGTGTCCGGCGTGATCGGGCACGGAGTCGAGATCGCGGACGAGTTCCTGCAGATCCGGCTGGGCGGAGACATGGCGCTGTTCCAGGGCCTGGGGAAGCTGCTGCTCGAACAGGAAGATCGCGCTCCCGGCACCGTCGTCGATCGCGCATTCGTCGACCGGTACTGCGCCGGTTGGGACGAGTACGAGAAGCACATCCGCGCAGTCGATCTCGACACCGTGATCGAAGCGACGGGCCTGTCGATGACGCAACTCGAGGAAACAGCCGCCGCCCTGGTCCGATCCGAACGAACAGTCACCTGCTGGGCCATGGGCATCACTCAGCACACACACGGAGTTGCCACCATCGAGGAAGCGGTCAACCTGTTGCTCATGCGCGGGATGATGGGCAAACCAGGTGCAGGCGTCTGCCCCGTGCGAGGACACTCCAACGTCCAGGGTGACCGCACGATGGGCATCTGGGAGAAGATGCCGGAAGAGTTCCTGGCCGCGCTCGACACCGAGTTCTCGATCTCGAGCCCACGCAAGCACGGTTGGGACACCGTCGACGCGATCCGCGCCATGAACGCCGGCAAGGCAAGCTTCTTCATGGCGATGGGCGGCAACTTCATCCAGGCCAGCCCGGACACTGCGGCCACCGAAACGGCATTGCGCCAGTGCGAACTCACCGTGCAGGTTTCCACCAAGCTGAATCGCAGTCACGTGGTCCACGGGCAGACCGCGATCATCCTCCCCACCCTCGGACGCACCGACCTCGACGTCCAAGCCGGCGGAAAGCAGCTTGTCTCCGTGGAGGATTCGATGTCCATGGTGCACCTGTCCCGCGGACGCCTCACACCGGTCAGCCCCTACCTGCGCAGTGAAGTCGCCATCATCTGCCAACTCGCCCGCGAACTACTCGGCAGCGATCACTCCGTCCGCTGGTCGGCTTTCGAGGGCAACTACGACCTGATTCGCGATTCCATCTCGCGGGTGGTGCCAGGCTGCGAAAACTACAACACCCGCGTCCGTGAGCCCGACGGATTCCAACTCCCCCACCCACCACGTGACTCGCGCGAATTCCGCACGCACACCGGCAAAGCCAATTTCGGCGTGAACGACCTGCACTGGATACCCACCCCTCGCGGCCGTCTGATTCTGCAGACCATGCGAAGCCACGACCAGTACAACACCACGATCTACGGCCTCGACGACAGATACCGCGGCATCAAGGGTGGACGCAAAGTCATCCTCGTCAATGCCGAAGACATCACGGCGCTCGGATTCCGCGACGGCGATCTGGTCGACATCGTGTCCGAGTGGACAACCCCAGACGGCACTCTCGAAGAGCGTCGGGTCACGGAGTTCCGCATCGTCTCCTACGACACCCCACGCGGAAATGCGGCGGCGTACTACCCCGAGACGAATCCCCTCGTTCCCCTCGAACACGTTGCAGCCAAGTCGAACACACCGGTCTCGAAGGCAGTCACCGTTCGACTCGAAGCTTCAGGCGTCTGAGATGGGACGAGTCACCACACGAACACCGGTCGTTCGAATCTCGGGCGATCGGGTCGTCACGCGCCCCGACACGCTGGCCGTCGAGGAACCACTCGAAATGAGGGTCGGCGGCCAGGTGCTGGCCGTGACGATGCGAACACCCGGCAACGACGTCGACCTCGTACACGGATTTCTCCTCAGCGAAGGCGTCATCGCCACCCGCGACGACGTGAGCGTCGTCCGCTACTGCGACGGCGTCGACGACACCGGTGCGAACACGTACAACGTCCTCGACATCGCTCTCGCTCCCGGAGTGCCGTTGCCCGATCACACCACCGACCGCAACACCGTGGTCAGTTCCGCGTGCGGAGTGTGCGGCAAGACCTCACTCGACGCCGTCCGGACCACGACGCGTCATCCGTTGGTCGGTGACACCACTTCCGTCACCTCCACCACCCTGTCGGCCATGCCGGTCACGCTGCGGGAGAGCCAACGGATCTTCGAACGCACCGGCGGCCTGCACGCGGCCGGATTGTTCACCGCCACCGGCGAACTCCTGGCACTGCGCGAGGACGTCGGCCGTCACAACGCCGTCGACAAGGTGATCGGGTGGGCAATCACCGACGGCCGAGTGCCCCTCTACGACACGATCTTGATCGTCAGCGGTCGGGCGTCGTTCGAACTCGTCCAGAAGGCCGTCATGGCCGGCATTCCGATCCTCGGAGCCGTCTCCGCGCCGTCCTCACTGGCGGTGGAACTAGCGCAGGAGTCCGGGCTGACTCTCGCCGGTTTCATCCGCGGCGATTCGATGAACGTCTACTCACACCCGCACCGAGTCGAGGTCACGTCGAACTCGCACGCAACTGAGCCGACAGTCGCACAGCGGAGTTGACCTCCCCGTAGCCCTCGTACCCACCCACTCGCTGCACGACCTCGAAGAACAGGTCTCCCCCGACGGTCGGGGTGAACAGGTGGAAGAACTCGCCGTGAGCGTCCGCGTCGTAAAGGATTCCGGCGCTGCGCATACGGTCGAGCAGTTCGGCATTCAGTCCGAAACGCGCGTCGAGATCGTCGTAGTAGTTCGGGGAAATAGGTAGCGGCACAAAGCCCCAGTCCTGCATCGACGCGGCAGCACCGAAGATATTCTCACACGCGAACGCGACGTGACTGACGCCGCCGCGGCGAACAGTCGGCAGCCCGCTTCGACTGCCCTCCACCATGTTCAGCGAGATGCGCAGGGCCTGTCCGTCGCCGTCTTGAACGAGCGTGAGCGCCTGGCTCCGCATGAGGCCGACGGAATCGGTGACGTCCTGCCCCTCGTGCGGGTGCATCTCGAACACCGACCGCAGGAGCAGCATGATGCCGTCCCAGCTCTCGGCCGGAACTGCAAGCGCCACATGGTCGATCCCGGTGAACACTGCGCCCTGTTCACGATTGCGCTCGGCGGGTAGCGGATAGATCTCGAATGCCGATTCCCACGCCGCAGCACTGCCAGGGCCACGAAGGTCGATCGACGTCGCGTCGGTGACCTTCAGACGTACGACGTCCGGTACCTCGGAGTTCTCGTCGCTCGATCCCGGCAACTGCACTCGCGTCGCCGGCACTTCGAGAGCCAGCGCTCGCTCACCCCACACTTCGGGTTCGGTTGCCCGGATGCCGATCTGAGTCAGAACCGGTAGATCCGCAGGCAGCCCGGGCGCCGTCCACACCGTACCCGCAGTCGCGTCCACGGCAACGGTGAGCGATCCGTGCCGCCACAACTGCAAATCGTGGTCGTGGTGCCGCCCGAGAAGGTGAAAACCTAGGCGGGAGAGCATCGTGTGCACCTGGTCCTGCTTAGCTGGTCCCGCCGCGATTCGCAGAGACACGATTCCTTCGAGCGGCGTGCGCTCCGGGGCGGTGAACAGCGTGGGTCCACCGGCGGCCGGGTTCGCGGCAGCGACCTGTTCTTCGAGGTGGAGCAGCGACCGATGAGCGTCGATTGCCGTTCGCTGGGTGTCGGCGCGACGGAATACGTCGTTGAAGATCTCGAGGGACCACGGTCCGTCGTAGCCCGTGGCGTAGACGTGCTGAGCGAAAGCACTCAGATCGAAACTGCCCTGCCCCGGGAAGTTTCGGTGGTGCCGGCTCCACTGCAGGATGTCCATCGCCAAGAACGGTGCGTCCGCCAACTGGAGGAAGAAAATCTTCTCGCCCGGAATCTCGCGAATTCCGGCGGGATCGTCACCGCGCGAGAGGATGTGGAAGCTGTCCAGACAGGTTCCGAGTGAAGGATGGTCGATCCCTTCGACGATCTTCCATGCGTGGCCGTAGGTGTTGACGTGGGCTCCCCACGCGAGCGCCTCGTAGGCAACTTTCTTGTCGTGCTCGGACGCCAATTCGGCGAGAGCTCCGAACTGTTCTGTCAACTGACCGTCGTCGTGACTCGCGGTCGGTAGGGGCGAGGAGCACACCAGGAGCGTCTCGCATCCCAGCTGATCCATCAGCTCGAATTTGCGTTGCACTCGAACAAGATTCCGAGCAAATTGACGTTCGTCCACCGTGTCGAAGTCACGGAACGGCTGATACAGATCGAGGGTGAGCCCCAGATCCGCTGCCCTCGTTCGCAATTCCTTCGGGGACCACGGCGAAGCAACAAAATCCGGCTCGAACACCTCGAAGCCGTCGAAGCCGGCGGCCGCGATGGCGTCGAGCTTCTCCTCGAGAGTGCCGCTCAGCGATACCGTCGCGATCGACGTCCGAACCGGGGCACTCACAGCGCTGCCGCAGTCTGTTCGCCGTGCACCAGTTCGGTCATGTGAGCGAGCATCCGCTTGCTGTCAGGCTCGATGCCCGTGAAGATCCGGAATGCGTCGACGGCCTGGAAGACTGTCATCCCGCCTCCGCTGAGCGTCGGCGCGCCGATCAACCTGGCCTGACGCAACAGTTCCGTTTCGAGCGGGCGGTAGACGATTTCCGCCACCCACAGATCAGGGCGGAGCAGATCCGGGGAGAAGGCCATTCCGGGATGGGCCGCCATTCCCATCGGTGTCGCGTGGATCAATCCGTGTGCGTTGCCGAGCGCTTCGGCGAGGTCGCTCGTGTGCCGCGCCTGGACTACCTGCGCCGGGAACTGCCGCGAGAAGGAATCCGCGAGTTCTTCCGCGCGAGCCAGGCTCGAATCGACCAACGTCAGCGTCCCGACACCGCGGGTGAGCGCGGCATAGGCAACCGCCGCACCTGCTCCGCCCGCACCGAGCTGCACGACGCGATCGAGCTGCGCACCGGGTAGTCCCTCGTCGAAATTCCGTCCGAAGCCCGACCAATCGGTGTTGTGTCCGATCGCCTTGCCGGAGTCGAAGAGGACCGTGTTCACTGCGCCGAGTTTGTCTGCGTCCGGCGAGAGCTCGTCGAGGTGCTCGATCACCAACTGCTTGCACGGGTGAGTGATGTTGAGGCCGCGGAACCCGAAACGTCGTGCATAGGTGAGAAGTTCACCGATGTCCGACGGCGCCATCCCCATCGCGTCGAGATCGAGGATGCGGTACACGTACGGCAGGCCCTGTCTGCGCCCTTCTTCCTCGTGCATGATCGGAGTCAAGGAGGCTCCGATGCCGGTGCCGATCAGACCGCAGAGGATCGAATCACTCATCAGTTCTTCCCTTCTCGAATGCAGACGAATTCGACTGCGGCGCTGTAACCGTCGATCCCCAACCCGCAGATGACCGCGTCGGCGATCCCGGACACGTAGGAGTGGTGACGGAATTCTTCGCGGCCGTGGATGTTGCTGATGTGCACCTCCACCACGGGGGCGTCGAGTGTGACCAGTGCGTCTCGCAACGCAACGGAGGTATGCGAATACCCACCGGGATTGATGACGATGCCCGCGACTCTGCCTCTGGCCTCGTGGATCCAATCGATCAGTTGACCCTCGTGGTTCGACTGCTTTGCTTCGACCACCGCTCCGAACTTCTGGGCCGCAACTTCGCAGCGGGAAACGACGTCGTCCAGGGTGTCCGTCCCGTAGAACTCCGGTTGCCGCTGGCCCAACAAATTCAAGTTGGGTCCGTTGAGGACCAGAACCGGCAGAGATGGAGTCATCAGGGCACCTCGGTGTCGACGTTCGAAGCTAATGTACGAACTAGTGAGTTAGTTCACTGGACGTTACTCCCCCGACGCGAACTCGACAAGCAAAGTCGACAAACTCCTGACAGATAGAGTGAGCACATGGTTTCCGAGCAGTCAGTGAACTCCGTGGCGTCGAAGCCGGAGAAGCGACGCCGAAACAGTGATCTGACCAGGGTGAACATCATCGCCGTCGCCACCGAGGAGTTTGCCGACAAGGGCTTCGCCGGCGCCCGGGTGGACGAGATCGCAACCAAGACGCACACCACCAAGCGGATGATCTACTACTACTTCACCGACAAGGAAGGACTGTACAAATCAGTCCTCGAACACGCGTACAGCGTGATTCGTGCGCAGGAGCGTGAACTCGACCTCGAGGGATTGAACCCCACCGCAGCGGTGCGCGCCTTGGCCGAACTGACCTTCGACCACCACGAACAGCACCCGAACTTCATTCGGCTGGTGGCCAACGAGAACATGCTCCGCGGCGAGCACATCGAGAAATCCGAGTTGCTCAGCGGCCTCGGCGCACCCGCCGCCGACCTGGTCTCGCAGATCCTCCACGACGGGCAGCACGCAGGGGTATTCCGATCCGACGTCGATGCTCTCGATATTCACATGTTGATCAGCAGTTACTGCGTCTTCCGCATCGCCAACCGGTACACGTTCAAAGCGCTCTTCGACCGTGATCTGACCGACTCGACTCATCGCGAACATCTCCGAACGATGCTCGGCGACATGGTTGTTGCGTTCCTGACCTCACCGACGCCGTCCTGACCCACCCCGAAGTCCGAAAAATCCCCCTACGGTGGTGAGTGGAACTCACAGCTGCCACCGGGAGGAATGACGTGACCGAGAACTACGTAGACGGGCTTTCACTCGAGGAGAAGGCGTCGTTGACGTCCGGCTCGGACTTCTGGCACAGCCAGTCCGTTGCCGGAATCGAGTCGATATTGCTGACCGACGGTCCGCACGGAGTCCGGAAACAACCCGAGGGTGGCGACGCACTCGGACTCGGCCACAGCATTCCCGCGACGTGTTTTCCACCGGCAGTCGGGTTGGGCTCGTCGTGGAACCTCGACCTCATCCGCCGGGTCGGTGAGGCTCTGGGCGACGAAGCCAAAGCCGAACAGGTCTCGGTTCTCCTCGGTCCCGGTATCAACATCAAACGATCCCCGTTGTGCGGCCGGAATTTCGAGTACGTCTCCGAGGACCCATTCCTCTCCGGCCGCGTCGCGGCAGCGCTGATCACCGGCATCCAGTCTCGCGGCGTCGGAACCTCGCTCAAGCACTTCGCTGCCAACAACCAAGAGCACGACCGGATGAGAGTCAGCGCCGACGTCGACGAACGGACGCTGCGCGAGATCTATCTGGCCGGATTCGAGTACGCCGTCAAGACCGCGGCCCCGACGACGGTCATGTGCTCGTACAACAAGATCAACGGTGTGTACTCGAGCCAGAACCATTGGCTGCTCACCGAGGTGCTCCGCGAGCAGTGGGGCTTCGACGGACTCGTCGTTTCGGACTGGGGAGCGGTCAACGATCGCGTGGCGGCACTCGCCGCCGGCCTCGATCTGGAAATGCCGCCGACCGGAACCGATACCCAGATCGTCGACGCCGTGCGCGGCGGAGACTTGGACGAATCCGTACTCAACGCTGCAGCCGAACGCCTGTCGACGCTGGTGAAACGCACCGCCGCCGCACGCACCGAAGGCCACACGTACGACATCGCACGTCACCACGAGTTGGCTCGGACCGCGGCGGCGGAGTCCGCGGTTCTCCTTGCGAACGACGGCGAATTACTGCCGCTCACGCCCGGCGGGCAAACCGTCGCGGTGATCGGCGAATTCGCGTGCAGCCCGCGATATCAAGGTGCAGGCAGTTCACAGGTGGTTCCGACCCGGCTCGACAATGCCTTGGACGCGATCCTCGACCTCGAAGGCGCCGACCGAGTCACCTTCGCACCGGGCTTCACCTTCGACGGCACTCCGGACAGCGACATGGTCACCGAGGCTGTCGACGCTGCGCGCCGCGCTGACGTCGCCGTGCTCTTCCTCGGACTACCGTCCGCCGCCGAATCCGAAGGGTTCGACCGAACCGACATCGAGTTGCCCGCCGACCAGATTGCCCTGTTGGAAGCGGTGCACGGTGCGAACCCGAACACCGTCGTCGTGCTCTCCAACGGCGGCGTGATTTCGATCGAGCCTTGGAAGGATCATGCCGCCGCAATCCTCGAGGGTTGGCTACTCGGCCAGGCCGGCGGCTCTGCGATCGCCGATCTGCTGTTCGGCATCACCAATCCGTCCGGTCGACTCACGGAGACCATTCCGCTTCGGCTCCAAGACAATCCGTCGTTTCTGCATT
Source organism: Rhodococcus sp. NPDC056506 (assembly GCF_042794945.1). Lineage (NCBI taxonomy): Bacteria > Bacillati > Actinomycetota > Actinomycetes > Mycobacteriales > Nocardiaceae > Rhodococcus > Rhodococcus sp. NPDC056506. Next base: position 2,428 of record NZ_JBHTSW010000006.1, on the reverse strand, counting down.
TCCCCGGATCACAGCAGCACGTGCGATACGGCGAAGGACTGTACGTCGGGTACCGCTACTACGACTCCGCGCTGCGTGAGGTGGCGTACCCGTTCGGATTCGGGCTGAGCTACACCACCTTCGACATCACCGACACTGCTGTCGACGCCGGCAAGAACTCCGCCGACGTGACCGTCACCGTGCGCAACAGCGGCGATCGAGCGGGCAGCACCGTCGTTCAGGTCTACGTTCACGACGCCTCGGAAGGCGTCGACCGTCCCGCGCAGGAATTGAAGGGGTTTGCCAAGGTCCACCTCGACCCCGACGAATCTGCGCCTGTGACCATCACGCTCGATACCAAGGCATTTGCCTACTGGTCCATATCGGCGCAGGACTGGGCGATCGAACCCGGCGACTACGAGATCCGCGTCGGCTTCTCGTCTCGGGACATCGCGACCACCGACACGATCACTCTGGCCGGAAACGTCGGCGCCGGCACGCTCGACGCCATGTCGACGATCGGTGAATGGCTCGCCCATCCCGTCGGCAGTGCCGTTCTCGGCGCCGCCATGTCTGCCGCGGCAGGCGAAGGTGCGCAGTCGGTCAGCCCCGAAATGATGGCGCTCGCCGGTTCGATGCCGCTCGGAAAGCTCGCCACCTTCGGCCTCGGGATCACCGAGGAACAGGTGGAGCAGTTGGTGGCGGCCGCAGCGCAACCGGCCTCCTGACCCCCTGAACTGCAGTTTCGACGTGTGATGTGTCCGCCGGTAGATTTTTATGAACTATTTGGTTAATAATCTTGTGTAGTTGCTGTGGCGTCGGTTACATTCCTTGTATCGCTCTCCGCACAGACGTTCTCAATACGAACACCGTTACGAACACAGTCAGCGGATGTAGAGCCTCCACGACGCTTCCACCCAGGAGATGAGCATGTCAGCTAGCACGGTTACACCGTCCGGCCCCGAGGCGGGATCCTTGGCCAGGCCGGACACGACCAAGGTCAAGCGCGCCGCAACGTCGTCGTTTCTCGGCAGCATGCTCGAGTACTACGACTTCTACATCTACGCCTCCGCCGCCGCGCTCATCTTCCCCACGGTGTTCTTCCCGGACAGCGGACATGCGGCACTGCTTTCGCTCGCCACATTCGGTGTCGCGTACGTCGCGCGCCCCCTCGGCGCAGTGGTCCTCGGTCATTTCGGTGACCGCGTCGGCCGCAAGAAGATCATGCTGCTCACGCTCATTCTGATGGGTGCAGCCACCTTCCTCATCGGATGTATTCCCAGCGCCGATTCGATCGGAGTTTTTGCACCGATACTTCTGGTCCTGATGAGAATCGCTCAAGGAATCTCCGCCGCGGGCGAACAGAGCGGTGCCAGCTCGCTGACCCTCGAGCATGCCCCCGAAGGTCGACGCGCGTTCTTCTGCAGTTGGATCCTCAACGGCACCCAGGCCGGCTTCATCCTCGCCAGCCTCGTATTCCTGCCCATCGCTGCACTCCCCGACGACATTCTCTACACGTGGGGCTGGCGAATCCCGTTCTGGGGCAGCCTGATCGTTCTGGTGGCGGCATACATCATGCGTCTCAAGCTCGAAGAGCCCGAAGAGTTCACCGAGCAGCAGGAATCCAAGACCGTCGCCAAATTGCCTGTCGCCGATCTTCTTCGCACCCACAGCGCAAATCTGATTCGCGTGATCTGCTGCGCTTTCATCGCCGTCGTCTCGACCATCTTCTCCGTCTTCGGACTCGCCTTCGCCACCACCGAAGAAGTGGGGATTCCGAAATCGACCATGCTCTGGGTTGCCATCGCAGCCAACGCCGTGGCATTGCTCAGTCAGCCCGCCTGGGCGATGCTCTCCGACCGAATCGGTCGCAGGCCGCTGTTCATCGGCGGCGCCCTCGGTAGCGCCGTGTTCATCTACGTGTACTTCGGCGCAATCGCCAGCGGCAACGTTCCCCTGATCTTCCTCGCCGCAATCGGATTGATGTCCGTCTTCTACGCAGCCCCGAACGCCATCTGGCCGTCGTTCTACTCCGAGATGTTCAACACCAAGGTCCGCTACTCGGGCATCGCAATCGGAACCCAGGTCGGCTTCGCCCTCGCAGGCTTTGCCCCCGCCATCGGCAACGCCCTCATGGGCGGCGACAAGACACACTGGATGCCCGTCGCCATTCTGACTTCGGTGGCGTGCGTCATCTGCGCGATCTCGGCGTTCACCGCCAAGGAGACGTTCCGCACTCCCCTCAAGGAACTCGGCAACCCGATCTAGCCGAATACCCGACAGACATCCTGCACGAACGACTGTGGCCCGGCATCTCGCGAGAGATGCCGGGCCACAGTCGTTTAAGAGTTTCTAAGCCGTCTTTTAGCGACGCTAGCCCCCTTAGGGCGTAAGCGGGACCCTGGTCGGGAGTACGTTTTGGTTGAAGGTCTCCGCGGGGACAACCACC
>NZ_JBHTSW010000005.1:0-233971 GCF_042794945.1 Rhodococcus sp. NPDC056506 | reverse complement strand
GTGCGCGGCTCGGGCCGTTACCGTATTTTTTCCCACCCCACATAAAAAATTGTCACCTGCGATGTGTGTGGGGGGGGGGGGGGTTTTCCCCCCCCCACCCGACCATCTACTTCAGACCGTCTACTTCAGCCGTACTGCGTCCGTACCCGGTCCGTCCAACATTGCGGACCCCAGCAGGATGTCCGGAATGCCGAACCCGTCGATCAGTGTCTCGACGTGCGGACGCAAGGTGCGGCAACGCTCGTTGATCCCGCGCGTCACGGCCTTCGAACGCTCCACCGACAGATGCCGGTGCTCCATGAACCAGGCCTTGTCCTCCTCGATGACGGACAGTGCATAGAGGTCGCACACCTCGCCGAAGAGTTCCTTCGTGGTCTCGTCCTCACAGGAGTCGATACCAGCGACGAATGCTTCCAGGATGACACGCTCGATGTGTGCCTGAGCGGCTTTGAGCACGTGATCCTGCACGAAGTTGAACGCGTCGAAGGGGTTCTCCTCGCGCTTCTGTGCGGCCTGCAATCGCCTTGCCGCAGTAGCGAGTAGGTACTCCTCGCGGTCCTCGAACATCTTCATCTGGGTGCCGCGGTTGAAGAGGCTGCCGTCCTCTTCGTTGTCCTGGCGGGTGTCGACGATCGTCTGCAGAATCTGCTGCGCCGCCGTGCGCTTCTTGACCACGTCGGAGACCGTCGTAGCGGCGAAGCGCATCCAGTCGACCGGGCTCATGCCGCGTACTTCGTCGGCGTAGGAGGTGAGCAGTTCCTTGGCGACCAACTGCGTCAGAACGTGGTTGTCGCCCTCGAACGTGGTGAACACGTCGGTGTCCGCCTTGAGTGCGGTGAGACGGTTCTCCGCGAGATAGCCTGCGCCGCCGCACGCTTCGCGTGCCTCCTGGATGGCCCGCGTGGCATGCCACGTGTTTGCGGCCTTGAGTCCGGCGGCGCGACCTTCGAGTTCGCGCTGCTCCTGCGGATCCGGGTTGTCGCTGCTCTGGATGTCGTGCATCGCGGCAACAAGTTCGTTCTGTGCGAACTGCAGAGCGTACGAGCGGGCGATCAACGGCAGCAGACGCTTCTGGTGGACGAGGTAGTCCATGATCAGAACCTCGTCGTCGCTCTTCGGGGCGCTGAACTGCCTGCGCTGCAGGGCATATCGACCGGCAATGGCCAATCCCACGCGGGCGGCCGCTGCTGCCGAACCACCGACCGTGACACGTCCACGAACCAGTGTGCCGACCATCGTGAAGAAACGACGGTTCGGGTTTTCGATAGCCGAACTGTACGTGCCGTCCTCGGCGACGTCGGCGTAACGGTTGAGCAGGTTCTCACGCGGGATGCGGACCTGGTCGAAGACGATGCGGCCGTTGTCGACTCCGGGTAGTCCGCCCTTGAGTCCGCAGTCGGACGTCGTGACGCCGGGAAGGTCGTTGCCGGCGTCGTCACGAATCGGCACGACAAAACAGTGGACGCCCTGGCTTTCGCCACCGGTGATCAACTGAGCGAACACCGCCGCGACGGTGGCGTGCTGTGCAGCGCCGCCGATGTAGTCCTTGCGCGAGGACGGCGTGGGGGAGTTGACGACGAACTCGCCCGTCTCGACGTCGTAGGTTGCCGTGGTTTCGAGTTCTTGTACGTCGCTGCCGTGGCCGGTCTCGGTCATCGCGAAGCAACCGAGTAGGTCCAGATCGATCAGCGGTTTGACGTACGCCTGGTGATGACGCTCGGTACCGAGGTTTTCGATGGCGCCGCCGAACAATCCCCACTGGACGCCCGCCTTGACCATCAGCGAGAGGTCGGACATCGCCAGCATCTCGATGCTGGTGACGGCGCCGCCCGCGTCGCCCGTTCCGCCGTGAGATACCGCGAAACCGTTTGCGGCGTAGCCGAGATCGGCGAGAACCCGCATCTGTTCGAGAGCCTTGGAACGCGCTATGGCGGTGTTGGGTGTGTAGTGCGGAGCAAAACGTTCGTCGTTCAATTCGCCGCGAACGCGCTCACGCACCTCCCGCCAGCGTCCGTCGAGTGTTGTCCTGAGGTGGTCCGCTGTGGTGGCCATGGAACCGACGATAGCGCGTAGCGCACCGCGGGCAACCCGGTTCGATCCCAACCCTCACATTCAGCAGGAGCCTGCGGCGCCCGCTTCGATTCCCTGACGGAAGAGTTCCTTCTCGCTCTCGGACATAGCCTGGTACGAAGGGTCGTTCTCGACGATCTTCAGGAAGTCGGCTCCCGCCGTCTGAGTCGACGTGTCACCGCTCTGAACACGCTGCTGAACGTAGACGGAGACGGCCGAACACCCGCCGAGAAATGCGGGCTCGGTGCTCGTTGCCGCAGTCGTTCCAACCGCCTCCGTGGCACTTGGCGGCGACGAAATTGTCGCCTTGTCGTCATCGGAAGCGTTCGAACCACAGGATGTGAGAAGAATCGCAGCTGAGACCATCAGCGTCGTCAACAGTCGCTTCATGCCCGAAATCGTCTCACGTGAGGTCCGGTTCGACCGGAAAACTCGCCTCGAGCACCGAAGTCCTACACCCTGTCGTTGTCAGATTCGACAGAACTGGGACACTGGAAGCCGTGACTGTGTCTTCCGGTGATCCCGACGTGCATGCAACGAACTCCGCTCGGCTCTTCGAACGTGCCGGCAACGTGATTCCGGGTGGCGTCAACTCGCCCGTCCGTGCGTTCGGTTCGGTCGGCGGAACACCGCGATTCATCCGCGAGGCGTCCGGTTACACCCTCACCGACGTCGACGGGAACAACTACGTCGACCTGGTGTCGTCCTGGGGTCCGATGATTCTCGGGCACGCTCACCCGGCAGTCGTCGAAGCCGTTCGCGAAGCCGCGCTCGGCGGTCTCTCCTTCGGTGCGCCGACGGAAGGCGAAGTTGCCCTCGCCGAGGAGATCGTCGCCCGCGTCGCGCCCGTGGAAAAGGTTCGCCTGGTCAACTCCGGAACCGAAGCCACGATGAGCGCAGTCCGCCTCGCCCGCGGATTCACCGGACGCACCAAGATCATCAAGTTCTCCGGTTGCTATCACGGCCACGTCGACGCCCTTCTCGCCGACGCCGGATCAGGCCTCGCGACGTTCGGACTGCCGACCTCGCCCGGTGTGACCGGTGCGCAAGCCGAAGACACCATCGTCGTCCGCTACAACGATCTCGACGCAGTGGCCGCGGCGTTCGCCGCCAACCCCGGCGCCATCGCGTGCGTCATCACCGAAGCTGCCGCTGGAAACATGGGCGCCGTCGCGCCGCTCCCCGGCTTCAACGAGGGCCTGCGTCGTCTCACCCGTGAGCACGGCGCACTCCTGATCATGGACGAGGTGATGACCGGATTCCGCGTCAGCGCCTCGGGTTGGTACGGCATCGACAACGTCGCCGGCGACCTCTACACCTTCGGCAAGGTCATGAGCGGCGGCCTGCCCGCCGCAGCCTTCGGCGGCCGCGCCGACATCATGGGCCACCTCGCACCCGACGGTCCCGTCTACCAGGCAGGCACCCTCTCGGGTAACCCCGTAGCCGTTGCCGCCGGACTCGCGAGCCTGCGCGCCGCCGACGCCGAGGTGTACGCCAAGCTCGGCCGGAACGCGACCGCCCTCGGCGACCTCATGACCCAAGCCCTCACCGCCGAAGGCGTCGAACACCGTGTGCAGTACGCAGGCACCTTGGTGAGCGTGTTCTTCACGGAGAACACGGTGACCAACTACGACGAAGCCAAAGCCGCGCAGACCTGGCGATTCCCCGCCTTCTTCCATGCGCTGCTCTCCCGCGGCGTGTACCCGCCGCCGAGCGCGTTCGAAGCGTGGTTCGTCTCCGCAGCACTCGACGATCGAGCATTCTCGATCATCGCCGACGCCATGCCTCACGCAGCCAAGGCCGCGGCTGCTGCCGTCAAGCCCTGATCCGTTCCAGTTCCAGAACACCCGCACGCTTCCGACATCCATCACCTTCAGCCATCCATCACCTTCAGCGAGGACCCTCGACTGTGACCGACGCCGATCACCCCGACCACACGTCCACCCGCACCATCGTCCACGTCCTTCGCCACGGTGAAGTTCACAACCCGCGCGGGATCCTCTACGGACGGCTCCCGGGTTTCCGGTTGTCGGTGGCGGGCGAGGCCCAGGCTCGTGCGGTCGCATCCGTGCTTTCCGATCACGACATCACCCACGTGGTCGCGTCGCCGCTTCAGCGCGCACAGGAAACCGCGACTCCGATCGCCGAGGCGCACAAGCTCGACATCGTCACCGACGAGAACCTCATCGAGGCGGGCAACGAATTCGAGGGCCTCAAGGTAGCTGTCGGGGACGGTGCGCTCTCGCGTCCGCGTCACTGGTGGAAACTGCGTGACCCGTTCACCCCGTCCTGGGGCGAGCCCTACTTGCAGATCGCACATCGCATGCTGGCAGCCGTCAACGCCGCACGCGTCGCGGCAGTCGGACACGAAGCCGTCGTCGTCAGCCATCAGCTTCCGGTCTGGACTCTGCGTCGATTCCTGCAGGGTGAGCGTCTCTGGCACGACCCCCGTCACCGTCAGTGCGGTCTGGCCTCGTTGACGTCACTGGTCTACGAGGGCGACACACTGGTCGACATCGTCTACTCCGAACCCGCCGGCGCCTCCGACCCGAGAGTGACAGGCGCATGATTTCGCGCCGCATCGCCGCAGCACTGGCAGCCGCTGCATCCGCGATGCTCCTTCTCTCGTCCTGCGCGACCGGCGACGACGCCGTCGCACAGGGCGGAACTTTCGACTTCGTCTCACCGGGCGGACAGACCAAGATCTTCTACGATCCGCCGTCCGACCGAGGCACCATCGGCAACCTCTCCGGGCCCGACCTGATGAACGAAGGCCAGAAGGTCGGCGTCGACGACTTCGAGGGCAAGGTCGTCGTCCTCAACGTCTGGGGTCAGTGGTGTGGACCGTGCCGGGCCGAAGCCGACGATCTGGAACAGGTCTACGAGCAGACCAAGGATTCCGGCGTGCAGTTCCTCGGTATCAACGTCCGCGACGACACCAAGAACAAGGCGCAGGACTTCGTGGTCGACAACAAGGTCTCGTACCCGTCGATCTACGACCCGTCGATGCGCTCGCTGATCGCCCTCGGCAAGGGCTACCCCACGTCGGTCATTCCGACGACGATCGTCCTTGATCGCCAGCATCGCGTCGCCGCGGTATTTCTCCAAGAACTTCTCGCCGAGGATTTGCTGCCCGTCGTCCAGCGGGTAGCTCAGGAAGACGCGCAGTAGACATGACAACCACGACCACCACGCTGCTGGCCGGCAGCGAAACACTGAGTGCCGGTGTGGGCGAAGCATTTCAGAACGCGGCGTCGTCCGGTCCGCTGCTGCTGGCCCTCGGTGCCTGCGTCCTCGCCGGTCTGGTGTCGTTCGCTTCACCGTGCGTCGTGCCGCTCGTTCCCGGCTACCTTTCCTACCTCGCCGGCGTCGTCGGCGCCGACGCACCCGCGATCACCGCCGACGAGGCGAGGACCCGGACGATCACCCGGAGCAGTCGCCTGAGGGTCGCCGGTGCGGCCGGACTGTTCGTCGCCGGCTTCACCGTCGTCTTCGTTCTCGCCACCGCGTCGGTGTTCGGCGTTATCTCGACTCTGCTCGTCAACCGCGAGGTCCTGATGCGCGTGGGCGGTGTGGTCACGATCGCGATGGGCCTGGTGTTCATCGGACTGATCCCGGCGCTGCAGAAAGACGTCCGCTTCGAACCGCGTCGTGTGTCGTCGCTGGTGGGGGCGCCGCTACTCGGGGGAGTGTTCGCGCTGGGGTGGACGCCATGCCTCGGACCGACATTGGCAGGCGTGATGTCCGTAGCCGCGGGAACCGACGGGATGACCGCCGCGCGCGGTGTCACGTTGATCGTCGCGTACTGCATCGGACTCGGGCTGCCGTTCATCTTTCTGGCGCTGGGGTCGGCACGTGCGCTGACCGGCGTCGGCTGGTTGCGTCGTAATGCACGCACCATTCAAATTTTCGGCGGAATCATGTTGGTGGCAGTGGGAATCGCCCTCGTCACAGGCGCGTGGGACCAGTTCGTCGGCTGGGTTCGCGACGCATTTATCTCGGAGGTGACGCTGCCGATATGACAGCTGACGACAATAACGACAACCCGACACCCGTGCTGCCGAAGCAGTCGGTGATCGGTCGAGTCGTTGCACTCGGGCGCAACACCTGGCGCGGGCTCACCTCGATGCGGACCGCGCTGGTTCTGCTGTTCCTCCTCGCACTCGCTGCGATCCCCGGTGCCCTGCTGCCTCAGCGAACCCTCAACGAGGGCAAGGTCGCCGACTACATCGCCGCGCGTCCGACTCTCGGCCCGTGGATGGACCGCCTCGAACTGTTCGACGTGTTCAGCAGCTTCTGGTTCACCGCGATCTACGCATTGCTCTTCATCTCGCTGGTCGGCTGCATCCTGCCGCGTTGTGTGGAGCACGCAAAGGCACTGCGCACCCGTCCCGTTAATGCGCCGCGTAACCTCGCTCGTCTGCCGCACCACACCACGAGCGTCGTGGACGGCGAGACTCCCGACGAACTTGCCGCCCGTGTGTCGAAAGAACTGCGTGGTTGGCGCGTCGAAACGCGTCGCGGCGATACGAAATCACGACGCGAAGGCGAGATCACCATCTCGGCGGAGAAGGGATATCTCCGCGAATTCGGCAACCTCGTGTTCCACCTGTCGCTGGTCGGACTGCTGATCGCGATCGCCGCGGGCAAGTTGTTCGGCTACGAAGGCAATCGCATCGTCATCGCCAACGACGGCCCCGGGTTCTGCACTACGTCACCGGCGGTGTTCGACTCGTTCGTCGCGGGCCTGAGCCTCGACGGCACCGGCATGACTCCGCTGTGTGTCCGTGTGAAGAACTTCCAGGCCGACTACCTCGAGACCGGTCAGGCCGAGATGTTCACCTCGGACATCTCGTACCAGGCAGGCGACGACCTCGAGTCCGATACCTGGCGGGACACGACCATCCAGGTGAACCACCCGCTGCGGATCGCCGGCGATCGTGTGTACCTGCAGGGACACGGATACGCGCCGACCTTCACCGTCACGTTCCCGAACGGCGAGACCCGCACCGAGACGCTTCAGTGGCGTCCGGACGACGCCACGACGTTCCTGAGCAGTGGCGCGATGCGTTTCGACCCGCCGGGCGGTATGTATCCGGATGCGGACGAGCGTCGGAAGAATCAGATTGCCATCGAAGGATTGTTCGCGCCCACCGCGCTGTTCCACGGCAACCTTCTGTCGTCGAGTTACCCGGCGATGAACGATCCGGCCGTCGCGATCGACATCTACAAGGGCGACACCGGACTCGATACCGGTAACCCGCAATCGCTGTTCGAACTCAACACCGAACTGATCAATCAGGGGCGACTGCTCAAGCAGGACCGGGTCAACCTTTTCCCGGGGGAGAGCGCGACGCTTGCCGACGGAACCCAGGTGCGATTCGACGGTGCCGTCGACTTCGTGAACCTTCAGGTCTCCCATGATCCCGCTCAGGTATGGGTGTTGGTTTCGGCGTTGACGATGATGGCGGGTCTGCTCGTCTCGCTCGTGATCAAGCGTCGCCGCGTCTGGGCTCGTATCTATCCAGATGACGAACGACGTACTGTAGTAGAACTTGGTGGGCTTGCCCGCACCGACCACGCAGGCTGGGGCGACGAGTTCGACCGCCTCACCGACCGCTTGCTGAAAAGCAATCCGACCACCGCGGTGACCGAACCGCACGCGCAGGAGAACGCCCGATGACAACCAACGAGACACTCGCGCAGTACAGCGACTGGGCCTTCAAGTCCGCCTTCACCGTGCTCGTTCTGGCGTTTGTGCTGCTCATCGTGCAGTACGCGTCGGCCAGAGCCAAGGCGGTTCAGGACAAGGAACTGGTCTCGGCCGGCGGAGTCGATGCTTCCGTGCCTGGCAGGGTCGCGGAGACTCCGACCAAGTCGCTCTCGGAGCGATTCGGCGGAATGGGCCGAGCTGTCCTGGTCGTCGGAACGGTTCTGATCATCGCCTCGATCGTGCTCCGCGGATTTGCGACGGAACGATTCCCGCTCGGCAACATGTACGAATTCGTGGCGATGGCGTGTGCGGCGTCGTTGCTGGTCGGGCACGTCCTGTTGATCAAGCCGGCTTACCGTCCGATGTGGGTCTTCCTGCTGGTTCCCGTTCTGATTCTGATGTTCCTCGCCGGCACGGTTCTCTACGCCGACGCGGCCCCCGTGGTTCCGGCGCTGCGCTCGTACTGGCTTCCGATTCACGTGACGATCGTCAGCGTCGGCTCCGGCATCTTCATGATCGGCGGTATCGCGAGCCTCCTGTTCCTGCTGCGACTGAAGTTCCCGCCCGGTGACGAGGGCACGAGCATCGGCGGCCGGATCGCAGAGCGACTGCCGGACGCCCAGACTCTCGACCGCTTGGCATACAAGAGCACGATCATCGCGTTTCCGCTGTTCGGCGCAGGCGTAATCCTCGGTGCCATCTGGGCGGAAGCTGCGTGGGGACGCTTCTGGGGTTGGGATCCGAAGGAGACGATGTCCTTCATCGCCTGGGTGATCTACGCGGCCTACCTGCATGCGAGGGCAACGTCCGGGTGGCGGGAGACGAAGGCTGCTTGGATCAACATCGCCGGTTTCGTTGCGATGCTGTTCAATCTCTTCATCATCAACATGGTCGTCTCCGGCTTGCACTCCTACGCGGGACTCAACTGATCCTCTCGAGGTACCGTGGGTGGCTGCCGACCGGTCTGTAGGTATTACCGGTAGGTAGGTCAGGGGCGGCACCAGCTACGATGCAGCTCGGTGAATAACTAGCTGCCTGGTAGCTGTGGGGATCGACGAGGGGGAACGGCGAGATGGCCGACAAGATTGAAGACGCCGGAGCAGGATTGTGGGAGCCGGTGCGTCCTGCCGAGCCGACGCGGCGCGAGCCGCGCGCATCCGCGCCCGAGCCGTCATCCGACTCGGTTCCCAGCGATGTTCGCAGTCTCTTCGTGGCCCCGGTCGACTCCGGTCCGCTCCAGCAAGTAGGCGGCCAGGCGCCCAGTGCATCCCCCGCCCACCCCCCCAGTGCACCCGCCGCCCAGCCGCCGCTTACGACGCCGGCAGCTCCGCCGGTGCCTGCGTCAGGCCCTAAAACTCCGGTCATCCAATACCCGGAAGCACAGCCAGGCCCCATCAACGGCCAGTTCTCGACCTCGCCCGCGATGCCGATGCAGACCTACGAACCCGCGAATCGTGCAGGGTCGGTTCCGGATTCACGAGTCGCCGCTCCGCAATCCGTACAGAACTCGCAGCCCGTTCAGAACCATCCCAGCCCGACCGCGAGACCGCTCCAGCAACCGCAGGCACCTTCTTCGCCCGGCATGCATCAGCCCAATCCCGTGATTCGGCAGTTCGGTCACCCCGGCGCTGCGCCGGTGCAGAACGGTCAAGCGCTGCAGAATGGTCAAGCGCTGCAGAATGGTCAAGCGCTGCAGAATGGTCACACTCTGCAGAACGGTCACACCCTGCAGAACGGGCAGGCGATGCCGGTTGCTCCGCCGACGGCGGCACCGGTTCACCCTCCGATGCAGAAGGCCGGATTCAACCCCGCTCCCGGCAATCGTCCTGAGCCGGCTCTTCCGATGACGGCGCAAGACCTCTCGGCAGCGCTTCTCGTCAAGCCGGTCCGGCCAGCCCCGGCCGGCGGCTGGCGCAAAGCGCTGTACACGATGTCCGGCCGATCGGTGAACCTCGGGAACGGCGCGAAGGATCAGCATGTCGTCGAGTTGACGCGCCAGATCAACCAGCCGCTGCAGGGCTGCTACAAGGTTGCGGTGCTCAGTCTCAAAGGTGGCGTCGGAAAAACCACGACCACTGCGACGCTGGGATCGATGTTCGCATCGATTCGCGGCGATCGCGTCGTCGCAGTCGATGCAAACCCGGACCGGGGAACCCTGAGTCAGAAGATCCCGCTCGAGACGCCGGCAACTGTGCGTAACCTGCTGCGTGACGAGAACAGTATCGAGAAGTACAGCGACGTCAGAGGCTATACATCGCAAAACCAGCACCGGCTCGAAGTGCTTGCGTCCGACAGTGATCCAGCAGTCTCGGAGGCCTTCAGCGGCGTGGACTACACGCGCACGGTCGACATGCTCGAAAAGTTCTACAGCATAGTTCTGACCGACTGCGGCACCGGCTTGATGCACTCGGCGATGCAGGCCATTCTCGAGGGCGCAGATTCGTTGATCGTCGTCAGTTCCGGATCCGTCGACGGTGCACGTAGCGCCTCCGCAACACTTGATTGGCTCGACGCTCACGGTTACAGCAGGCTGGTCGCCACGTCCGTGGCCGTCATCAACGCGGTGCGGCCTCGCTCGGGCAAGGTTGATCTACCGCGCGTCGTCGAGCACTTCGAGCAGCGCTGCCGAGCGGTGAGGTTGATTCCGTTCGACCCGCATTTGGAAGAGGGCGCCGAAATCGATCTGGACCGGTTGCGTCCGGGTACTCGGGAAGCGGTGCTGGAGTTGGCTGCTGTGGTTGCGCAGGACTTTCCGGCCTCCCCGTACGGCTTCTCAGGGCGGTAATCGGATAGCCGGGTAAGCCCGGACGCTACGTCGACGTGTCAGTCGGCGGTACGTCCGGCCCTTCCGTGCGCTTGCGTCGTGTTTGCTGGTTCACATTCCACAGGAATTCGGGATCGTCGTCCGGTCCGCGCACGCCGCTCACCGGGGCGCGCGTCGACGGATCGGGCCCGAATGCCTTCCACATCAGAACGATCAATGTCACCAAACCCACCAACGCCAACAGATACAACACGGCGCACCTCCTCAGGGAACTGAGGTCGAGCCTACTCAGTCTCCGGCCCGCATCACCAGAAGTGCTGCGGACAAGTGTTTAGGCTCAGTGCGTCAGTGCTGTATCTGTCGGGTAGTACGTGTTTCTCTTTGCGGGCTGTGGATGCTCAGTTGTGGTCCGCTTCCGTGGTCAGCGATCGCAGAAGCTGCATGACCTCGGTCTCACGGAATCGACGATGTCCCCCTGGTGTGCGAAGCGAGCCGAGTCGTCCTGCGTGTGCCCAGCGGGTCACGGTCTTGGGATCGACATGAAACAATGCCGCTACCTGTCCGGGCGTCATGAGTGCGTCTGCGGCGGTATTGAAGGTTGGTGCGCTCATTGTGAGGTCCTCCATGTTGATGTCGAACGTTGACGAACAGTGACTCTGAACAGTGATACCGAACCGGCGTGTCGAGCAGTTGCCGAAAACCTGCGTCGAGTTTGTTTCGAAGTCCTTCGCTTACATTCGACCGTTTTCTGAGTGGTAGCGCAATGTTTGCACAGATATAGCCGGGTAGTCGATCTTTCAAGACAAAGTAATGTTTAAGTAAAGGACAAAATGGATATAGCGGGCTCGGTGCTACCGGTATTCGGAATGGGTAACCTGAGAGGGTGAGTCAGTTGTCTGAAAACCCCGAAAATGTTCCTTCTGAGCCGGTCAAGGCCAGTAAACCTTCCGCAAACTCTGGGCAAGCAAAGTCGGCTGCCGGGCCGGTGACCAAGGGTCAACTGGCCCGCGACGTGGTGCTGTACTCGGTCGCCCGGTTGCTGCTTGTCGTCGTGATCGGTGCCCTCATCATCGGCGGCGGAAAGCTCGCCGGCACCGACGTTCCGCTGATTGTCGCCGCACTGTTCGCAGTGCTGATCGCCTTGCCGCTGTCGCTGCTGCTCTTCGCGAAACTGCGCAAGCGTGTCAACGCAGGCATTGCGGCCGTCGACGCCCAGCGGCGGTCCGATCGTGACGATCTTCGTTCCAAGCTGCGTGGAGACGGCCGGTGACCACGGAGTCGCTCGACGTCGACCGCCGGACGTCTCGGCAGTGGGTCGACAACGCGGTGCGGTTGATCGAAGCTGATGCGCAACGCAGCGCGGACACTCACCTGCTGCGGTATCCGCTGCCGAGTAACTGGACCGTCCAGCTCTATCTGAAGGACGAGTCGACACACATCACGGGAAGTCTCAAACATCGACTCGCGCGGTCGCTTTTCCTCTACGCGATCTGCAACGGCTGGGTTACCGAAGAGACCACCGTCATCGAAGCGTCGTCCGGTTCGACGGCTGTGAGCGAGGCGTATTTCGCGAAGTTGCTCGGTCTGGATTTTGTCGCGGTGATGCCAGCGAGCACGAGTCCCGCCAAGATCGCGTTGATCGAGGCGCAGGGTGGACGTTGTCATTTCGTGAGCGATCCGTCCTCGATCTACTCGGAATCGCATCGGCTCGCGAGTGAGTTGAACGGTCACTACATGGACCAGTTCACCCACGCCGAGCGTGCGACGGACTGGCGCGGAAACAACAACATCGCCGAATCCATCTTCACTCAGCTCGAGCACGAGGAACATCCGATTCCCGACTGGGTGGTCGTCGGAGCCGGAACGGGCGGAACCGGCGCCACGATCGGCCGCTTCCTTCGCTACCGGAAATTCGACACCGGACTGTGCGTCGTAGACCCGGAGCACTCCGTGTTCTTCGACGCGTGGCGAGCGAGCGATCCGTCGATCGTCGGTACTCGGGGCTCCCGGATCGAGGGCATCGGCCGTCCGCGCGTCGAACCGTCGTTTGTCGGTCAAGTGGTCGACCGCATGATCAAGGTGCCGGACGCGGGCTCGATTGCGGCGGCACGGCACGCCAGCGCCGCCCTGGGGCGCAAAGTGGGTGGCTCGACGGGTACGAACCTGTGGGGAGCTTTTGCGTTGCTTGCGGAGATGATGGCCGCCGGACGCAGCGGCAGCGTCGTCACGCTTCTGTGCGACGGCGGAGAGCGCTACTCGGGCACCTACTACAACGACGAATGGGTGGCCTCGGAAGGGATAGACCTGCTCGGCCCCACAGCAGTGCTGGACGAGTTCGTTCGTTCGGGTGCGTGGACCGCCAACTCCTGAACCGCATACTCCTGCGCCGCGCGCTTCTGCACTGCTGACACATGACCGCGGGCGGGGCGGCTCATTGTCACGCGAGGCCACGCGTCCAGCCCGGATGACTGCTCGACCATTCTGATGCGGATCAGGCCGGGGGAGAGTGTGTTCTCCGCCAGGCGCACGAATCCGAGTCGCTCGTAGTACGGCGCGTTCCACGGAACGTCGACGAAGGTCGTCAGAGTCACGAGATCGTGGTGATGGTCCGCCGCCCATTCGGTGACAACGTCGATCAGTTGGGCTCCGAGTCCTTTGCGGGCATGGTCGGGGTGAACGGAAACCTGCTCGATATGTGCGCCGCCGTCCACGATCTCGACCAGTGCGTACGCAACGGGCACGTCGTTTGCGTCGGTCTGAACCCAGATGTGTTCGGCGGCGAGAAAATCGTTCAACTCGTCGAGCGTCGGCGGTGGATCGTCTGCGATGGCGTCCATCCCGATGTCTCGGAACGGTTCGCCCGCGGCGATCTCGATCTGTTGCAGTGCGGGTAGGTCGGTGGATATGGCCGAGCGGATCACAGAAACCGTTTTACCTCGAGAAGTGCGTTTCTCCCAGCGCTACGCCATGTGAAACACAAACCTACGCAACCGTAGGTTGTGTATCGTTTGTCCAAGGGACACTTCTCCAGCGAGGGCGGATCATGGGCAATCCTGAAGTTTCACTCGACAATTACGAAGCTGTGTACGAGTACTACCGCAGCCATCAGCAGAACCGGTTTGTGGCGAAGCTCGCTTATGCCGCGCTGGCGGTGAAGTACCGCCCGCGGGTGAAGTACGCGCCGGGTGCGGAAGCTGCGCTGAAGACTCTGCTCGAACGCAAGACGCAATTGGTCGTGGCAGTCAATCATCTGACGGAGAGCGACCAATTCACACTCGCCGCGACCGCGTGGCGTACTCCGTTGCGTCGCGTGATCGGACGGACCAGGGTCCTCGCCAAAGACGAACTCTTCGTTGATCCTTCGCAGCGCAAGAAGGTCGACATGATGGGCAGCATTCCGGTTTTTCGCAGCAAGAACTACGGCCTTCGCGCTGTTTCGGATGCCGGCCGCGTGATGATGGACGTCGCGGCCGAGCGTCTGGGCAATGGGGATTGTCTGGCGATTTTCCCGGAGGGGACGTGCAATACCGAGGATCCGACGCGGCTGCAGCATGTCAACAGCGGTATCGGCCACATCGTCGCCCGAGCCGAGAAGTTGGGATGCTCGCCGGCCCTGGTGTCGATCGGCATCAACTACGGCCCGGTGGCCGGCGACGTGAAGGCTGCGAGCGTCTTCGTCGGGATGCCCGTGACCGAACTTCCGGACAAGCCGATGGATATCGCCCGAACCGTGCAGGCTGACCTGCAGTTGGCAGTGGACGGCGCAGTCGCCGGGTACTGACATGGCGGTGTCAATTTTGGTTGACAGATTTCGATTGTCAATCTAAATTGACACTATGACCGAAGCAACCTCTCTTGCCGCTGCCGCCGGCAGTCCGGATCCCGCCGAGGGATTGCGTGCCGTTCGAGCGCTGCGACGTCTACTCGAAAAACTCGAGGCCATTCAGGTCGCCAATGCGCGTCGTCACGGATGGTCCTGGCAGGCAATCGCGGAAACCCTCGAGGTCAGCCGTCAAGCCGTCCACAAGAAATATGCGTCCGCGCAATCGGAATCGATGCTGCGTTCACTGCGCGAGAAGGGCAGGTAAGTGCCATGTTCGAAAGGTTCTCCGCGCAGGCGAGGGGAGTCGTCGTCGATGCTGTCGCCGGCTCCGGTCCTGTCACTCCGATGGAACTGTTGACCGCGTTGCTCACCTCTGATCGGGGCATCGCCACCGAGGTGCTCGCCGAGTCTGGTGTCACGCTCGACGTGATCCGCCACGCCGGCGCCGGGTCGAACGAAGGTAGCTCGAACAAGCTCGACGACGACGCCGAGATACTCAAGTCGATCGGCATCGATCTCGATGCGGTTCGGGAGAGTCTCGAGCAGTCCTTCGGCGAAGGTGTGCTGGACGAGACTCCTGTGCCGGACGGCGTCGACACTTCCCGCAAGAGCCGATTCGGGTTCCCTCGTTCACGATTCGAGAAGGACTCCAAGAAGGTGTTGGAACTCTCGCTCCGTGAAGCGCTCGCGCACAAGGACAATCGCATCGGCGCCGAACACATCCTGCTCGGCATCCTGCGTGTCGCCGACGGACCCACCCGTGAGGCTCTCGAAACGCAGGTCACGATGTCGGTGATCCGTGAGCGGTTGGAAGCGAAGATGAATCGCGCGGCCTAGATTCGGCACGGTTCCGCATGCACGGGAGGGATGTGCCAGCATTCAGACATGACATTTCTGGCACGTCTCATCATCAACGGCATAGCCATCTGGCTGGCGTCGGCGTGGGTCACCGGCATCACGATCGCCAACCACGACAACGGCACCTGGGGCACGGTTCTCGTGATCGCGGTGATCGCCCTGATCTTCACGGTGGTCAACGCCTTCATCAAGCCGGTAGTACAGCTTCTCTCGCTACCGCTGCTCATCCTGACGCTCGGACTGTTCACTCTCGTGATCAACGCCCTGATGCTGATGCTGACGGCGTGGATCTCGTCCGGAACGTCCTACGGCTTGACGGTCGACGGCTTCTGGACGGCAGTCTGGGGCGCGCTGATCATCTCGATCGTGAACTTCCTGCTCAGCGCGTTCGTGCCCGACAACCGTTGAGTGCGTCGACGTTCAGGCGAGACTGAGCGCAACTGCGGTCGCGGCACCCCAGACGAGCATGGCAAGTCCGGTGTCGCGCAGCGCGGGGATCAGGGCCATTCCCTGCCCGCCTGAACGCAGCGGGGCGTTGGCTCGGATTGCCAGTGGCAACGCGAGCAATCCGAGCAATGCCCACGGGGTGCGCAGGATCAGCAGCAGGGTCGCGACGAACGGAACGGCCAGCAGGATCACGTGCAGCGTGCGGGTCTTCGCGTCGCCGAGCCGTACTGCGAGAGTGATCTTTCCGGACTCGGTGTCGGTCGGGATGTCGCGAAGATTGTTGGCAACGAGCACTGCGCTCGAGAACGAGCCGATGGCGATCGCTCCGGCCAGCCCGGCCAGATCGACCCGCTCGGCCTGCACGAACTGAGTTCCCAGCACTGCGATCAGCCCGAAGAAGATGAACACGGCGATCTCGCCGAACCCGCTGTATCCGTACGGCTTCTTGCCGCCGGTGTAGAACCAGGCACCGATGATGCAGAACACGCCGACCGCGACCAGCCACCACGCTGTGGTCGCCGCCAGAACGAACCCGGCCACCGCGGCAACGGCGAAGCAGCTGATCGCTGCGGCCTTCACGGCTCCGGGACTGACCAACTTCGATCCGACCAAGCGCAGTGGCCCGACGCGGTCGTCGTCCGTTCCGCGGATTCCGTCGGAATAGTCGTTCGCGAAATTCACCCCGACGATCAAGGCCAAGGAGACGACCAGTGCCAGGAGCGCCTTCCACCACACTGCGAGGTCCAGGGACGCCGCGGCTCCGGTGCCGACCAGCACGGGCGCAATCGCGTTCGGGAGTGTGCGCGGCCTCGCGCCTTCGATCCATTGAGCAGCTGTTGCCATACAACGATCTTTGCACTGTGCAATACGATCGAACGCGGTGGATCAGCACATGACTCGAGACGTGAGTGAGCGCGCCAGGTACGCGCAGTCGGGCGAAGACCTGGCAGACATTGCCTTGCTCGGACCCGTTTCGACCAAAGTGGGCGATCGCCTGGTTCCGCTGCCGGGTCCGCGAGCTCGAACTCTGCTGGTTGCGCTGGCTCGCAATCCCGGTGAGCCACGCACCGCGCAGAGCCTGATCGACGACGTCTGGGGGCTGGAGCCGCCGCGCTCACCGATGAATGCCCTCCACACTCAGGTCTCGCGCTTGCGATCTGCACTCCCGGACGGGGCCCTCGAGGTCACGGCGGCCGGATACCGGCTCACTCTCGCCAGAGCGCGCGTCGACCTGGCCCGGGCAGCGGACGCGGCTCGTCGTCTGCACGCCGGCGACGCGGACGCGTCCGAGGCACTTGCGGCCGCGACCGAGGCGCTGCGCCTGTGGCGCGGCACACCCGGGAGCGACGTCGTCGGCGACGTCGCAGATCGTCTGGCGCTCGACGCGGGCCGCGTGTACGACGAACTGGAGACGGCGCAGATCGACGCGTTCCTCACGCTGGGGGAGTACGCGGCAGCCATTCCACTGGTGCGCGGACGGCACCTGGCGAGTCCATTCGACGACACGGCAGCCGAAGCGCTGATGCGTGCGCTCGCCGGAGCCGGCCGGGTCAACGAGGCACTCGAGGTGTTCGCGGAGTTCCGAAACCATCTCGCCAACCGTCTGGGCGCTGATCCGTCACCCGCACTGGTGACTCTGAACGCGAAACTTCTGGGGGCACCTGCGGCAATACCGCGGGCTGCGCGTGCGATCGGCCTGCGGGCTGCCCCCAACGCCCTGCTCGGTCGCGACAACGACATCGACCAGATCGAATCCTTGCTCGCCCGCTCTCGCGTCGTTACGATTCTCGGACCCGGTGGTGCCGGAAAGACCCGCCTTGCACACGAATTGGGTCTGCGTGCATCCGTGAACCACCCGGGCGTGTCGGTGGTACTGGTGGAGTTGGCGTCGTTGCGTAGCAGCGAAGATGTGATCGCGGCCATCGGCGGCACCCTCGGAATCAGTGAATCCGACCTGGCTCCAGGCAAATTGACCGTCGGCCGGACGCATTCGGCGCGAGAACGACTCAAAGAGGCGCTGTCGGCCGGTCCGATGTTGCTCATCCTCGACAACTGCGAGCACGTGATCGGCGCGTGTTCGGAGATCGTGGCCGAGATGATCGCGGCCGGTCGTCAGTTGACGGTACTGACCACCAGTCGATCGCCGCTCATGATCAGCGCCGAGGCTGTGTACCCGTTGCCGCCGTTGGCGATCGACGACGGAACCGGCTCGGCAGTCGAACTCTTCTCAGCGAGAGCCCGCGCGGTGCGGCCCTCTGTTCATCTGGACGTCGACGCCGTCGTCAAGCTGTGTACGACGCTCGACGGACTCCCGTTGGCGATCGAACTCGCGGCCGCCCGGGTCCGGACGATGAGCGTCGACGAAATCGGTTCGAGACTGCGAGATCGGTTCGCGTTGTTGCGCTCCGATGATCCGACGTCTCCGGATCGGCATCGCACTCTGCACGCGGTGATCGACTGGAGTTGGAATCTGCTGGGCGGCGGCGATCAGATTGCGCTGCGTCGGTTGTGCCGATTCCCGGCAGGCTTCACGCTTTCCTCGGCGCAGGCCGTTGCCGGGTGGGGCGAGTTGACCGATGTGGCCGGTGCCGTCGAAGCGCTGGTGAATCAGTCTCTTCTTTCCGTCAGCGACGGGGAGGGTGAGCTTCGCTACTACATGCTCGAGACGGTCCGTGAATACGGCGAGGAGCAACTCGCCGCGTCCGGAGAGGGGCCGGAAGTGATTCGGCGCCTCGATGACTGGGCGATCGCGATCGCCGAGGACGCCGTCGTGCGTGCGCGCACCGATCAGCTGCGTCTGATTGCCGACCTGGACGCCGAGCACGACAACCTTCTCGCAGTTCTTCGCTGGGCAGTCGAGCGCGGCGACGCGATCACCGTGGCCAACGTCTTTCCCGTCCTTGCGATTCTGTGGGCAGTGCGTGGATCGAACTCGGAAATCTCGAACTGGGCGTCGAAGATCGTCGGGGCTACCGCGGACAACGATCTGCGCGACGTGAATGCGGAACTGGTGGGTGCCACGTTCATCCTGGTGGCGATGCATCTCTATTTCGGGGAGGCCGATCGAAACCATGCCCGCGCACGGGTTCGTCTTCGAAAGTTGTTGCGAGAGCGCGATGATCTCGGTCCGTTGTTTGCGTTTCTGATCAGACTGTCCACGAGTGGGATCGCCAACCACAAACTTGCGCGGTTGGTCGCGGAGGGCGTTCGCAGCCCCGACCCCGAGACCCGAATGGCTGCGCTGTCCGCGCGTTCGAACATGCGGGAGAACATCGGCGATCTGCGCGGCGCATTGCTCGACGGGCAGGCTCTGTTCGACTACGCGACCAGTGTCGGTGACGAATGGGGACTGGCGATGGCAGCCCAACATGTCGGGTCGGTTCACAGCCAGTCCGCCCGCTACGGCGACGCCATTGCGTTCTACGCGATTGCGGCGGCGTCGATGGAACGTCTCGGCGCGCGTGACGAGGCGATGCAGCTCATCTGCTTTCAAGCCGGAGCGATGATCGCATCCGGTGACACCGCCGGCGGGCGAACACTTCTCGATCGGGCGCGCCCGGCCTTGGCGCACTCGACCGGGACCGGTGCGATCGAAACCGATCAACGGCGCGCGGCACTCATGGCGAGCATTGCCGAGGCGGATCTCGCGGACGGCCGTATCGAGGACGGCCTGGCCCGCTATCGAGAAGCACTGGAACTGTTGGGTCCTGCAATCGAGAACATCTTCGGTGATCCCTTCGTCGTTCTACTCGGTGCCGCGGCAGTGTGTGCTCACGTCGTTCACGGACGACACGAACTCGTAGCCGGTCGGGTTCTTCAGATGAAGGATTCGAGTGCTCTCAAGTTCGATCCGAACGGTTATGCGGACCTGCCGCTAGCGGGTTCCTTGGCGTCGGCGATCGGGTCGTTCGATCTTGTCACGGGCAACATCGACCGCGGGGTCGAACTGATGGCTCTGTCGTTGAAAATGCCCGGGAGACAAGACTTCGTCTCGCTCCACCATGCGCGCCTGTCCGACTTCGCCGTTGGTGTGGTCGGAGCCGACAGGTGGTCCGTGGAAACCGAAAAGGTGTCGGGCTACTCACGCAGAGCGGTCCGCGAAGCAGCGTTGGCTGTGCTTCGCGGACCGGTGCTCGATTAGAGCTGGACAGTGGTGCGGGACTTAGGTCTTGCGCATGTACATCCGGACGGTCAGAGGTGCCATGACGGCAACGATCACCGCGGCGCCGACCAACGACCACACGACGTGGATACCGAAGTGACCGTCGTTGGCCAGCTCGCGAACCGCGGTTACCAGGTGTGAGACCGGATTGACGTTCACGAACTTCTGAAGCCAACTTGGCATGGTGGCAGGATCGACGAACGCATTCGACAGGAACGTCAGCGGGAACAGCACGAGCATCGAAACGCCCTGCACCGTGGACGCTTTGTTCATCAGCACGCCCATAAGAGCGAAGATCCAGCTGATCGAGAACGCGCACACCATGACCAGGATCGCGGCGGACAGAATGCCGACCACGCCGCCCGCGGGGCGGTAACCCATCGCGAAACCGACGATGAACGTGATGGTCGTGGCGATGCCGTAGCGCACGACGTCGGCGAGCAATGCACCGGACAGCGGGGCGATACGAGCGATGGGAAGGGACTTGAAGCGATCGAACACGCCCTTGTCCATGTCCTCACGAAGCTGAGTGCCCGTGACGATGGAACCGGTGATGACGGTCTGAACGAGAATGCCGGGGATGATCGTCGGCAGATATGCCGTCACGTCACCGGCGATCGCGCCGCCGAAGATGTACGTGAACATCAACGTGAAGATGATCGGCTGGATGACGACGTCGAACAGTTGCTCGGGGTTGTGCTTGATCTTGAGAATTCCGCGGTACGCCATCGTGAACGTGTTCGCGAAGCTCTGCTGCAGGCTGATGCGGCGGGGTGCGGCATCCGGCTGGGCTATCGGTGACCGGGGTTTGGTGAGGGTGGTTGTCATGCGACGCTCCGATCGGAGTCGTTGTCGGACTGGGCGTCGTTGCGTCCACCGTCTTCGGGTTGGTGCCCGGTGATGGTCAGGAACACTTCGTCCAGGCTGGGTTTCTGTACGTTGATCTCGTCGACGGCGATACCTTGCTCGCGCAGGCGGATCAGCAGGTCGGCGGTGATCGACGGGTCGCTCAGCGGGGCGGTGATCCGTCCGACCTCGGGCGTGACACCTACCTCGACACCGAGCGCCGACGCGATCAGCGAGCGAGCTTCCTCGGTGCGATCACGATCGACCAGCTTGAGCTGGAGCGAGGAGATCCCGACCGAAGCCTTGAGTTCGTCGGCAGTGCCGTTGGCGATCACGCGGCCGCGGTCGATCACCGCGATGCGATCCGCCAACTGATCGGCCTCATCCAGGTACTGCGTCGTGAGCAACACCGTCGAACCCTCGGCGACCAATCGTCGGATGGTCACCCACATCTGGGCGCGGGTGCGCGGATCGAGGCCGGTGGTGGGCTCGTCGAGGAACAGCAGCGGCGGGCGGGCGATCAGGCTGGCTGCCAGATCCAGGCGTCGACGCATACCACCGGAGAAGTTCTTGAGCGGCTTGGTCGCGGCCTCGGCCAGGTCGAACTCTTCGAGGAGTTCGAGGGACTTGGTGCGCGCATCGCGGCGGCTCAGGCCGAGTAGCCGCGAGAAGATCACGAGGTTCTCGGTTGCGGTGAGGTCCTCGTCGACGGAGGCGTACTGCCCGGTGACGCCGATCAGGGAGCGGACTGCGGTGGGTTCACGGCTGACGTCGTGGCCGAAGATGCGCGCCTCACCGCCGTCGGGGCGAAGGAGGGTGGCGAGCATGCGGACGGTGGTGGTCTTGCCGGCGCCGTTCGGTCCGAGGACGCCGAAGACCGAGCCGGTGGGGACGGTGAGGCTGACGCCGTCGACCGCGCGGTGCTCGCCGAACTTCTTGACGAGTCCGTCGGCCTCGATGGCAAGAGGCGAAGCTGTGTGGTTCATGGGATGAAGCTTGGCAGACCGATCTTGCATGGACCTTGCGTGGAACTTGCGGTTACTTGCACAGCGCGCGAGGTCGGTGCTCCACAACCGGCAGACAATCCCCAGACGGATCTTGTTTGTCGGTGTGCGGGCGCGATGGCGTCACGCTCGCTGCATGGGAATTCTCACGCGGGCGCAGGCTCACCGGGACGGCACCAGCGACGCGCAGTTGCAGCGAGCGGTCAGGCGCGGTGAGCTGTACCGAATCGCAGCGGGGATCTACATGCGAGCCGATCACTTTCGCGAACTCGATGAGAGAGCACGCCACCGGTGCGCTGTCCTCGCGGCCGCTGAAACCTGTGGTCCAGGTGCGATCGTGAGCCACGCTTCGGCAGCGGTCACGCACGGATTGGATTGCGGCGGATTGCGATTGGGCACCGTGCACATGACGCGTAACCGGTGCTCGGGTGGGCGGAAGAGTCAGACCTTGCATCTTCATCCAGCAGTGGTCCCGCCCGAGGAGGTCGTGCTGATCGACGGTGTCGCAACCACGTCACTTGCGCGAACGTTCGTCGACCTCGCACGGACGACGTCGTTCGAGAACGCCGTGGTGATCGGCGATTGCGCCCTGCGACGCGGGATGAGACGTGAGGACGTCGACGCTTCGCTCGATCATGCGCGCGGAAGGCTGGGCATGAGTCGTGCGCGAGTGGCGGCGGAGTTCATCGAACCGGGTGCCGAGAGCCCAGGGGAGTCCATCAGCCGCGCCCGCATGCGCGCCGACGGTTGGCCGAAGCCGACCCTGCAGCACGAGATCCGTCACGGTGGCAGGTTCATCGGACGAGTCGACTTCTTCTGGAAAGAGCACGGTGCGGTGGGCGAATTCGACGGGATGGTCAAGTACCGCGGCGACAACCCGGGTAGGGCGGTAGAGCGCGAGAAACTGCGTGAGGACGCGATCCGGGACGCGGGGTTCGAGGTGTTCCGCTGGGTGTGGGCGGATCTTCGCGACTTCGAACGCGTCCGGGAAAGGTTCGAGCGGACTTGCCTCCGCGCAGCCGCGCGCTGATTGTGCAGCCGCGGGGCTGATCAGGCCTGCGGCTGAACAATAGTGCTGCGGCTGCTAGCTGAACCGCGCTACCAGGGCGGCGCGGTCGAGCTTGCCCGGTCCACGCAGGGGGAGCGCGTCCACGACGAACAGTTCGCGCGGGGCTGCGGTGACGTCGAGTGTCCGCTGAGCATGTGTGCGCAGTTCCTCGAGCGTCGGAGCTTCGCCCTCTGCGACGACGACGGCCACCACCCGCTGCCCGAGACGCTGGTCCTCGATGCCGATCACCGCGCACTCGCGAACGGCGGGGTGATCGGCCAACGCGGCCTCGACCACCTGCGGTACGACGGTCAGCCCGCCGGTGGAGATAGCTTCGTCCAGTCGGCCGCTGATGCGCAGGACCCCGTCGACCACCGATCCGGCGTCGTCGGTCCGGAACCACCCGGGCTCGGCGAAGGCAGGGTGGTCGGGAAGCCCGCGGTACCCGGACGCGAGCATCGGCCCGCCCAGCAGAACCCGGCCGTCGTCGATGCGAATCTTTGCCCCGGACAACGGGATTCCGTCGTACACACAGCCGCCCGACGTCTCACTCATCCCGTAGGTGCGGACGACGGTGATGCCAGCTTCGGTGGCCTGCGCGAGTACCGGTGCGGGAGTCGCAGCGCCGCCGAGCAGGACAGCGTCGAGCGAAGCCAACGCCTCGACCGCGACGCGATCACCGAGTGCCTTGACCAACTGTGTCGGCACCAACGAGGTGTAGCGGCGCGGTCCGCTCATCGAGGCGACAGCGCCCGGCAATGCCGCCGGGTCGAAACCCGCACTGACGTCGACGATCACCGGTTGTGTTCCGGCGAGGACACTGCGCAACAGAACCTGCATCCCGGCGATGTGGTGCGGAGGGAGAACCAGCAACCAGGATCCCGACCCGCCGAGGCGTTCATGCGTCGCGTCGCCGCTGGCCCGCAGTGCGCTCGCCGTGAGCATCGCACCCTTCGGAGTTCCGGTGGTTCCCGAGGTCGCGACTACCAGCGAAACACCGTCGTCGATGGGCTGATCGGGGTGCAGAGCGCCGCTCAGGCGGGCAGTCTCGCGTGCGTCGGCCGCCGGGACGGGGAGCACGGCGTCGTGCTTGCCTTCGAGGATCTGCGCGATGCGCGGCAGCACCTCGAAAACGGCCTCACCCTGCGGAACGGCCAGTGTGCGAAGAACGCTCACCGGACGTCCGGCCCGGCCAGCGGCCAACCACCGGCAGCCAGATGGCTTCGCACGCGGTCGACGTCGGTTTCGAGTGGCATCTCGTTGGTGATCTTCGTGATGAGGACCTGGATGTCGGTCTTCTCGATGGGCAGATCGCCGTCCTCGATCAACGCGTCGGCGACGGCGTCGACCTCGGTTTCGGAGAGTCTGCGAGTGAGAAGTGCGAAGAGGGGGATGTAGTCCTGCTCAGGGACGCCATTGGGATAGCCGGCCCGCAACCAGCCGACTATCGACGTGAGGAAGGGCGGAAGGGCCATGACGTCAGCTCACGTCTCGAACTTCGTTGTCTGATTCCGCGTCTTCGATGACCGGCCACCCACCTGCACGCAGTCTCTCGCTGACACGATCGACGTCGTCCTCGGAAGGCTCCTCGTTGAGGATTCCCTCGATGATGGCGCGGATGGTGTCGTAGTCGACGTGCCGGTCCGGTACCTCGTGTGCGGACTCGATGGACATCGAAACGACCTGCTCGATCTCCTCGTCGGTCAGACGACGACGGAGAACGGCGAGCAGCGCAAAATGATCCTTGTCCGGGATGCCCTCGGGGTACCCGGCACGCAGCCAGTCGAGCACGCTGCGCAATGAATACTTGCTCAAATCCTCGGCCTCAATTTCGTTTCGGTGGTTTCAGTGGTGTGCCGCGACGACCACTCAGAAGACGTGGATTCCGAACGTGCTGGCCAAGAAGTTCTTCATCAACAACAGTATTCCGGCGAAGATCGTGACGAGCACGACCGCAAAACAGAGGTACGCACCCATTTTACCCAGGGTGGAAGACCCTTCGGTGCCGTCGGCGTTCGGCAGGCTCAGCGACTTGAGGCCGAAGGCGAAGATCGCCGGCAGTCCGGCTCCGAAGAGCAGTCCGACTGCCACTACCTGCCAGAGCGAATCGAGGGTATCGGTGAGTAGATGCATTCTCTTGCGCCCCTTTCAGGAGTTGCGAGTGGGTTCGGTGGACGGAGTGGGATCGGCGACCGGAATCTCTCGAGCCGTCGCATCCGGATTCTCGTCCCATTCAGCGGTGACGTTGGCCGCGTCTACAGGTTCCTTACGCGAACGCAGGTACATGAAGATCGCGAACGCGATGAGAGCGGCGAAGACGACGAGCACCCCGGCAAGTCCGCCGACCAGATGTGCGAGTGCCCAGCAGATAGCGCCGACGACAGCGGCCGACGGCAGCGTGATCAGCCAGGCAGCGGCCATTCGGCCTGCGACGCCCCAGCGGACCTCCGCGCCCTTACGGCCGATGCCGGTGCCGAGGATGGATCCGGTGGCGACGTGGGTGGTCGAGAGGGGGAGTCCGAGATGGCTCGACGTAAGGATGATGGCGGCCGACGACGCTTCGGCTGCCAGACCCTGCGGCGCGGCGATCTCGACAAGGCCCTTGCCCAGGGTGCGGATGATGCGCCAACCGCCGAGGTAGGTGCCGAGAGCGATCGCGACGGCACAGGTGAACTTCACCCAGAACGGCATCTCGGTTTCGGCGGTGATGGTGCCGTGAGCGACCAGGGCCAAAAAGATGACGCCCATCGTCTTCTGGGCGTCATTGGTGCCGTGCGCAAGTGAGATCAGTGAGGCGGTGCCGATCTGGCCGTAGCGGAAACCGCGCTCACGCTCGTCTTCCTTGACGGATGCGGTGATTCGGTACACGAGCTTGGTGCCGACGCCTGCGACCAGAGCCGCGACGACCGGCGCGAGGATTGCGGGCACGACGACCTTGGTCAGGACTCCACCCCACTCGACGCCGCCCATACCGATGGAGGCGATTGCGGCGCCGATCAATCCGCCGAACAGTGCGTGCGAGGAACTCGACGGCAATCCGAGCAGCCAGGTCGCCAGATTCCAGATGATTCCGCCGACAAGACCGGCGAACACGATCAGCAGCAGATCCTGCCCACTGACCGCGCCGAGGTTGACGACGCCTTTGGCCACGGTTGCGGCGACCTCGACGGACAGGAACGCACCGACCAGGTTCAGGATCGCGGAAAGTGTGACCGCAACTTTGGGCTTGAGTGCACCGGTCGCGATGGAGGTGGCCATTGCGTTACCCGTGTCGTGAAAACCATTCGTGAAATCGAACGCGAGGGCGGTGACAACTACCACCAGGAGGATTAAAAGCTCTGCGGTCACAACGTGAATTGTGCGTATCGAACGCGTAAAAGTACAGCGAACGGGATGCGAACAGCGGCTCCGTGGAGTACGTCGCCGCGCGTGGGCTGCGGCGCTGCCGTTCGTGATGTGTTCAGCGCCACGAAATTCGAGCCCTGTGTGGGACCTCACTTTTTGGTCTCACTCACCGGGAAGGCACATTCGGGCCGTTTTAAACGCTGATTACCTACGGGCACCGAGCGCACCGGAACAGGGGTTTCACCCCTGTATCTCGGTGTCTGTCAGTGAGAAGGAGAGCTCCGACCGTGAAGCCCAACAAGTCCACGAAGCTGATCGTGGCACTCGCCGCGACCGCCGTTCTGGCATCAGCCTGCGCATCGAATCGTGGTGACGATCCCTACGCCGTCGCTGTCGGCGGATCAGGCGTCAGCGCCGACGTCGCGTCGAGCACCTCCGATGCCAAGTTCGGCACCCTCGATTCGCCGTGTGGCGAAGGCGATGCCACTGGCGCAACCGATCAGGGCGTCAGCGACACCGAGATCAAGATCGGATTCGGTGACGACCGCGGGTACGTGAAGTCTCCGGGGCTGAACAAGGAAATGAGCGACGCGGTGAACGCGCTCATCTCGTGGTGCAACGATCAGGGCGGCATCAACGGCCGCAAGGTCGTCGGAACCGACTACGACGCCGCGATGACACAGGCCAACTCGGTCATGCAGGAAGCGTGCGCAAGCCAGTTCATGATGGTCGGCTACGGCTTCGCGATGGATCAGACCGCCGAGCAGACGCGTGTCGCGTGCAACCTGGTGTCCGTGCCAGGCTTCACCGTCTCGCCCGACGCAGCCAACGGACCGATGACGTTCCAGGGTGTCCCGTTCCCGGTCGATTACGCGAACGGCTCGCAGTGGTTCCAGATGGCCGAGATGCACCCCGACCTGGTCAACGACTTCGACGTCGTCAACAGCACGATGCCCACGATCATCAGCTCCACCACGAAGATTCGTTCGATTGCCGAGGCTGCGGGCTTCAAGCTCAAGGATTGTGGCGTCACCCTCAACTACGAGGGTGAATCGAGCTACGTGCCGTTTGCCGAGAAGTTCAAGGAGTGCGGCGCGAAGGGGATCTGGACGTCACGATCGGCGAGCCCTTCGGAACTGAACTTCGTCAAGGCCCTCGACCAGGTCGGGATCGACCCCATCTTCTTCGGTGAAGCCACCTGGTACGGCGCGACCGTCTCCGATTGGAACAAGGACACCGGACTGCTCGACAACCTCAACGCGGGCATGACCTTCCAGATGCTCGAGAACGCGGACAAGGTGCCCGCAGTGAAGAAGTACGTCGATCTGGTCTCCGAGCAGGGCGGCAAGACCGCGCTCCTCGGTATGCAGGCGGCGTCGTCGTTCCTGCTGTGGGCGGCCGCCGCGGACGAGTGCGGCAGCGATCTGACGCGCCAGTGCATGGTCGACGAACTCTCGAGCATTCACGAGTGGGACGGCGGCGGTCTGCACGCCGCCACCGATCCCGGCAAGAACATGCCGGCCACTTGCGGACTCACGACCGCGCTGAAGGGCAATACCTACTCGCAGGCGTTCCCGTCGACCGCGGGCGAATTCAAGTGTGACCCCAAGTACCTCGTCGCGACCGACAAGAGCACCTGGGGAACCGAACTCGGCACCGACCGCGTGTCGACGAAATACCAGAACGCGAACGTCATCAAGCCGCAGTCCTGATTCTCCTGACTCGGGCGGTGAGCGCCAACCACCGCCCGAGTCCCTAACGAGGGTTCAGCCATGAACACTTTTGTCACTTTCACGATCCTGGGCCTGGTCCTGGGGTCGGTGTACGCGATCGCCGCCTCCGGGCTGGTGCTCACGTACAACACGTCAGGCATCTTCAACTTCGCGCACGGTGCACAGGCAATGCTCGGTGCGTTCATCTACTGGCAGTTGCGCTACGGCTGGGAACTTCCCACCGTCGTCGCCTTGCTGATTTCACTCGTCCTGGTCGGGCCACTGATGGGCCTCGGCCTCTACGTCCTGATCATGAAGGGTCTGCGCGATACCGCCGAGGTCACCAAAATCGTTGTGACGGTCTCGATCCTGCTCGGAATGCTATCGATCTCGCACTGGTTCTGGCACCCCGAAACTGCTCGGACGATGCAGATGTTCTTCGGCGACCAGTCCAAGATCACGGTGTTCGGCGCGAGCATTCGCTACCACGAGTTGATCTGCATCCTCGTTGCGATCGCCATCGCGGTCGGCCTGCGCATCCTGTTCACGCGCACCCGCGCCGGCGTCGCGATGCGCGGCGTCGTCGACGATCCGGAACTGCTGCGCCTCAACGGGCACAATCCGGAGCGCCTCGCGGCACTCTCGTGGGCGATGGGTTCGACGCTCGCCGTCCTCGCCGGCATCCTGATCACCCCGATCAGCGGCGGCACGCTCGAAGCGAACATGTTGACGCTCTTGGTGATCGACGCGTTTGCCGCGGCCATGTTCGGGCGGTTGCGCAGCATCCCGCGAACGTTTGTCGGCGCCGTGGTTCTCGGGCTTGCCGGTACGTACGTATTGGCGTACTTCCCGACGAGTTGGAGTTGGACGTCGAATTTCCGTGTCTCCCTGCCGATGATCGCGCTGTTCGTCGTACTCATCGTCCTACCTCAGGACCGCTTGCGCGGTGCGGTCACTCGTACTCGCGAGCGCTACCACGTGCCGAGCGTGCGCAAGGCCGTCGTCTGGGGCGTGGCCCTGATCGTCATCGTCTACCTGATCCGTCTGCTGATGGTGACGTCCGCGGTCACCACACTGACCATCGGAATGACGTTTGCGATCATCGCACTCTCGCTCACCCTCCTCACCGGCTATGCGGGTGAATTGAACTTGGCGCCGGTGTCTTTCGGCGCTATCGCCACCATCGTGGCCTTCCACTTCGGGATCTCCGGTTCCGGATTGGCCGCGCACCTCAACCTGTGGGGCATCGTCGTCGGAGTCCTGGTCACCGCAGTCATCGGCGGCCTGGTTGCCCTGCCGGCGCTGCGGCTGAGAGGGCTGTATCTCGCGCTGGCAACCATGGCCTTCGGAGTGTTCCTCTCCAACATGGTTCTTCGTGACACCACCGAACACGAGATGTTCGGCATGAAGTACTCGCTGTTCAAGGACGGGAACATCGCCCTGCCGCCGCTGAAGATCGGCCCGCTCGATCTGAGCAACGAGACAGTGTTCCTGATGACCGTGACCGCGCTGTTCTCGGTACTCGGCGTCGGCGTCATCGCGTTGCGTAACAGCGGCTACGGGCGCCGACTCGCTGCGATGAAGGACAGCCCGGCCGGTTCGGCCATGCTCGGGCAGAGCCTGGTTCGGCTCAAGCTGAGCGTCTTCATGATCTCCTCGGGGATCGCCGGCCTCGGCGGCATTCTGATGTCGAGCGCCATGGGCTCCGTTTCGGGCGAAAGCTTTGCCATCATGGTCAGCCTCTCGCTGCTCATGCTGACCGTCGTCGCGGGTATCGGATACGTGACCGGTGCCCTGTTCGGTGGGCTCATGGCCGGAATCGGTTTTGCCGTCATCATGGTCTCGTTCACCAATCTGGCTTCGGCGCAACCGGAGTTGGAGGGAATGTGGCTGCTCTTCGGCAACATCGCGGCCGTCAGCCCGGCACTGATCGGTATCGGTGTCGGCGCGAACCCCAGCGGAACGGTCCACAGCGTGATCGAGGGCTACCGAAGACTTGCCGACGCCAGGCCGGTTCTGATCGGCGGCGCCGCAGTTGTTCTGCTGACGTACGTCCTTGCCCTGACTGGCGTGCTCGGCAACTGGTGGTTCGCGTCCATCACGATTGCCGTGGTGTTCATGCTGCCGGTGATCGGAGAGATGGTCATGCCCAGTGCGGTTCTCACTCCGGAAGAACTGGCCGCCAAGTCGACAATCGTTCCCGAGGACGTCGGGATCGTCGTTCCGTACAGCCCCGAGATCCGTGACGAGATCGACCGCGAACTGGGGATTCCTCAGTACCAGGGCGGCTCGCCGAAGGAGTTGACCGCTCATGTCTGATGCACCACTTCTCGAAACACGCGGTGTGAGCGTTCGTTTCGGTGGACACGTCGCGGTCAAGGACGTTTCGCTCACCGTGCAACCCGGCACGGTGACGGGACTCATCGGACCGAACGGTGCCGGTAAGACGACGCTTTTCAACACCATCACGGGGCTGCAGAAACCCACGTCCGGTCAGGTGTTCCTCGGTGGCGTCGACGTGACGAAGCTGCCGCCGCACAAGCGTGCGGGTCGGGGGCTGGCACGTACCTTCCAGCGGCTCGAACTGTTCGTCTCGCTGTCGGTGCGTGACAACCTGCGCGTCGCGGGAGACATCCACAAGGCGAACGGCCGCAACAAGATCGACGTGGACGGCGAGACCGATCGCCTGCTGGAGCTGACTGGGCTCACGGATGTCGCGGACAAGGACGTCGCGGACATCCCCACCGGACGTGCTCGCGTCGTCGAAGTTGCACGAGCCCTCATGACCGACCCGCGAGTGCTTCTGCTCGACGAACCGGCCTCGGGTCAGACCGAGCAGGAAACCGAGGTCTTTGCCGAGATGCTCACCGAACTGGCTGCAGGTGGACTCGGAATCTGTCTGGTGGAGCACGACATTCCGCTGGTGATGAAGGTGTGCTCGACCATTCACGTGCTCGACTACGGCGCCGTCCTTGCCTCGGGTGATCCGGAGAAGATCCGGACGGATCCGGAAGTGATCGCAGCCTACATCGGGACCGAGGAGGAGGCGGTATGACTTCAGCGAAAATTGGCGAGGCGAAAATTGGCGAGGGTATACGCAGTCCCGATTACTCCGAACCGTTGCTCGAACTGTCCGGTGTCCGCGCCGGTTACGGATCCATCGAGGTTCTGCACGGGGTGGATCTGATTCTCGAACCGGGCGCCGTGGTGGCGTTGCTCGGGCCCAACGGCGGCGGCAAGACGTCGACGCTCAAGATCTGCTCGGGCGTCCTTCCCGTCACCCGCGGCGAGTTCCGGCTCGCGGGCGAGGTCGTCAACGGCGTCGAACCTTCGGAGTTGGCGCGGCTGGGGGTCTGCTCCATCCCCGAGGGACGCGGGATCTTCGCGAACCTCACTGTGCGCGAGAACCTGTGGATCGCCACGGGAACGGGCGTCGGGTTGGCCGAACTCGAAGAGGTTGCGTACGGCAGGTTCCCGATCCTGGGGGAGCGGCGTGGACAGTTGGCGGGATCGATGTCCGGTGGGGAGCAACAGATGCTGGCGCTGTCGCGGGCACTCGGCACTCACCCGACGGTGCTCCTGCTCGACGAGCTGTCGATGGGTCTTGCACCTCGAATCGTCTCGCAGATGTACGACGTCGTCGGCTCGCTTGCAGCCGAGGGCATTTCCATTCTGGTTGCCGAGCAGTTCGCGCGAGCGGTGCTGCCCATCGCGACCTCGGCCGCACTGATGTTGCAGGGACGCGTCGTGAAAACCGGCGATCCGCACGACATCGAAAACGAACTTTCTACCAGTTATCTAGGAGGATGACGATGACTACTCTCGCCGAAGATCGCCGTGAGGAATTCAAGAAGAACATCGCAGAGTTGAAGCTGGACAAGAAGCAGGCAGGCGGCGACGCGGCGACTCGCATCGCCGGCCTGGTGCTCATGGTCGTCGGAGTGGTCGGCGCCTTCGTCGTCTACATCTCCTCGCTGACGCTCTCGGACCTGCGTGATCTGGTGTCGTACCAGATCCTCACCGTGGTTTTCCTCGCCCTGACGGTGGTCGGCGCTGCGCTCTTCCTGGCCGCATCGGTGGCAAAGGTGCTGCGGCTGTGGTTGGTTCGCCAACTGCTCGAAGGTCAGGCCCAGACCGATCAGATCTCGCAGGCGTTGAGCACGCGCAACTGATCCCTGGGAAGAACCGAAAGATGCCCGCCACGAAAGTCGTGGCGGGCATCTGTCACTGCTCGGCTACAGCTGTGTCTCGACTACGCGGACGGTGGCCGGGAATCGCGTCGGATGGGATGGTTCTCCGGGATCTGCACCATCACGATCGGTGTCCCGTCCGGGTCGGCAATCCACATCTCGTGTAGACCCCACGGTTCCTGTCTTGCCTCGCGCGCGATCTTGACCCCGGCGAGAACCAGTTCGGTCTGAGCGGCAGTGAGGTCACGGACCTGCAGCCAGATCGCGCCGCGAAACCCACCCTCGCCGGTGCCGCCGTGTGCGGCGACTTCGATCAGCCCTTGGCCGGCGAAGAAGACTGTGCCGCCTGGATATTCACGAGCGATCGCCAGACCGAGGGTGTCTCGGTAGAAGCTCAGCGTCCGTTCGTACTCGCTCGGGCGCAATATCGTACGGCTACTCAGAATCTCCACGTCCGGCCTCCCGTCTCACACCTACTGTCTCAGAAGTACCAGGGATATGGTGACCAATCGGGATCGCGCTTCTCGAGGAACGAGTCGCGACCCTCGACGGCCTCGTCGGTCATGTACGCCAAACGTGTTGCCTCACCGGCGAACAACTGCTGACCGACCAACCCGTCGTCCTGCAGGTTGAACGCGTACTTGAGCATCCGCTGCGCCTGCGGCGACTTACCGTTGATCTTGCCGGCCCAGTCGATCGCGACGTTCTCGAGTTCCGCGTGGTCGACAACCTTGTTGACGGCGCCCATCTGATGCATTTCCTCGGCGGTGTACGTCTCACCCAGGAAGAAGATCTCGCGGGCGAACTTCTGGCCCACCATCTTTGCCAGGTAGGCGCTGCCATAGCCGCCGTCGAAGCTTCCGACGTCGGCGTCGGTCTGCTTGAAGCGAGCATGCTCGCGGCTCGCGAGCGTCAGGTCGCACACCACGTGCAGGCTGTGGCCGCCGCCCGCAGCCCAGCCGTTGACCAGGCAGATGACTACCTTCGGCATGAAGCGGATCAGGCGCTGAACCTCGAGGATGTGCAGGCGTCCCGCGCGTGCCTTGTCGACGGTGTCCGCTGTTTCACCTTCGGCATACTGGTAGCCGTTGCGGCCACGGATGCGCTGGTCGCCGCCCGAGCAGAACGCCCAGCCGCCGTCCTTCTCGCTCGGTCCGTTGCCGGTAAGCAGCACCGCTCCCACGTCGGAGGTCATGCGGGCGTGATCGAGGGCCCGGTACAACTCGTCGACGGTGTGCGGGCGGAACGCATTACGTACTTCCGGTCGGTCGAAGGCAACGCGAACGGTGCCTTGGCTGACGTGCCGGTGGTAGGTGATGTCGGTGAGGTTCTCGAATCCGGGGACAGGGCGCCAGAGCTGCGGGTTGAAGGTCACCTGAGCCACGATAGAGGCACGCCTCGCGCGTCTAACGGATACCTGAGGTAGAACACGTTCCCGGGCGCGCTAACGTGCAGGTCATGAGCGAACAAACCGCAGACGGCACGGAGATCGTCACAGACGGTGAGAACCGGGGCGGATTTCCGCGGTTCCGGCACACTCCCGCAGGTCCGGACTTCGGCCGCTTCGTCGAGGCAATGCGCAGGTTGCAGGACCTTGCGGTCTCGACCAACGTGCCCGACGACGTACTCGCAGACATCGCTACACAGGCTGAGGAGCTTGCCGATCGGTTGACGCCGTACGAGGTCCCGGAAGGCAAGTCGCCCGCGGGTTCCAACATTCAACTGCCCGGTCGCGGCAGCCTCCTCATGCTTCCGTGGATGGTCGAGAAGTTCGACACCGAAGGGGTCCGCAGTACCGGTGTCTTCCGTCGCTACCACCTGGGCGGCAACGGTGCCGCTCACGGCGGCGTATTGCCCCTGCTTTTCGACGACGTCTTCGGGATGACGGTCCACGCGGGTGGCCGTCCGATCTCCCGCACCGGCTACCTCCACATCAATTACCGCGCGATCACTCCGCTCAATCAACAACTGGTGATCGAGGGGCAGGTGGATCGGGTCGAGGGTCGCAAGACTTTCGTCAGTGCGCGCCTGACCGATCTCGACGGCAAGCTCCTCGCCGACGGTGAGGCGCTCATGATCGAACTGCTTCCTGGACAGCCCTGACATGTTCCCCTCGTTCGACGATCTGATCGCGGACGCCGTGGTGCTCGCGCTGCCGATGCGAGTTCGCTTTCGCGGCATCACGACTCGTGAGGCGCTGCTCGTTCGCGGCCCGGCCGGGTGGGGAGAATTCGCCCCGTTCGTCGAGTACGACGACGAAGAGGCATCGCAGTGGCTGCTCGCGGGTATCGAAGCGGCGTGGCTGGGTCCGCCGCCGGCGCTTCGTGACGCAGTTCCCGTCAACGCGACCGTGCCGGCGATCGACGCGTCTGGCGTTCCGGAATTGTTGGAGCGCTTCCCCGGGGCCCGGACCGCCAAGGTCAAGGTCGCCGAGAAGGGGCAGTCTCTGGCACAGGACGTCGCACGGGTGAACGAGGTGCGTCGGCACATCCCGAACGTGCGCGTCGACGCCAACGGCGGTTGGAGTGTGGACGAGGCGATCACTGCTTTGCGTGCGATCACCGAGGACGGTGACCTCGAATACGCCGAGCAGCCGTGTGCCAGCGTCGAGGAACTGGTCAGGGTTCGCGCCGCGGGGACCGGTGTGCGGATCGCTGCCGACGAGAGCATTCGCCGTGCCGAGGACCCGCTGCGCGTCGTACGAGCCGGGGGAGCGGACGTAGCCGTCGTAAAGGTGCCGCCGCTGGGCGGAATGCGTGCTGTGGTGGCGCTGTCGGCGCAGCTGGCGGACTACGGGGTGCCGGTAGTGGTCTCGAGTGCGCTGGACACGGCTGTGGGGATGTCAGCGGGGCTGGCTGCCGCGGCAGCCTTGCCTTCGCTTCCGTTTGCCTGCGGCCTCGGCACCGGCGGCCTGTTCGTCCGGGATGTCGCGGTCACCGGGGCAGCCGTCGACGGCGCTTTGTCCGTTGGCGCGGTCGAGCCCGACCCCGTTCTACTCGAGACGCTGGCCGCGCCTGCGGACCGGCGCGACTGGTGGCTGGATCGTGCTCGGCGCTGCCATCGGATACTCGGCGGTAAGGACCTGCCGAATTTCGTATAGTCTCGGGCCCGACCTGATGAACATCAGTGAAGAATGAAGGGATCGAAAGTGGTTGCAGCTCTGAACGAAACCCTGCTCGAGGAATCACGGGTTCCCGCGGTCGTCGCGGACGTGCAGACCTTGATCGACGCAGAGGTTTCGGATAAGTCGGGGGCCTCAGGGCTGGCTCTCAAGGGTGGCTACGGCGCGGTCAAGAAGGTGAGCCCGTCCATCGTGCCGGACGCTGTCACCGCGCTTCTGCCGGCTTTCGTGGCAAAGCTCGAGCCGTACTGGCAGGACTTCTCGGCTTCCGGTGAAGGCAGCTTCGCCGATTTCATCAGCGCCCGCGGTGACGCGGTTGCCGATTCCCTCCTCGAGGTGACGGACGAGCGTATCGACGGCAGCGACAAGGCCGTCGTCAAGTCGATGTACTCGAAGCTGCGCGGTTCGGCCAAGAAGCATGTGACTGCAGCTCTGCCCCGTTTGGGCGAGCTGA
This sequence comes from Rhodococcus sp. NPDC056506, assembly GCF_042794945.1. NCBI lineage: Bacteria > Bacillati > Actinomycetota > Actinomycetes > Mycobacteriales > Nocardiaceae > Rhodococcus > Rhodococcus sp. NPDC056506. The sequence goes on along the minus strand of NZ_JBHTSW010000005.1, from coordinate 198,414 downwards.
TCCAGAAGCACGCTGCCTAAGCGAACATAAAACAACGAGCGGCCCGGGAGTTTCTCCCGGGCCGCTCGTCGTTTTCGATGCGTTTGTCAGTGAGCCGAATGGCCGTGGCGCCAGAAGCCGGTGAAGGTGATGTCGGTTTTGGCGAACTTCCGGTCGTTCACCAGGTGCCGACGCAGCCCGGTGGTAAGCGCCTGTTCGCCGGCGACAAACGTGTACGACGGCCCCTCGGGCAGTTTGGCATCGCGGACGGTCTCGAGGGTAAGAACACCCGGCGTTGCGTGTTCGTCCTCGCGAACGAGCCAATGCACGTTGACGTTCGCCAGCTCCGGAATGTCTTGCTTGTCTTCGATGTTCGGAATCTCGACGAAGACTTCGGCACGCAGATCTGCGGGCGCGGTTTCCAGAATGCCGATGATCGCGGGAAGCGCACTCTCGTCGCCGACGAGCAGTTGCCACGTGGCCTCGGGAGTGGGGTTGTAGATGCACCCCTCGTCCAGGAGGGCGACCTTGTCGCCGGCCGACGCGGTGTCCGCCCACGCGGATGCCGGGCCGATGTCCCCGTGGTAAGCGAAGTCGATGTCGATCTCCGTGGTCTCGCCGAAGAGGCCTGATCCGGCCGCGCGATAGGCGCGAATCGTGTAGTTGCGCACGACAGGTCGCGTGTCCTTGGACATCAACAGATACTGCGCGTACCAGAGATTGCTGGCCGCGCTCGGCAACCGGAGTTCACTCTGACCGAGTTGCGGGATGAACATGCGGAACCACTGATCGGCACCCATCGGTGCGATGGTGGACAGTTCCTCGCCCGCAATGGTCACTCGGATGAAGCTGGGGCTGATTCGCTTGTTCGCCACGACCTGCGCCGACACGATGCTGCGTGAGGCTGGTTTCACGAACTTGGCGCGCTTGGCCATGACTGGTTGCTCCCTGATTATCTGTTACTCGTACCTAATCAGGTAACCCTAACCTGATTTAGCGTCGCTGTGGAGTGGTGGGTCTGTCCTTTTCGACGACTTCGGGCGGAAGGCCCCACTGCGCTCGGCCCAGTCGACTCATCGGCGCTATCGCCGCGAAGTCCGGTAGCCCGTCGTCGGCCACGGCCTCGGGACGCACAGCGACCGCGACCACGTTTCCCATCACGACAAACGAATTACCGACCTCGATGACCTGGTGGAGCGTGCATTCGATGGCGATCGGGGAGTCGGCGACCCGGACCGGTCGAACCCGCTCACTCGGCTCACTCGCGATACCGAGCTCGAGAAATTCGTCGGCATCGGCGTCGTAGAAAGCCGAACTGGCGTTCACGACGTCCGCGAGCGGAGCCGTCGCGAGATTGACGACGAATTCGCCGGTCGCTTCGATGTTGCGCAGACTGTCCTTGCGCCCGACCGACGTGAACTGCACGATCGGCGGCGCCGAACTGGCCACGGTGAAGAAGCTGTACGGAGCCAGATTGCCGACGCCGTCGGCCGACACCGTGGACACCCACGCGATCGGCCGGGGGACCACCGAAGCGGTGAGTAACTGGTAGAACCGGCGGGGTTCGAGCTCGGCTGGATCGAAGAGTGTGCGCACCCACACATAATGCCGCTGTCCCCGCCCCTGGGCATGCTTGCGCCCGAACATCTGACACTCTTGAAGGCGTGAATCCGTCCACTGCACAAGCCACAGCCGTCGTCGACGAACTGGTTCGTGGTGGCGTGCGTGAAGTCGTGCTGTGTCCAGGCTCTCGCAACGCGCCCCTCGCATTTGCCCTACAGGCTGCCGACCTCGACGGCCGGTTGCGTCTGCACATGCGGATCGACGAGCGGACTGCAGGCTTTCTGGCACTCGGACTGGCAATCGCCGGGAAACGACCGGTCCCCATCGTGATGACCTCCGGGACCGCCGTCGCCAACCTCGGACCCGCTGTCCTCGAGGCCAACTACGCGCGAGTGCCGCTCGTCGTCCTGAGCGCGAACCGGCCGTACGAGATGCTCGGCACCGGCGCCAACCAGACCGTCGAACAGCTCGGGCTCTTCGGCAGTCAGGTCCGCGCAACCATCAGCCTGGGCCTGGCCGAAGACGATTCGACGCAGAACAGCCAGTGGCGCTCGGCAGTCTGCCGTGTGCTCGCCGCTGCCCGCGGAACCCGATCCGGAAACGCGGGCCCCGTGCATTTCGACATCCCGCTGCGTGAGCCGCTGGTGCCGGACGTGCACGTGCAGGGACCGGTTCCGGAGGGCCGTCCCGGCGGTGCGGCCTGGACCACCACGCAGAACGCGACGCTCGACGTTCCGGTCGATCTGGACCTCACCGCGGACACGGTGGTCATCTCCGGACACGGCAGTGCACTTCGACCCGAGCTGGCCGGCCTGCCGACGGTGGCCGAGCCGACGGCTCCGATGCACGGGATCGCGCTGCATCCACTCGCTCTCTCGCAACTCAAGCCCAAGCAGGCGATCATCACCGGCCGCCCGACGCTGCATCGCCAGGTCTCGAAGGTGTTGGCCGACCCGAGCGTCGACGTCTACGCGCTGACAACCGGGCCGCGCTGGCCCGACGTGTCCGGCAACGTACTCGCCACCGGTACCAGGGCAGTGGTCACCGGAACGCCAGATCCCGCGTGGATCGCTCGGTGCGCCGCGCTGACCGAACACGCCGAAACTGCCGTGCGTAAGCAACTCGACGCCCACCCCAAGGCCACCGGCCTGCACGTCGCAGCGGCCGTGATGGATGCGTTGGTGGACGGTGACCAGCTTCTGCTCGGCGCATCCAACCCCGTTCGCGACGCGGCCCTCGTGAGCTACCCCAAGCCCGCTGTGCGGGTGCTGTCCAACCGCGGTGTCGCAGGTATCGACGGCACCGTCTCGGCGGCGGTCGGGGCCGCGTTGGCGTACGAGGGTGGCCGGACCGTCGCCCTCATGGGCGACCTGACATTCCTGCACGACGCTTCCGGACTGCTGATCGGGACCGGTGAGCCGAGGCCGAGCGACCTCACCATCGTCGTCGCCAACGACGACGGCGGCGGCATCTTCGAGCTCCTCGAACAAGGCGACCCGCAGTACGCGGGAGTCTTCGAGCGAGTCTTCGGAACTCCGCACGGCATGGACCTGGCCGCGCTCTGTGCGGCGTACCGCGTGCCACACGCAGCTGTCACCGTCGACGCCCTGGCCACGACGCTGGCGCAACCAGCCAACGGGATCCGTGTTCTCGAGGTCGCGACAGATCGCAGTGGGCTGCGCGAACTCCACGCTTCCGTGCGGGCACAGCTGTGACGCAAACAGTTCTGCGTCGCTTCCGCATCGGCGTGCTGGTGGTTGCCGTCGGCATTTCGGTGCTCGCGGTCATCCTCGTCCTCGGGGCCTGGCGCAACGATCGGACCATCGAATCGAACATGGGGACCGCAACTGCCGAGGTGCTCTCGGCGGGTTCGCTTCGGTCGGCGATCAGCTTCGTGACACCGGACGGCGCGAATCACAACCCCGAACTCGGTGTGCTCTACCCCACCAATCTGACTGTGGGACAACGTATCGAGGTGGAGTACTACAAGACGGACCCCGATTTGGTCAGGGTAGCCGGACGCAACGCGACGGTGGCGCTGATCCCGGCCGGATCCGTGATCGTCGTGACGTGGCTTCTGGCAGGACCGTCGATCTGGTACCTGCGCAAGCGGGAAGCACAGGCAGCGGGTTCGGCGCCGGTCGCCTCGAGTTAGTTCGCGCTTCGCCCGAACTTCACACGAACATGACGTGGACTTTTCCTGGCCCTGTCACCGTTCTCGGTGTGAGAGTAGCCATCGTTGCGGAGTCATTCCTGCCCAACATGAACGGCGTCACCAACTCGGTACTGCGCGTGCTCGAACACCTCGATCGCACTGGCCACGACGCCATGGTCATTGCGCCGGACACTGTCGGATCCGACACCTCTGCCGCCACCGAACACGAAGGTGTTCAGGTGGTTCGGGTGCCCGCCGTCATGGTGCCCAAAGTCAGTTCACTCCCCGTCGGCCTGCCACAACCACGTCTGACGACGGCCGTGCGGACCTTCGCGCCCGACGTCGTACATCTGGCGTCACCGTTCCTGCTCGGTGCCGGGGGAGTCGCCGTCGCCAAACGCCTCGGAATCCCCACCGTCGCGGTTTACCAGACCGATGTCGCTGGATTCGCCGAAAGCTACGGGCTGGGCGTCACCAGTCGCGCCGCGTGGGCGTGGACCCGTCGCATCCACAAGAGCTGCAACAGGACCCTCGCGCCCTCCACGTCGGCAGTCGACGCCCTCGAAGAGCACGGCATTCCGCGTGTCCACCGGTGGGCCCGCGGCGTCGACGCACAGCGATTCGCGCCTTCGCGTCGTAGCTCGGCTTTGCGCCAGTCCTGGATCGGTGACAACGACAGGTTGGTGGTCGGCTTCGTCGGTCGCCTCGCGCCCGAAAAGCACGTCGAACGATTGGCGGCGCTGGCCGGCGATCCCAGTGTGCAGATCGTCGTCGTCGGAGACGGCCCGGACCGCCAGAATCTGCAGCGACTGATGCCGGACGCGATCTTCACCGGACAACTCGGCGGTACCGCGCTTGCTGACGCTTACGCCAGCCTGGACGTGTTCGTTCACCCCGGCGAGCACGAGACCTTCTGCCAGGCGGTTCAGGAAGCGCTCGCGAGCGGTGTGCCCGTCGTCGGACCGGACGCCGGTGGCCCCCGTGACCTGATCTCGCATTGCCGTAACGGCTACCTCCTGCCGGCGGACAGGTTCACCGAACTCCTGCCCAGCGCCGTCGACGCACTTCGCCAGCGTGATCTGCGAGTGCAGTTCGGCTCCGCAGCGAGGCGCTCGGTGCTGCACCGCACCTGGCCGGCCATCTGCGAAGAGTTGCTCCGTCACTACGAGGACGTGCAGGGCCTCGGGCGGCGAACGGGTGCCAGAGCAGCCTGAACGCCCTCGCTGCCCGAGGGTTGGTAGCGTTTCGGGTGTGGCCACTACACACGGAACCCGAGCAACTCTCGAGAAGCAACCGCACGAAGTCGCGTCGATGTTCGACGACGTCGCGGAGCGATACGACCTCACCAACACCGTGCTGTCCTTCGGCCAGGACAAGGGTTGGCGCAAGGCCACCCGCGAAGCCCTCGACCTGAAGCCGGGCGAGAAGGTGCTCGACCTCGCGGCCGGAACAGGTGTCTCGACCGTCGAGCTGGGGCGCTCCGGTGCCTGGTGCGTCGCCACCGACTTCTCCAAGGGAATGCTCAAGGCCGGAATCTCGCGCAAGGTCCCGATGGTCGCGGGTGACGCGATGTACCTGCCCTACGCCGACAACGTGTTCGATGCTGCGACGATTTCCTTCGGCCTGCGCAACGTCTCCGACTTCGAGGCCGGACTTCGCGAGATCGCCCGGGTAACCAAGCCGGGCGGACGCCTCGTCGTCAGTGAGTTCTCGACGCCCGTCTTCGGGCCGTTCCGCACGGTCTACATGGAGTACCTCATGAAGGCGCTCCCGCAGGTCGCACGCACCGTCAGCAGCAACCCCGACGCCTACGTCTACCTCGCCGAATCGATCCGCGCCTGGCCGACCCAGGAAGAGCTGGCACGCAAGATCGAGGCCGCCGGGTGGAAGAACGTCAAGTGGCGCAACCTCACCGGCGGCATCGTGGCGCTGCATTACGCCACTGCCTGACTGCTGTGCGCCATTATTAAACCCCCGCGGTTAATAAATGCGCACAGCAGGTTCAGCGAAGGGCGTACTTCTTTGCCACGTCGGCGTTCTTGGTCGCGCGCTCGGTGAGGAAGGCAAATGCCAATCCGAGTACGAGCCACAGCGTCGCCTGCGTGGCGAGCGAGGAAAGTCGGAACTCCCACAGCAGAGTTGCCGGGAAGTCGTCTCCCACCTCGTTGATGCCGGGAAGCGAGACGTAACCGATCGCGACGATCACCAGGAACGCAGCCACCGGAGCGGCGATGCGCACACTGAGGAATTCGTGTCCGGAAACTGCCTTTGCTGCAGCTGCCGCCGCAGTGACGGACAGCAGCCCGAGAATCACGGCCGCCAACCACAGCAGTGTCCGCTGGTTGATGGTGTCCGGATCTCCGACGGCCGGCGGATTGGCCGGGTACTTGAAGAACGGCACGGCCTCGATGGCCAGCCAGCCGCCGACGGCGATGGCGATCGCCAACAACGGCCCGGACATTCCGGTGAGTCGTCGCGCGTAGTTGGCGACGACCGAGAAGATAGCGCCGAGCGCGAGTCCGGCCAGCGCGGTGGCCAGGAACAACCCGGCGCGCTGCCCGTCGCGGCTCACCAGTGGTTCTTCTTCGTCACCGTGTGAATGCCCAGCGGCTTCGCCGGCATGTTCTCCAGCAGCACTGTTGGCTTCTTCGATCGCAATGGCAGCGTTGACGTGCGGTTCACCCAGCACGAACGCAACACCGCCGGCAAGAATGCCCGCGATCAAACCAGCCAACAATCCACGAATGAGAAGCTTCGTGAAATTGTCGACTAGTGGCACGGCAGGCCCATCAAGTGGCGTCCGTCGTGCATCAATTCATGCATGTACATGCCGGTGCGAGAGATAGCGCCCTGGTCGAATCCGACCAGGTAGAGAGCCAGCATCGCAAACAGCACTACCGTAGCGGCGAGGAAAGCAAGACGAGTCGAATCGATCGACGTATCGGGAGAATAGGCGAGAGCCATCGAAGCCTCCTGGGATTTTCGCGTCCCCTAGGTCCATGCGATGGCCGAAGTGTCTGGCTGTCGAAATAGTCGTGCCGAAAAAGGCACTTCACCTCGAATTACAGTGGCGCGACCGCTCCGGGCTTTCACCGGATTCCTGTCGGACCATCGCGTTTACATGCGAACTTTTGCACTACTGCCCGCACCGTGTCAACGCGTGAAGCCGAGATGACCGTCGATTGTGCCCGGCAAGGCGGGCACAATCGTTCGAGATCAGCTCTTGGCGGCGACGTCCAGGACAACTTCGAACTCGAGCAACGACGCACCCGAAGCGACGGGCTTCGCACGCTCGCCGGAATGGGCTTCACGGGCAGGGCCGTCACGCCAATCGGCGAACGCCTGCTCGGACTCCCACTGAGTCACCACGAAGTAGCGGCTCTCACCTGCGGTGGGGCGGAGGAGTTGGAATCCGAGGAAGCCCGGGGAGTTCTCGACTGCGTGAGCGCGTGCTGCGAAGCGCTTCTCCAGTTCGGGGCCGGCGCCCTCGGGGACCTCGATTGCATTGATCTTCACGACTGCCATGAAAGCGACATTACCCGTGTACCTTCACCGCGTACCGTGACACTCGTGTTGCATGACGAAGGTGGAACGGGACAGCCGATTCTGTTGTTGCACGGCCTCATGGGCAGTTCCCGAACGTGGCGTCGCCATGTGCCGTGGATCCGGGAGTTCGGCCACGTCTACACCTTCGACGCCGCCGGTCACGGCAGGCCGGCGCCGGCGGAACTGACTACCGAGGCATTCGTCGAGGACCTGACATCGGCGGTTACCTCCATCGAAGGTCCGATGATCGTGATCGGTCATTCGATGGGCGCTCTGCACGCGTGGTGCTTCGCCGCTGCGCATCCCGAGAAGGTGTGTGCCCTGGTCCTCGAAGACATGGCCCCGGACTTTCGCGGACGCACCGCAGCGGATTGGGCGCAGATGATTTCGGCGTGGCCGCAACCGTTTGCTTCCGAGGACGCGATGAATGAATTCTTCGGCCCCGTCGCCGGCCAGTACTTTCTCGATTCCTTCGACCGCCGCGACGACGGGTGGTACCTGCACGGTGACGTCTCGACCTTCCGCGACATCTCGGAGGAGTGGGGCACGCGGCACTTCTGGGATCAGTGGAAGGCGATCGAGGCGCCGACTTTGCTCATCGAGGGGGAATTCACCATCACCCCCGAGGGGCAGATGCGAGAGATGGCCGAGCGGCCGCAAGCCCGGTACGTATGCATTGCGGACGCCGGTCACCTGGTCCACGACGATCAACCGCAGCGTTACCGCGACGTCGTGACGGACTTCCTTCAGACAGTGAGCTGACTGCGGATCGACGAGCCCACCTGCTCCAGTTCGACGGCTCGTCTGGCCAGAAGTCCGGCAGCGAACTTCGCCTTGTCGCCGCGATGGCGGGGGACCACGTGCAGGTGCGAGTGGAACACGGTCTGGCCCGCGGCGCGACCGTCGTTGACCAGGAAGTTGACGCCGTCTGCGGCGATGTCGCAGCGCCGCAGAGCACCGGCGATGAGCGTCCCGACGCGGAACATCTCTGCGCCCTCATGGCTTTCGAGAGCATCGAGGTTTTCCGCATGACGCTTGGGGACCACCAGAGTGTGTCCGCGACTCACCGGTCGGGCGTCGAGAAATGCGAGAGTCGTCTCGCTCTCGTGAACGAGAATCGCCGGCTCGGTCAGTGCGATGATCTTGCAGAAGACACAGGTATCGGTGCTCATGTCTACAGAATGTAGTCCGAATCAGATCCGGTCCGGGACTACAGCAGGCGCAGTTGACGTGCCTTCGTTATCGCTTCGTTTCGATTGTGTACGTCGAGTTTCTTGTAGAGAGTGCGTAGTTGAGTCTTGACGGTGTTGACGGAGACGTACAGTTTGTCGGCCATCGCGGCCGACCCCATTTCCAGTGCCAGGAGTGAAAGTACCTTCTGTTCGCGTTCGGTCAGTTCCACGATGTGCACGAATTCCGGAAATGATTCAGCTCGAGGCCTTTTCGCGAACTCGGCGAGTGCTCGCGAATTCGACTTCGCCATCGATTCGAGTTTCTCGACGTCTGTCGATGCGATGGTCGCGAACGAACGCAGAAGTCCGGTTTGCTCCGCGATACTGCACGCTCTGGACCATTCCTGAGCGGCGAGGCGTGGCTCACCCAATTCGGAGTGTGCAACCGCCTGCACCAGAAGCGATTCCATCTGTGCCCGCGGATAGGATTCGCCCGACCAGTCGAACTGGTGACACAGTGCCACGGCGGCTTCGTTCTGGCCGATCCGTTGGCGTAAACGTGCCACCGACGCGAGTGTCCACGGGTTGGCTGCAGGATCAGCGATATCCTTGGCCAGAGCAACTGCCTTGTTTCCCTCGCCGAGTGCGAGCAGGAGGTCGATCTCGGCAGATTGCAACAGAGGAAGTGCGAAAGATGTAGCCGTGTACTGCTTGGAATGAGCTTCAATCGCGTTGTGGAGCAACAACAGAGCGGAAGATGCAGTGCCCTGAGTCAGGGCGAATTGGCTGTGCGCATAGACGACGAACGCCCACAGTTCCTCGGCGTCGGACGGAACGCCGAGTTCGGTCAATGCGATATGTGCGTCATCGAAGTCAAGCGTGTCGAGAGCGGTGAGAGCCCGTGCGGTCAAGCCGGCGATCTTGACCACAGGTTCGAGCCAACCTCCGGGGTCCGGATGCTTCTGCTCGAGTTCGAACCAATGTGCGGCCTGTCGCGGCTCACCTGCCAGCGCCCAATTCAGAGCGGCGCTGCCAGCGGAGTTGCGAGCGATGAAGTCGACTCCGCGAGACAGAGCACCGTGGTATGCCATTCGAGCTTTGATCGTGGATTCGGTGAGTCTGCCGTTCAATTGGAAATTGATCGCCCATTGAAGTCGCATGAGGGGGAGTTGTGCGTTGACGGTCTCCGGGTTGTTCTCCAGCGCACTGCGACTGAGGTGAGCCAGACGCCTGGTGGTCTCTGCCGCTAGTCCGTACTCGCCGGCGAGCCTGAGCATGATCGATTGGACGCAACCGATGCTGAGAGCGTCTTTTGCCTCAGCCCCGGCGCCGAGTTTCCACAGTTCGGCGGGCGATTCGGGCAGCGAGTCGACGACACTTGCACGCTTGCTCGGATGCATGGTGAACAGGGCGCGCCCGGCCTGGACAGCGGAGTGTTTGTCGGCAGCCTCCACCGGAATCCGTTGAAGTGCAGAGCGAACCGTGTCCAGGCTGCTCACGATCATCGTCACCCAATGCTGTTCGACGATGTCGACTGCGAGGGTCCAATTCTGTGCCTCGATCGCGTAGTCGAGCGCCGACGCGTGATGGCCGACGTCGAGTCGATTATGGGCAAGGAATGAAAGACGTTGCGACGGTTCGATTCCACTGCGGGTGTGGCGCGCGAGTAATGATTGCCGAATGGCGGGCGACAACTCCCAGGTCTCGTCGGCCTCGCTTTCTGAACGCGACAGTAATCCGGCAGTCTCCAGTGTCACCAGTCTCGCCCGAATTCGACGAATAGTCTCTGCAGCATCATGGTGCTGGTACTCGAACAAGACTGCGGCGATGTCGACGGTGATCGATCGAGCAAAGGCGATCGCGAGCAGGAACTCGTGTTGCTTCACGCGCTCGGCGATGGTGAGGACGGAACCAGTCACGTAGTCGTCTATCGCTCGCGCGACGTTCTCCTCGATTACCTGCCGGCGATTGTCGCCGCCTGGAATTTTTGCGACTGCGGCAGCGGCGGCGCGGACCAGCGAGGGGAGCCCACCAGTCAAAGATGTGATTCTTTCAGCATCGCCCGCAGCCGTGTGAGCGTCGGTCTGTTCCAGTACGTGGGCGGTATCGGCTGCCGTGAACAACAACTCGCCCGCGCTGACAACCTCATGATCTGTGTCGAGAAGGTACGGCTCGGAGAACATTCCGAAGCCTGAGAGCGTCACCACGAGGTCAAGATTGTGGCAGCGAGTGAGGAGTTCGATCAATTGATCATCCAACTCCGGTTCCGGTACCAGATCCGGCCTGATCAAAACGAGCAGTACGGGTCGGGACAGATCGTTCAAGGATTTGGTGATCGCGGTGTAAGGATCGGCGAGACCACCGGCGTCGGGTAGTGCTATTCCGGCGGCGTGAATTCGCTCCAGGACCAGTGCCCAGAAAGTTGCGAGTGTCGATGAAGGAGGTGGCGCCGAGACCCACACCAGAATACGTTCGGACGCCAGATTGGCGCGTAGCCACGACGCGATCAACGACGATTTTCCGTAGCCGTTCGGTGCGCGGACGATGGTCAGAGCGGCGCGGCGGTCGAGTTTCGCGAACAGAGCCTGCCTGGGAATCGACACGGCGATCGTGCGTCTTTCGGGAATAGCTGCCCAGTCATGGCCGTCCATCCCGAACATCAACGCGGACCCTTTCTGCCTTCGCGCCCCCGTTGTAATTGAAGGTTTGGGCGGATTGTCTCGATCCATCTATCTACAGGGTGGAGCGTAGCTGGTGCGAATCCAGAGTGTGCCATCCCGGGCAATTCACCCGGGACTTCACCCTGGGTGAGAGAAGTTCACCCACACAATCATGCCTTCACCATTGGCTTTCGAGTCCCTCGAGCGACTTCTATTGAACGTAGCTCGGGATTCGCCAAATGCGGCCGAGGATGCCCGCCAGGGGCCCGAGAGTCAGACATCGAAGGAGCGTCGTGAGAACTCGTCTGTCAGAGGTGTGGTCGAAGGCCGTTACGGTCGGACTCCGGCCGAGGGCGTGGCGCCGAGGAGTACGAGGCATCGGCGTAGTTGTCGTGACCGGAGCTCTGGTGGTCGGCGCTGCTGCGCTCGGCGTGCTGCCGATGCAGTCGGATGTTCGATTGGCAGCCGAAGGAGAGTTCGTGCCTCCCTTCACCGTCGAGCTGACGGCGATCGACGGTGCACCGCCCTTCGATCCCGCTGACGGTCCAGGGCTCGATCCGGGACCGTCCAACGGCATTGTCCGAGAGGGTGATCCGGTGACGTACGTCGTCGACATCGGTGTTCGAGACCAGTCGCTCTCGGACGTGGTGGTGCAACTTCCGGTGCCTCGAGGTTTTACTCTGCCGTCCGTGCCGGACTACTGCGGAGACGACTCGGGCATCGACGAGGTCGGGTTACTCTGCCGGGTAGGGGATCTGGAAGCAGGTCGATACGTCACTCGAACCGCGACGATGACTGCAGGTAATCGGGACGACGCTGACGGTTTACCGATAGCGGCAGTGGTCACTGCGGATCGGGGTGCGGTGCGCGTGCGGTCGGGCGACGTCACCGTGCGAGTGTCGACTACCCCGGGAGTGTGTGATCCGCAAGGGAATTCTGTCGACGGTCAGACGGTCCAGGGAAATCCGGTTGCGGCGAACGGGCAGATCTCGGGTCTGGTGACGTCCGGAATATCGGAAGCAGTGAGGATCGACGGTGTCGATCAATGCGGGCATGCGATAACACGGACGGTCAAGCCGTTCGAAGGTCGCTTCTCGTTTGTCGGACTTCTCCCGGGTGGGTATCGCGTCACGGTCGACGGCCGAGCGCCGGTGGACCTCGTGCTGGAACCAGGCGCAATGGCGCTCAGTGGCCTGACGTTCTGATACGGCTCCGCAGAGATCTCGACCCCCGCAACAGTCAATGGAGGATCCAGTGCGTGAAAGCCTGGGCGTTGTATTCGAAAACAGTTCCATTTCAACAGCTCTCGTAGATGCCGACACGCCGCTACTTGGTTCGATCGACGAGTTCCGTCACCCGTGGGGTGTAGACGGGACTCTTCCCTCTGCGCAGACGTCGGCACACGCGCTCGCCTCCGCTGCGGAGGTCGCCACCAGCCGAGCTTTGCGCTCGAATCTGCGCCCCACCGTCGTCGGAGTGATGTGCGAGCGTGCGGACGTGCGCAAACTTGTCCCAGATGTGTTGTCTTCCAGTGCTTTCGAGAACGTCGAGTTGGTCAACGGTCTGGACGCCCGCCTTGCCTACCTGCGGACTGTGGACGCGCTGAACGGTGTTTCGCCGATCCTCGCATTCTGGCCGGACGGCAGCGAGATTGTGATCGCGGCCATTGATCCGAGTGCCGGCGTCGTGGACTCGGCTCACCGCTACGCCACCGCCGAGTTGCTTGCAGACAGCTCGACATTTGCTGCGACTTTGGATCTGCTCGTCGCCGAACAAGACCCAGCTCCGAAGATGCTCGTCGCGATGCTGGTGAAGGAAGAGGCCAGGCAGCCCTGCGCCGAAGCCGCCGAACTGGCCGGGCTCGGCTTCCTGTTTCTGAGCGAGCGCGCACAACTGGCGATCGGCGCTGCGCTGGTAGCGGCCACGAGGGGAAATGAAGTTCGGCCTGGCGTGGCTGTTCAGCCCGTCAACAGGATCCGGTGGGCAGCGGCAATAGTGTTGCCGCTTCTGCTCATGCTGACGGGATTGCTGATCGCCCTCTCTCCAGACGGGTCGCACGCGGTGTCCACTGACAGCCCGAACGTCGGCGCCGAGCCTGCGACCTCGACCAGCGGGCCACCGCCAGGCGCTGCACTACCGATTGTGACCCTTCCGCCCTGCGACCCGGTTGTACCCGTCGTTCCCGCTGCACTTCGACGTTCGGATCCTGAAGTCGCACCACCCCAGACCGCCGAACCCGCAGCAGCATGCGACCCGATGCGAGTCGGTTAAGCCGTACCCTCTCCCGCCAGCGCAAACAGGCCGTCGTCGGTCTGCTCGACCAGTCCGTCGACCAGCAGGGAATGCAACGCGCGGTCACGTTGACCAGGATCAGTCGGCCAGACGATGTCCAGTTGCGCACGTTCGACCGGACGGTGACTTTCACGCAGAACGGCCATCAGTTTCCCCCGTACCTGGCGATCGGTGCCGGCGAACTTCTGCACTTTCTTGGGCGGTCCGGTGTGTGCCGGCTTGCCCGACGCGACCCAGGCGCAATTCGGCAACGGACAGTTCTCGCAGTTCGGTGTCCGCGCCGTGCAGATCAGTGCGCCGAGTTCCATGAGAGCTGCGCTGTAGGTGGCGGCGCGCTCTCGCGTCCTCGGCAGTAGTGCCGCGACGTCGGCGAGGTCGCGCGTGTTGGATGGATTGCCAGGTTCCGCATTGCCATGGACCGCCCGCGCAACTACGCGTCGTACGTTGGTGTCCACCACCGGTACTCGCTGTCCGTACGCGAAGCACGCTACGGCGCGGGCAGTGTACGAACCGATTCCCGGCAGTGAGAGCAGGATGTCGACGTCTTGCGGCACCACGTCACCGTGCTCGGTGGCCAGGACGCCGGCGCATTCGTGGAGGCGCAGCGCACGTCGAGGGTAACCGAGTTTGCCCCACGCGCGAAGCACTTCTGCCTGACTGGACGCTGCCATCGCCGACGGAACCGGCCAGCGCTCCACCCACTCTTCCCAGATGGGCGCAACACGCACCACTGGCGTCTGCTGGAGCATGATCTCGCTCATCAGGATCTGCCAGGCACTGACGCCCTCACGTCGCCACGGCAGGTCACGGGCCGTATCGGAGTACCACTTCAGCAGCACCGAAGATTCCACTGCCACCGCTACCGACACACTCCTCGAACCTGCGCTCCCGGCCGACGAAGGACACGTCGACTTGTGGAGGCCACTTTATCGGCAGGCGCCGACACGGCTGCGTTCCGATACTGCTGCGTTCCGATACGGCCGCTTGCTGATGGCAGACCTCCCGGTCACAACAATTGCACGTTGCTCAGTTTCCACTCGCCGTCTTCACGGACCAGTGAGAGTTGCATGCGGTTGCGGTCGATCCTCGGATCGGGGGAGTTGGTATTGGTGATCGTTTGATCGAGGAAAACGAGAACTTCGGCGTTGTCGCGGTCACTGCTCGCCAGCCCGGCTGAGATGATCTGCGCTGACGAGGTCGCCTGATACTGCACGATCATGTTCTGCAGGTTGGCTGCCACTTGGGCGTACTGGCCGGCGAACTCACCGACGGAGTTGTCGCGCACCACGGAGAGATTCTGATCGAGGTTCTCGAAGTTGTATGTCGCGAGGTCGGTGGCGAATTGCCGTCCGCTCTCGAGTGCGCTGGTGCGGGCGTCGTCGTCGACGGATTTCTGCCAGGTCGCGAATGCACCCCATCCGAGCGCAGCGACGACGACCAGGACGCCGGCAATGATCACTACGGTCTGCTTGCGAAGCCGCTTGGGCTTGTCGACGATTGCGGGTGTCGGGGGCTCGGGTGTCTGGGGTTCAGCTGTCTCGGTCATTGCGTTCCTTGAACTAGTAGTGCGGCAAACGAGTTGTCACCGAGAACGGTGTTCTGACCACCGTTGAGGCCCAGGCGAATCGATGTTCCGTCGCCGGTAGCGACCGTGCCGACGGCAGGATCGTATTGCGCGACCCCGTCGATCGTTCCAGTGTTTGCTCCGGTTGCGGTGGGGATGTTCTGCGAACCTCGGTTCTGGATGCGGCCCGACTGGTCCGTGCAGTGTTGGTTCTTGTCGATTGTGGTCGGTGAGGTGTCCTGTACCGATCGCCGGGGTGTGTCGTAGAGGCAGACCGGACCGAGTGCTGTGATCAGATCAAGTTGTGCGCGTCCGTCTTTGACGATGCTTCCGAACTTCTCGAAACCTTTCGGGACCACCACCAACAAGGCGTCGACGGCAGGCATCCGTGCTGTGACGATCTGCGTGGAGACGAGGGAATTGGCCAACAGCAGACTGAACGGTTCACGGCTCTGCTCGATGAGAGGGAGTATCTGATTGTCGAGAACGCTCGGGCTTCGATCGAGGAGTGTGCGCAGTTGCGGGTCGGAGTTTCGTACCTGATCTGTCAATTGGCGAAGTGTGAGTGCAACTTCGGGAAGAGCATCGACGTTGTCTTCGTTCGCGGCAAAGAGTGAACGCGAATTCTGTACGAGTGTGTTGACTTGCGGTTGATCGGCTCGGACAGTGCGCGCGAGTACGTCGAAGTTGTCGACAAGAGCCTGTAGATCCGGACCCGATCCGTTCAATCCCTCACCGAGTTCGTGCGAGAGGGTCCGCAGGTCTGCCGGATCGACGGTGTCGGCAGCAGCGTTGAAATTCGCGATGACGGTTCCCAACGCGACCGGGATCGACGTGCGCTCAGTCGGAACCACCGAACCTTCGGCGAGGTAGGGGCCGCCGTCGGTCCGCGAGGACAACTGAACTTTCAGTACCGGAACTGCGGTGTCCTGGCTGATGGCCGCATGCGAATCGTTGGGGATCTGTTGGTCGGCGGCGATGCTCAACGTCATCACGACGAGGTCCCGGGCGGAGTCCACCTGCACCGACTCGACGTCGCCGACGGTGACTCCGCGGTATGCCACCTCCGAACCTGGTGCGATTCCGGCCGCGTTCTCCAATTCGACGGTGACCGAGAAGGTTCCGGTGAACGGATCTCCGGCACCTACTTGCCGGAGTACGTACGTCGTGCTGATCACCGCGATGAGGAGGAAGGCCACGATCTCGAAATAGACGGTTCGGTTCTTCATCGCGCGCCTCCTTGCAGGGGTGTCGTGATCGGCAGCTCCCGGTCGGAGGCCGGCAGAGGTGGCAGTGGCGGTGCGGCACCGGGAATGATCTCGTTGAGCACTCCGGTCACGGTTCCCTCGAGATCGACGTCGAGGTCGATGTTCACGTAGTCACCTGGGCTGGCGCGTTCGAGGAGCACTCTCGCGTTGTCCAGGTTGGTCATCGTCTCACCCAGTGTCGGGCCCATCGCCGAGAACTGGTCGAGGATGGGTGAGAGTCGATCGGTGATGTCGGAAATCTGGTCGGCCGACTGATCGAGTACGGAATTGGTTGCGGTACTGAGCCTGTCGGTCTCATCGAGAAGATCCAGCAGTGGTTGTCGTTGGTCGGAGACAACACCCAAGGCCGGCGTGAGTGCGCGCAACCCTTCGTTGATGGTGGCGCTCTCGTCACCGATCAAGGCGCTGAGCCGATTCAGTGAGTCCAGGGCCGAGTTGATCGATTCTTTTCGGTTTTCGAGTGTTCCGAGAAAAGCATCAAGGCGCGCAAGCAGATCGCGGATCGTCTCGTCCCTGCCGTCGAGAATCTGATCAGCCTCGCTGACGATGTTCTTGACCTGCGCCAACCCGCTGCCGTTCAACAGAGTTCCGACGGCGCCGAGTAGTTGTGCGACGTCGGGCCCGCGCACGGTCTCCGATCGTTTGATGGTGGAACCTGGTTCGAGGACGGGGCCGGTCGCATCGGCCGGAACTTCGAGGTTGACGAATGCATCGCCGATCGGGGTTGACAGCTCGATACGGGCGCGGGTGCCGATGGGTAGTTCGATGTCGGACTCGATGTCGGTATGGACCACGGCGGCAAAGGTTTCCGCGCTCATCGAGGTGACTTTGCCGACGACAGCCTGCCCGATCCGTACCTCGCCGCCGACGGGCAGTAGCGACGCGTCGTCGAACTCCATGTTCAACGGGTACGACTGTCCCGGCAGGCCGCGACCGAGGGGGAGATGCTGGAAGTTGAGACTGCAGCCGGTCAAGGGCGCTGCGAAGGCAAGTGCCACAACAATGCTCGCCACGGACCTGTTCGACGCCATCAGTTGCCTCCACCCAGGATGCGTGCCAGCTCGGAACTGCCTGCGGAAGGGAATTCGATGGGATTGACGATTCCCGGCCCGGTGCACAGTGGAATCGGCATCTTCTCGCACAGTGCTCGTGTCGTGTCGAACTGTGAGAGGTCGGTGGCGATGTCCAAGCGGCCGCGTGCTCTGCCGTCTTCGGTGACGAGGTTGGCGACGTTCTCGAATCCCGTTGGTGCCGTTTCGATGATCTCGCGCAGTTGGTCCTGCTTGGTCGCCACTGCTCCGGTCAACTGTGCGAGCGCACCGAGGTCGGCGGTGACCCTCTCGCCGTGTTCGGCGAGTAGCGCCGAGACCTGTCCGAGCAACGTGGTCAGGGAATCGAGCGCCCCGCTGATGTCTTCGCGTTGTTCGCTGAACGTGCGGGCGGTCAGTGTCACCGAGTTCGACAGCGAATCGACCTGGGGCTGGTTGTCGGCGATCAACTGCACGAGGGTGTTCAGGTTCTTCACCAGCTCGGAGATGTCAGGACTTGCACCCGCCAGCACCGAACTTGCCTGTGAGATGGACTGCACGGCATCGTGAAATGCTTGTCCGTTGCCGTCCACCGCGTGGGCGCCTTCTCCGATGAGGTCACCGATCCCACCGCCGTCGGCGCCAGGGCCGAGCGCGACCGTCAGTTCGTTCACCGAAGCAGTGAGCTGGTCCCACGTCAGAGGAGAGTGAGTGCGTTCGAGAGGGATCACCGCGCCGTTGGTGAGGAACTCACCGTCTTCGTAGCCGGGGCCGAGTTCGATCGTGCGGTCACTGATGACCGAAGGAGAGAGGACCCAGGCCTGCGCGTCGGCTGGCACGCGTGTTCCCGGTGGCAGGCTCAGTGTCACCCGTACCCGGGGCCCGTCCGGTGTGACGCTCTCGACTCTCCCGCTGGGAACTCCCAGAATTGTCACCGTGTTGCCGGTGAAGATGGCATCGGTGGAAGTGAATTCGGCAGTGAGAGTGAGCCGGTGCTCGTCACGCGTGATGAACAAGATCGCGCCGATCGCGCAGATCGCTATTGCGGCCAGAGCAGCAAGTTTCTTGACGGTCGTGGTCATCGGCACCCCTGAACAAGCCCTACGACGCACAACCAGTTGTCCGGGATGAGCGTGGAGGGTGAGTTGAGATCGAGCCAGTTGCCGTTGCCGGTTGCGTTGGTGACGTAGCGGACGCTGGGCGCGAAGTTGTCGAGCAGTGTGGTCAGCGATTGTTCGTTCTCGGACAGAACCCCCGTCACCTCGTGGATGTCTCCCATGACCGAGTCGACCAGAGCCTGGTTGTCACCGAGGAACTGGGCAATGGTGGTACTCAACTGATTCAGGTCTTGTACAAGGGCGTTCAACACGTCCCGCCGGTCGGCGATCGTGGCCATCACCAGATCTGCATTTCCCAGAAGGGTTTGCAGAGTGTCCTTCTGCTCGATCAGGGTTGTCGTGGTCTGCTGCGCCCCGGTGAGAAGGGAGCGCAGTGCATTGTCGTTGTCGTTGACGACCCCGGAGAGTGCGTCGATGCCCTCGAGTGAGCGGCGGATGAGTTCGGGATCGTTCGGTGAGTTGTCGGATACCACGGTCAGCATGTTTCGCAGTTGTTGCAGGTCAAGGTTTTCCGACGTGGATTGTGCGCTGCGTCCGAGGTCGTCGAGAGTGAACGGAACACTGGTGTTCGTGATGGGGATGGTCGAACCTGCGGGCAACGAGCGCGATCCGTTCGGAGTGATATCGAGCGAGCGTCGGCCGAGCAGAGTCGAGATCTTGATGTCCGCACGCGAGTCTTCGCCGAGAGTGACGCCGTCGTCGAGTCGGAAGGTGACGTCAACGGAGTTGCCGCTGACCGCCAACGACGTGACTACCCCGCTCGGAACTCCTGCGACGTTGACCGGATCGTCTCGCGTCAACCCGGTGGCGTTGGCAAATACGGCGTGGTACTCGTTGGTCATGACCTTCAAAATCAGTTGAGGGACGACAAGTGCGGCCAGAACGACTCCGACTCCGACGAGAATGCAGATGATTCCGTTGCGGACCGGGTTCTTGACGGTGAGCCAGTTCATCGGCACACCGCCGAGCGCTCGGGACCACCCAGCGCCACCGATTGACCTAGTGCACTGAGTCGAAAGTTGCAGATGTAGATGTTCGCCCAACTGCCGTAGCTCATTGCGATTCCCAACTGGGTGAACAGTTGATCGAAGGCGGTGATACCTGTCGCGAGCGAGTCGCGATTGTCGACGACGGCGCGGGCCGACTGATCGATGGAGGTCAGTGTGCCTGCCAAGTCAGGCTCGACCCGCGTGACCAAGTCCTGAAGGGAAGAGGTCAGGGCACCCGCGGAATCCACTGCGGCCGAGATCTGTTGGCGGTCCTGTGCCAAACCACCGACCAGTGTGTCGAGGGTGTTGATCATCTCGACGAAGTTGGGTCGATTCGTCGTGGTGACGGTCAGTACCCGGTCGAGGTTGGTCAGTAACTGGTCCAGGATCGCGTCGCGGGACGTCAAGTTCTCGGTGACGGCAACGGTGCGCTCGAGCAGGCTTTCGATGGTGGAACCTTGTCCTTGGAATACCTGCACGACGTGTCCGGAAAGCTCGTTGACTTCTGCGGGGTCGAGTGCGTCGAACAGTGGACGGAAGCCGCCGAGGATGTCGGTGAGGTCGATCGCCGGCTGAGTCCGTTCCACCGGAATGGTGGCCCCGGGGGAGAGGTAGTTGCCGGTTGCTCGTTCGTGTGGGTCTGATTCGATCGAAATCGTTCGTGCCCCCAACAGATCCGCATACCTCACCACTGCTCGACCGTCGGTCGGAATGCGTTGTGTGGATTCGAGTTCGAAACCGACGACGGCTTGATTGTTCACCAACTCGACGCTCTCGACGCGCCCGACTCGGACCCCGGCGATCTGTACGTCACTGCCCGTGACCAGACCGGAGGCATTGACGAAGACGGCCTGGTACTGCGAACTCGGCCCGGAGACGGGGTTGATCAGGGTGCTCACCACGATCACGGTGGCGAGAATCGACAGTGCGGCAAACACTCCGAATCTGATCAGAGACTTCTTCACGCTCATTCGCCCACCACCGTCGTGCCACGAAGTACCGGTCCGGCCACCAAGGTGTCCAACGCTGTACCTCCCTGGGTGAGAGCTGCGATCAGCGACTGTTCGACGGGACTGCCGACCGGTCCGACGGTTCCACCCAACGCGGCAGCGGCGGCAGGGCAGTTGGGGCCGCGGGCCGCGTCGTATTGTGGGCAGTCGGTTTTGCCGTACGGATACAGATCTGTGACGGACAGTCGCAGGTCGGTGCTCAGCCATGGCCCGTGTGCCAACGCCGGCGGAAGCTTGATCGTGAGATTGCGCAGGCCGGTGTAGAAGGTTGTGATGTGGTCGGGTCGTGAAGTGATTGCGCCGGTGAGGGAATCGGCGTCGCCGATCACGGTGATCATGCGGTCACGATTGTCACCGATCACAGTCGCGGCAGCAGAACCCGTGCTGGTACCGGCTCGCAGAAGCGCCGCCAATCCGACGGATTTCTCGACGACGGTTTTGGATGTGGTGATGGAGTTCTCGAATGCGGCGAGCATGTCCGGCGCACTCGACGAGAGACTGTCGGCGAGGGTGGCTATGTCGTCGAGGTCGTCACCGAGCCCGTCGATGACGGGCTGCGCACCGACCAACGCGTGGTGAACCGAATCGAGAGATTCACCGATCTGGTTTCCCTTGCCGCTCATCGCGTCCGAGACTGCCGTGAGCGCGACGTTGATGTCGGCGGGGTCGAGGGAAGAAACGAGCGAGTAGATCCGCGAGATCGATTGGTAGAGCTGGACCGCGACCTCGGACTGATCCGATACCAACTCCGTACCCGGCGCGAGAGCAGGGCCACGGGAGAGTCCGGCGGGTTGAATCAGGTCTACGAAGAAGTCGCCGAAGATGTTGCGGGGCATCAGCCTCACCTGACTCGTCGACGGTATGTCCTCGAACGCACCCTCGTCGATTGCGAGTGAGACGGTGGACGCGGTGGTGCCCGGCTCGATGTCGGCTACCGTTCCGACTACGACGCCGCGGTACTGAACAGACGATCCGACGCGTAGCGCACCGGCGGCGGCGGGGACGACAGCGCTGACCTGAGGTGTGGAACCGAAGGTGTCCGTTCCCCTGCTGAACAGGAAGACATAGGCGATGATCAGCAAGACAACGGCAAGTAAACCCCGCAGTGCCAGCGTGATTCGACTGGTATTCGTGACGATCATCCGGTCAACCCGGGTACTTGAGGTTTGAGTCCCCACAGCGCAATGGTCATCGCGACGTCGGTGAAAGCAAGGAAGACGATGCTGGTGCGTAAGGCTCGCCCGGCGGCTCGTCCGACGCCTTCGGGGCCACCTGTGGCGGTGTAACCGTAGTAGCAGTGCACGAGGGTCACCACGACCGCGAACACCATGACTTTTATCAGTGACAGCCAGATGTCGTTGGGGGAGAGGAAAAGACTGAAGTAGTACCCGTACGTTCCCTCGGACTGTCCCTTGACCCGGATCACCGCAAGCGCCGTTGCCATGTACGAGGCAAACAGGCCGACGAGGTACAGCGGGACCACCGCGATCAGTGCCGCGATCATTCGGGTGGTGACCAGATACCGCAGTGAGGGAATCGCCATGACCTCGAGTGCGTCGATTTCCTCGGAGATCCTCATGGCGCCGAGTTGCGCGGTGAATCCGGTTCCGACTTTGGCTGCCAAGGTGATTGCGGCGACGAGCGGTGCGACCTCGCGAGTGTTCGCGATGGCGGACATCACCCCCGACAGTGGAGCGAGGCCGACGAGGTTGAGCCCGCGGTAGCCCTCGAGTCCGATCTGGGAACCGGCGAAGAACGAGATCGCGAAGATGACGACGACGCTGCCGCCGCCGGCGAGGAGGGTGCCCGAACCGAATGCCACCTGCGCGACCAGACGGGCCACTTCACGCCAGTATCGCTGCAGGGTTGCCGGAATCGAGGTGATCACGCGCGCGTGGAAGGTGAACTGATCGCCGAGTCGACTCAACCCGTCGACGGTTCGCGAACTGACCCGCTTGGCACGAATTGCGATGGGAAGGTGCATCAATAGGCACCTTTCACCGAGACGAACAGCGGGTAGAACTGGGTGATCGCGAGATTGGCGACGAATACGAGGACAAACGAGAGCACCACGGTCTCGTTGACGGCATCGCCGACGCCTTGGGCTCCACGCTTGACGGTCAAGCCCTTGTAGCAGGCCACGATTCCCGAGATGAGAGCAAAGGCAACGGCTTTGATGCCGGAGACGACGAAGTCGCTGGGTTGACTGAATTGAACGAGATTGCGTAGGAAGCTCTGTGCGTTGCCGTCGAGTATCAGGACGTGAACGAAGAGGCTTGCGCCCAAACCGATTACGAGAACTATCGAATTCAGTAGGAGGCAGACGATCGCGATCGCGATCATCCGGGGCACGACCAGGCGTTCGAGCACGGGTAGGCCCAGCACTTCGAGTGCGTCGATTTCTTCACGGATCGTTCGCGCTCCCAAGTCTGCGCAGATCGCGGAACCGCCGACGCCGGCGATGATCAGGGCGCACACCAGCGGTCCGGCCTGTCCGATGATGAGGAACGCGACGACGGCACCGCTGTACGCACCCGCGCCGATTTGATCTGCCAGCGCACCGATCTGCAGTGCTACTCCCACACCAAGGGGAATCATCACCAGAGCAGACGCGACCGAGGTGACGTGGGCGAGAAACCACATCTGGTCGAGCGCTTCACGCCAGGCGAGGCGCCGGCGTCGCAGGGTCGTGACCGCGGCAACGCACACACGCACGGTGAAGGTGAACAGCAGTCCGATCTCGGACAGCAGGTTCGAGAACATATTCGTCTTGGCCGGGGAGGCAGGTGTTGCGTCCCCGCTTGTTCCAACTTCGGGGTTGTCTCCGGTTGTTTCAACTTCGGTGCTCACGCCATCCCCCTTTCCGGCCGAATCGTGCTGGTCGGGTTTCTTCGATCACACTCGGATGCTCGAAGTGCTCCAGGTCACGTTGGGAGACGGTATCAGGAAACTGACTCTGAAGTAAGTTCCAATTCGGGTGCTTCATCACAAGGTGTGAAAGCCGACGCGGATCTTTCGTTTGCGTCTACGCAACCTTCCCGGCGAGAGCCCGAAATGCGGCGGGTGCACAATGAGTGAATGCCACGATCAAGCCCCATTTCCGCTTGGAAGTCTCTTCGCGAAGGCAACGAGCGATTTGTCAACGACGCATCCATCCATCCCAGCCAGGGAATCGCCGACCGCGCGAAACTCGTCGACGGGCAGCACCCCACAGCGGTTCTGTTCGGTTGCGGTGATTCGCGCGTAGCCGCAGAGATCATCTTCGACCAGGGCCTCGGCGACATGTTCGTCGTGCGTACGGCCGGTCATGTACTCGACGATTCGGTTCTCGGTTCGATCGAGTACGCCGTTCACGTGCTCAACGTGCCGCTCATCGTCGTCCTCGGGCACGACGGTTGCGGTGCTGTGAAGGCAACGCTCGACGCCCTGGACAAGGGCGCAGTTCCCGATGGATTCATCCGCAGTGTGGTCGAGCGTGTTGCCCCGTCCATCCTGATGGGCCGCAACGAAGGCTTGTCCACCGTCGACGAACTCGAAGGCCGTCACGTCGTGGAGACCGGCTCTCTGATTATGCAGAGGTCCCGGATCATCGCCGACAAGGTGGACAAGGGTGCGTGCGCGATCGTCGGCGTCACGTACACGTTGTCCGACGGTCACATGCGAGTTCAGGGCGCAGTCGGCGACATCGGCGAGAGCGTCGAGACCGTCGAAGGTTAGATCTTCCGGGGCAGTGGTACCTGGCAGCAGACAATGGGTACCGACACGCCGCCTCAGCTGACGGTTAGTGGACCCTGCGCCAACTACCGTTGAGTCCGTGTTGGAACCTAATGGACCACTGCCCCCCGAGATCTACTGGCGTCGCCGGGCGCTGGCCATTGGTGCCGCCGTCATTGCACTGGCGTTGATCATCTGGGCGGCGTCTGCCCTGTTCGGCGGTGGAAGTGATACCCCGGAGGCCGATTCGGCCGCTGCGAGTTCCTCGCTGACAACAGACGTCTCGTTCACTCCCAACCCTTCCGGATCCAACGCGCCGTCGGGTGACGGTGGTTCGGGTGGGGGCGCTGCCGGTGGATCGGGCGGCTCGGGCACGCAAGCTTCGGGATCATCGACATCGGCGTCGTCTTCGTCGACCACCGGCGCCCCGGTTCCGGCCGGTCAGTGCGCCGACTCGTCGCTGGCAGTCAAGGCAACCGCTGACAAGGCGACCTTCGCTCCCGGCGAAGAGCCGTCGTTCACGATCGTCATCACCAATATCGGTTCGGCACCCTGTGATCGAGATCTGGCGGGCGGCCTTCAGCAGGTGCTCGTCTACAGCATCGACGGCAAGACCCGTCTGTGGTCCAACGTCGACTGCTACCCGCAGCCCGCTGCCGACGTGCGCAACCTCGCTCCGGGTGAGCAAGCCGCGTTCAAGGTCGCCTGGTCGGCCACGACCTCGAACCCCGAGTGCGCGACCGCGCAGAACCCCGAGCGCAATCCGGTGGGCGCAGGCGCCTACACGGTTGTCGGTCAGCTCGGCGCATTGCGAAGCTCCCCGGAGCCGTTCAACATCGCGTGAGAGCGAGCAAGCGGCGAACGGGTTGGCCTAGTTGAAGGATCCGGTGATCGACGTCTCGGCGAGCCGGGACAGTCCCTCACGGATGTGACGGGCCCACAGCCCGCCGATGCCCTCGACCGACTGCAGATCGGCAGCCGTAGCGGCCAGCAGCGACTGGAGAGTGCCGAACGATCCGACCAAGCGGTGGATCTGATGGAACTGCAATCGAGGCACACGCATCAGTACGCGATATCCGCGAGGAGTCATCGGAGTATCGAGGGCTTCGATAGTGCCCGGATAACCGAGAACACGCGCAAGCGTCGTGAGATCGAGTAGGTCGGCGTCGGTGACGCGATCGAGTGCGACGAGGACGTTGTCCATCGCCGCGGTACCGATGGGTTCGGGGGCGGCAAGGTAATCCCGAACGATCAGTTGACGTGCAATGTCGTTGTCGCCGACCAGTTCTTCGAGTTGCAGTGCCAGCTGGCGACCGTCGGTGCCGAGCTCGAGGACGTCCTGCTCGATCTCGATTGACACACGGCGAACCATTTCGAGTCGCTGTACGACGGTCAACGCGTCGCGCAGGGTCACAAAATCCTCGATTTCGACGACCGACAGTTGCCGTGTCACTTCGTCGAGGCGCGCTTTGTATCGTTCGAGCGTCGCGACGGCCTGGTTGGCGCGCGAAAGTATGGTGGCCGAGCCGTCGATGACGTGTCGGATACCGCCGACGTACACACTGACGATCGACATCGACTGACTGACCGACACCACGGGATAGCCGGTTTGAATCGCCGTGCGCTCGGCGGCACGGTGCCTGGTGCCGGATTCGACGGTGGGAATCTTGTGATCGGGAACGAGTTGGACGTTGGCGCGCACGATGCGTGTGCCGTCCGTCGAGAGGACAACCGCGCCGTCCATCTTCGACAGCTCGCGCAATCGGGTCGGGGCGAACTCCACGTCGAGATTGAATCCGCCGTCACACAGCGCTTCCATCTCTTCGTCGTATCCGAGGACGATCAGCGCGCCGGTACGACCGCGAAGAATGCGCTCGAGCCCGTCTCGCAACGCGGTACCCGGCGCCAATCTGGCGATGGTCTCTCGCAATGCCGACGACGACTGTGTGTCCGCCATCGCACTGATCATTGAGAAACTCCCTGCTGAGGTCGATGTCACTTCGGTCGGGTCCGATGCCTGTGCCGGACTGATCCCCGTTTAGATTACCTATCCATGAGTAGTACCTGGACCCTGCCTGACGACCTGACCCTCCCGGAGCCGACCGAATTCTTTCCGGCCGCCGGCGAGAAGCTGCCTCAGCACTGGTCGAAATGCTTCGGCTGCGGCGACGACCAGCCTGCGGGAATGGCGATGAGTTTCAGGGCCGGTGACGGGCTGGAAGTGACCGGCCGTCTGGAGGTCGCTAAGAAGTATCAGGGCGGTCCGGGAGTCATTCACGGCGGCATTCTGTCGACGGCATTCGACGAGGCTCAAGGTATGGCATGCATGGCTCTCGGCTCGCCGGTGGTGACCGGGCACCTCGAGATCGACTTCGCCCGACCGATCCCGTTGGGATCGGTGCTCGAATTCCGGGCCCGCATCGACGGCGTTTTGCGCCGCAAGGTCTACACCAGTGCAGAAGCGGTGATCGTCGAAGGTCCGACAGCGGATCCGGACACGGTGGTGGGAACATCCCGGGGACTGTTCCTGACCATCACCTCGGAACACTTCGCCAAGACCAAGGAGTTCGTGGACGGCGAACCGACTTCCCCGTTCGGCACCTCGTCGGTCTGACGAGGTAGTCGGCCGCACGCCGATCACTTCACCGGTGTGAGCTTGGGGCGAGACGGGGCTTGTTTGCCGCCCATCAATCCGGCGTAGGCCAGCGCCTCGGCCAGATTCGCCACTTCGTTGACGCGCATGCCGGGAATGTTCGGGCCGGAATCGACCGGCACGATGGCGCTGGTGAATCCCAATCGGGCAGCTTCGATCAGCCGTCGGTTCACGCCGGCAACTCGTCGAACCTCTCCGGCGAGTCCGACCTCGCCGAGGATGACGAGCCCCTTGGGGACGGGTTTGGCTTTCACGGCGGAAGCGACTGCAATGGCGAGAGCCAGATCGGCACCCGGCTCGGTCATCCGCATACCGCCGACGGTCGCGGCGTAGACGTCGGCCTTCGAGATCGACACTCCGACGCGGCGCTCCAACACGGCCAGAACCATGGCCACACGAGCAGTGTCGAGCCCGCTGACGGCTCGGCGAGGTGTCGGCAGGGGTGTGGTGGCGACGAGGGCCTGAACTTCACCGAGCAGAGGACGCTTGCCGTCCATCATCACGGTGACGGCAGTGCCTTCCACGGCTTCTTCACGGTGATGCAGGAAAAGCCCGGACGGATCGCTGATCTCGTTGATGCCCTGCTCGCTCAGCTCGAAGCATCCCACTTCGTCGGCTGCGCCGAACCTGTTCTTTACGCCACGGACCATGCGCAGGGTGGAGTGCTTGTCACCTTCGAAGTGCAGGACCACGTCCACGAGATGTTCGAGCGAGCGAGGGC
Source organism: Rhodococcus sp. NPDC056506 (assembly GCF_042794945.1). Taxonomy (NCBI): domain Bacteria; kingdom Bacillati; phylum Actinomycetota; class Actinomycetes; order Mycobacteriales; family Nocardiaceae; genus Rhodococcus; species Rhodococcus sp. NPDC056506. Next base: position 170,982 of record NZ_JBHTSW010000005.1, on the reverse strand, counting down.
CGGCGACGGCGCCGTCCTTGGTGACGTGGCCGATCAGAAGCACCGGGATGCCACTTGCCTTGGCCAAGGAGGTCAGGGCGCTGGTGACGGCCTTGACCTGGGTCACGCCGCCGACGACGCCGTCGACGTCGGCAGCAAGCATTGTCTGCACCGAGTCGACGATGACCAGGGTCGGCTTGACCTGCTCGACGTGGCCGAGAATTGTCGCGAGATCGGATTCTGCTGCCAGGTACATCCGCTCGTGGACCGAGTTGGTGCGATCTGCTCGTAGTCGAACCTGACCGGCAGACTCCTCGCCCGTGACGTACAACGCTCGATCTTCGGCACTGCGCATCGCCCAGCGGTAGACGACCTCGAGAAGTAGCGTCGATTTTCCGACACCGGGCTCTCCCGCGAGCAGAACTACGGAACCCGGAACGACACCACCGCCGAGCACGCGGTCGAGCTCACCGATTCCGGTGGGCTTGGCCTGCGTCGAGGTGCTGTCGATCTGTGTCAACGGGGTGGCCGGCGTCGTTGGTAGTACGGCGCTTGACCCCGCTTTCGCGAGTGAAGCGCCGGCGCGACTGGCGACGGGTGCGACGACGGCGACCTCGGTCATCGAGCCCCACGAGTCGCAGTCCGGACATCTACCGACCCACTTGGGCACTACCGACTGGCATTCGGAGCATCGGTAGTTCGATTTCACTTTGGCCACCGGGACAGACTAGAGGCGGGGTCCGACATGGACCCCGCCTCCAGTGCGATGCTGAAATTGTTCTGCGAGGCGCAGTGTGCGCCTTGGTGTTTCGGGGCTCAGTGCCCAGCTTCTGCAACGTCGGGCGACTTGTCCGACTCGTTGCGCTCGAGCTGCGGGCCGGCATCGACAGGCACGTCGACGGTGACCGAACCGGCCTTCTCGAACTTGAACGTGATCGGGACGGTCAAGCCCGGGCGAACGCCTGCCTTGATGTCCTGCAGAACGACGAGAGTGAGCGCAGCGGGTGCGTCGTCGTTCTCTTCGTTGTTCTTGATCTGGGTCTCGGCCTCGGTTGCGGCGCCCTCGCCGGCGGGCAACTGACCGGCCTGCAGTGACGTCTGCGGCTTGATCGTCAAGCCGCCGACCTCTTCACCTGCGATGACGCGCGCTGCGTAATCGGTGGTGATGCTGACGAGCTTGTCCGTGGTCTCGGCGCTGTCGTTCACGACGGTGAATGCGAGCACGGCGTTGCCGCCCGGCTCGATGCTGTATTCCTCGGACGAGGGGTAAGCGATGTGCACGTTGCGCAGTGCGATCTCACCGAGGTTGGCGCTGTTGCCGTTCACGGCGGCCTGCTGGACGGCGGTCTGGCTCACCTGTCCGGAACCGCAAGCGGACAGCGCGATGGCTGCGCCTGCAGCCAGTGCAATGGCGGTAGCGACTCGACGAGTCGGCTTACGGATAGCAGTCACGATTTGTCCTCCACGGCGTCAGGTTCGCACTCCACTAGGCAGAGTAGTAGATAAGGTCCCGCAGGCTGGCCGTCGGGTCGCCACAACGGTTGTCTGCGTGGGCTTTCAGTCGGTTACACAGGGGTGCTCCAGACCAGTTGAATGCACGTACAACAAGCCCTGTCAACCCCTACGCTCGAGCAAGGATGCCCCTGACCTGCACAGTTGATGAGTGGTCGGTTCTTTCACGTGTTAAACTAGTGGAATCGAAAGGGGCACGGGACACATGATTTTCAAGGTCGGAGACACCGTCGTATACCCCCATCACGGTGCGGCGCTGATCGAAGCTATCGAAACCCGCACCATCAAGGGTGAGCAGAAGGAGTACCTGGTTCTGAAGGTCGCTCAAGGCGATCTCACAGTTCGGGTTCCTGCAGACAACGCAGAGTACGTCGGAGTTCGTGACGTGGTCGGCCAAGAAGGCCTCGACAAGGTTTTCCAGGTTCTGCGAGCACCGCACACCGAAGAGCCCACCAACTGGTCTCGTCGATACAAGGCAAATCTCGAGAAGCTTGCCTCAGGTGACGTGAACAAGGTTGCGGAAGTTGTTCGTGACCTGTGGCGTCGTGAGCAGGACCGTGGACTTTCCGCTGGTGAGAAGCGCATGCTCGCCAAGGCTCGTCAGATTCTCGTCGGAGAGCTCGCGCTCGCCGAGGGCACTGACACCGAGAAGGCAGAGACCATTCTCGACGAGGTCCTCGCGGCCGCGTCCTGACGGTAATACAACAAAGCTGACAGTGGCAGTAGTAGCCCTGGTACCTGCTGCAGGTCGGGGAGTGCGTTTGGGCGAGAAATTGCCCAAGGCATTCGTCGAACTCGGTGGGTGCACCATGCTTGCACGCGCGGTCGATGGACTCCGGAAATCCGGAGCGATCGACCGCGTTGTTGTCATTGTGCCGCCTGAGCTGGTCGAATCCGTCGTGGCCGACCTCGGTCTCGCAGCGGACGTCGACGTCGTCGGTGGTGGCGCCGAAAGAACCGATTCGGTTCGAGCCGGCCTCAGTGCTGCCGGTGACGCGGATTTTGTACTCGTGCACGACGCCGCGCGGGCATTGACGCCGCCGGCGCTGATCGCACGTGTCGTCGAAACTCTCCAGGCCGGCAACTCCGCGGTCATTCCGGTACTTCCGGTTACCGACACGATCAAGTCGGTCGACGTACTCGGCGCAGTCACCGGTACGCCTCTTCGATCGGAGTTGCGTGCGGTTCAAACTCCTCAGGGCTTCTCCACCGACGTCCTGCGGAGTGCGTACGAGGTCGGTGATGTCGCCGCGACCGACGATGCCGCTCTGGTCGAGCGTCTCGGTGTTTCGGTCCAGACGATTCCCGGCGACGCTCTCGCCTTCAAGATCACCACCCCGCTCGACCTCGTCCTTGCACGGGCGCTCCTGATCTCGGAGACAGAGGAGACAGAGTTGAGTTCGGACTCACGGAACGGAAATTAGATGCGCGTCGGTCTCGGCACGGATGTCCACCCCATCGAGGTGGGCCGACCTTGCTGGATGGCGGGGTTGCTGTTCGAGGAAGCAGACGGGTGCTCAGGGCATTCGGACGGCGACGTCGCCGTCCACGCGCTCTGTGACGCGTTGCTCTCCGCGGCGGGCCTCGGAGACCTCGGTTCGGTTTTCGGCACCGGCAGGCCCGAGTGGGACGGCGTGAGCGGCGCTCGAATGTTGGCCGAGGTTCGCCGACTGCTCGAGGAGAACCAGTTCACCGTCGGCAACGCAGCAGTGCAGGTCATCGGTAACCGTCCGAAGATCGGGCCGCGACGCGACGAGGCGCAGAGGGTGCTCTCGGACATCCTCGGCGCCCCGGTTTCGGTGTCCGCGACCACCACGGACGGCCTCGGCTTGACCGGTCGCGGCGAGGGGATCGCCGCCATGGCCACCGCGTTGGTCATGACAACCGAACACGACAGGTAAGATCGCTGGTCGTGACCCTGCGCCTATACGACACCGGTACGCGGGCCCTTCGGGATTTTGTCCCGTTGGCCCCCGGACATGCATCGGTGTACCTGTGTGGGGCGACAGTTCAGGGTGATCCTCACATCGGACACGTTCGCAGCGGCGTCGCTTTCGACGTGCTGCGACGCTGGCTGTTGGCGCACGGCAACGACGTTGCCTTCGTGCGCAACGTGACGGACATCGACGACAAGATCCTCAACAAGGCCGCCGACGCCGGCCGACCTTGGTGGGAGTGGGCGACGACGTTCGAGCGTTCGTTCACGTGGGCGTACGACCAATTGGGTGTGCTTCCCCCGTCCATCGAGCCGCGGGCCACCGGTCACGTGACGCAGATGGTCGAGATGATGGAACGCCTGATCGAGAACGGCCACGCGTACGCGGCGGGCGGTGACGTCTACTTCGACGTACAGAGCTACCCCGAGTACGGCGCACTGTCCGGCCACAAACTCGACGACGTCCATCAGGGCGAGAGTGCCGCCGAGGGAAAGCGCGATCCCCGCGACTTCACTCTCTGGAAGGCCGTCAAGCCCGGTGAGCCCTCGTGGCCGACACCGTGGGGACCCGGCCGTCCGGGCTGGCACCTCGAGTGCTCGGCCATGGCGGAGTTCTACCTCGGCGCGGCATTCGACATACATTGCGGTGGACGCGATCTCGTCTTCCCTCACCACGAGAACGAAATCGCTCAGGCCAAGTGCGCCGGCGACGATTTCGCTCAGTACTGGTTGCACAACGGCTGGGTCACGATGAGTGGCGAGAAGATGTCCAAGTCGTTGGGCAATGTTCTCTCGGTGCCGAACGTGCTCAAGAAGGTTCGCCCGCAAGAACTTCGGTATTACCTCGGTAGTGCGCACTACCGTTCCAACCTCGAGTACTCCGACGAGGCATTGGACGAAAGTGCGAAGTCCTACCAGGGGCTCGAGTCGTTTGTCCTGCGCACACACAAGCGCGCAGGTGGCGTCGAACTCGGTACGTGGACCGAAGGTTTCGCGGCGGCTCTCGACAACGACTTGTCGGTGCCGATCGCGTTGGCCGAGATCCACGGCAAGGCGAGCGAGGGTAATTCCGCGCTTGCTGCCGGTGATCTCGACGCGGCTCGGGTGGCTGCCGGCCAGGTGCGGGCCATGCTCGCGATCCTGGGCGTCGACCCACTCGACGAGCATTGGACGCAGTCCGGTGGCGACACCGAGACGGCAATGGAAGCTTTGGACGTGTTGGTGCGGGCTGATCTCGATCGTCGGCAGCAGGCACGTACGGAAAAGAACTGGGCGGTGGCGGACGAGGTCCGTGATCGCCTCATCAAGGCGGGTATCGAAGTAACCGATACTCCCGACGGACCCGAATGGTCCCTTAAGGCAGGGCAGTAACAATGGCTGGAAACTCGAGCAGGCGCGGCGCAGTCCGTAAGGGCGGCACCAAGAAGGGCCAGGTTGCCGGTTCCGGTGGCCAGCACAAGCGTGGTCTCGCCGGCCGCGGTGCTACGCCTCCCGCCGAGGCACGCACCAAGCACCCCGCGGCGAAGCGTGCAGCGCGCGCCGCCCGGGCCGACGAGAAGCAGAACCAGGGCCGCGGTGGCCGTCCGGGTCCGGGCCGCAAGGTTCTCGACGGTCCCGAAACCGTGCTCGGTCGCAACCCGGTGGTGGAGTGCCTGCGCGCGGGTGTTCCGGCGACGGCGCTGTGGGTGGCTGTCGGTACCGAGAGCGACGACCGGTTGAAGGAATCTGTTCAGCGGGCTGCCGACGCCGGTATCTCCATCCTCGAGGTGCCGCGCTCGGATCTCGATCGCCTCAGCGCCAACGGTCTTCACCAAGGCATCGCTCTGCAGGTTCCGCCGTACCGCTACGCGCATCCGGACGATCTTCTGTCCGAGGCACGTAAGCACGCCGAGCCGCCGCTGCTCGTCGCGCTGGACAACATCACCGATCCCCGCAACCTGGGTGCCGTTGTGCGCTCGGTCGCAGCTTTCGGTGGACACGGCGTCGTGATTCCGGAGCGCCGTAGCGCGAGCGTGAGTGCTGTTGCTTGGCGTACCAGCGCCGGCGCTGCCGCTCGTCTGCCGATTGCGCGGGCCACCAACCTCACTCGCACGCTCAAGGACTGGGCGTCGAAGGGTGTTCAGGTCGTCGGTCTCGACGCCGGCGGCGACACCACTCTCGACGATTTCGACGGCAGCGGTCCTGTGGTGATCGTGGTCGGTTCCGAGGGCAAGGGTCTTTCACGTCTCGTCCGCGAGAACTGCGACGCGATCCTCTCGATTCCGATGGCCGGTCCGGTCGAGTCGCTCAACGCGTCGGTTGCCGCCGGAGTTGTCCTGGCGGACATCGCCCGCAGGCGTCGTAGCAGCTGAGTTGTAACGGCTTTCAGGTGAGCCTGGCGGGGTTCTAGCTCCGGACCGACCAGGCTTCCCACAGTGCAGCGTAGGAACCGTCCGCGCCGATCAGTTCGTCATGTGTCCCGCTCTCGACTACGCGGCCACCGCTCATGACGAGTATCCGATCGGCGCGGACTGCTTGGCTCAGGCGGTGCGCTATCACCACAGCAGTCCTGGCGCTGACCGCGAGCTCGGCCGCCTGATCGAGCAGACCTGCTGCGGTGGTTCCGGCTTCGGCAGTGGCCTCGTCGAGGATGACGACGGGTGGATCGAGCAGAGCCAGTCGGACGAGGGCTATGTGCTGTGCCTGAGCCGCAGTCAATTGGTACCCGCCGGCGCCGACTCGGGTCTCGATCCCTTCCGGAAGCTCGTGAATCCATTGAGCTTTCATCGTTTCGACGACTTCGGCGATCTTCGCATCGTCCGAATCGGGTGCGCACAACCGGAGATCGTCGGCGATCGTCCCGACGAACACGTGAACTTCCTGGCTGACCAGGACGATTTTGTGCCGAAGTTCGGCATCACTGAGGTCGTCGATCGGTATGCCGTCGACGGTGATTCGCCCGTCTCCGACGGGAATGATGCCGGCAATCAGTTTGGCGAGTGTGGTCTTTCCGGCGCCGCTGCTTCCGACGACGGCGATTCGTTCCCCCGGTGCGATGGCGATCGAGATCGAATCGATGACAGGGGTGGAGTTGTTGTACGAGTAAGAAACCCGGTCCACCTCGACGCCGATGGGTTCGGACCGAGCCGGGGCAGGAATGGTCGAAGGACGCCCGGGCATCGCGGTGACACCGATCAGGCGAGCCAAGCTGGCACCAGCATCCTGCAATTCGTCGATGTTGGAGAGAAATACCGCGATGGGGCTGAACAGACTGTGGAAGTAGAGCGCGGCGGCGGTAGCGGCCCCGATGGACACCGATCCCGTGGTCACGAGCCAGTAGCCGACGCTCAGGACGGCGGCCAATCCGAGTAGTTCGGCGCCGTTCAGTTGAGCGAAGAAGTTGGTACGCAGCCGAACTGCCTGCATGTCGAAGCTGATGGCATGCTCGGAGGTCGCGGCGATTCGGCCGATGTGCTCGTCAGTTCTCCGTAGGGCAGTGACAGTGCCTGCGCCACCCAGAGTTTCGATGAGCTGCTGTCCCCGCCTGGCCTGCGCAGCGCGGGAGCGTCGGTAGACGGGTCCGGAGCGTCGGAGGAAATGACGAAGAGCAAAATAGTGGATCGGCGCGACCGCAACGATGGCCAGGGTGAAGCGCCAATCGATCACTCCCACACCGACAAGCGTCAGCGAAATCATGAACAGGGCCGATACCGTTGCGGGTAGCACCCGAGCGATGACGGTGTTGACCGCTTCGACGTCACCCGAGACCCGGGAAATCAGATCGCCGGTTCCGGCATCCTCGACCAGCGACGACGGCTGCGCGAGCGTAGCGGCGAACACGTCCTCACGAAGATCGGCCAGCACGTTCTGCGCGACTTTCGCGAGAAGCTGTGTGCTCCACCAGGTCAGCGCGACTCCTGCGGCCGCTGCGCCGAGCATGAACGCGGTGATACGTAGAAGTGAGACAAACGGCTTGCCCTCCGTGACCGCATCGACCATGAGTCCGAGCAGCGCGGGGGTGGACAGGCCGCAGGCCGTAGCGGAGAGAAGTACGACGGTCGTGAGTGCGAGTGCTCGCTTGCGTGGGCGAAGCAGTGCGATCAATGCGCGGACGGTCTGCTTGGTCGACGCGATCGGCAGGGCAGATACAACCGGAGCAGCAGATGCATCCGGAAGAGTTGCGGTCACAGCGAGTCTCCGTCCCGCGCGTCGTCGATCGTCACGACGCGGTCGCACGAATGGAGCAGGGTCGGACTCGAGGTGATCACCAGAATGGCCTTGTCGGGAAAGTTTCTCAGTGAGTGTGCAATTCGATGTTCGGTGACAGAATCCACGGAAGTGGTGGGTTCGTGAAGGACCAGGATCGGCTGGGGTTGATGGAGAGCGCGGGCGAGGAGAAGACGTTGGCGTTGACCCCCGGAGAGCTTCTTTCCTTGCTCACCTACCTCGGAGAGGTGGCCGTCGGGCAGATGCGTCAACACGTCGTCGAGTGCAGATGACGTCATTGCCGACGAGTCGACGCTCGGTGCAGCCAGATTGTCGAAGACGGTGCCTGTGAACACGGTTCCTTCGTGAGCGGAGACGAACACCTGATCGCGAACTCCGTCCGGACCGAGTTCGGTTGCATCGGTGCCGAATACGAAGTAGCAGTCGGGGACGAGCGGGGTCTGGTAGGCGAGTTGTCGTGCCAGCCGGTCAGCGGAATCGTCAGCGCGCACGCCCACCACTTCTCCGCGGCGAGCTGAGACGACGGTTCCGTTGTCTGCCGAAATCAGCAGGGCGTCTTCACTTCTGTCGGAGCTGATCGGGGCCGTGGAGAGCAGCGAATCGATCAGGTGCGGTTCGGCCAGGAGTTCGGACAGTCTGCGCGCGGAGCCCCGCTTGGCAGCGAGTTCGGCACCGAAGAATCCCAGCGTTTCCATCGGCCCGGCAATCACTCTGCTCAGGCCGACCACGGTGACGAAGTTACCCACGGTGATCGTGCCTTGATGCGCCATCCACGCGGCACCCAATGCGACTGACGCCAGTACCAACGCGGAGACCCCTGAGTTGAGCGCGGTCAGACTGGACATTGCCCTGACCGTCCGGATCGCTGCGTTCATCGACTCCCGGCTGGCATGGACGTATCGGGAGAGAGCAGTGGGCTCGGCTCCGAAGCCTTTGAGCACTCGCAGTCCGAGCGTGAAATCAGTTGCGAGCATGCCTGCCTCGGCTGCCTTCTTCTGCTCTGCATACACACGCTCGTCCAGTGGACCGCTGATCTTGTGGATGAAAACGAGCTGCGCAGCCGTGATGAGGACGACGATCAGTGCCAGCGGCCACGATACGAATGCAAGCGAAATCACTGCCGCGGCAAGCCCTGCGAAAGCTGAGCCCTGCTCGGCGACAACCCAAGAGAAGCCCGAGACGTGCGAGGCGTCCGAAGTGGAGATGGTGAGAACTTCACCCGTCGAACGCTGAGCTTGCATACCCCTGGCATCGAGTACCCGTCTGGCAGCGTTCAGTCGTAGGTCGTGTTCGCCGTAGACGAAGACCTGTGTGTTCAGGCGAACTGCGACGCGCCACGACAGGGCGAGTCCGACGAACAGAGCGCACAGCACCGCCAGCCACACGAGAAGTGCTGTGCTGTCGGACTTTCCGATTGCCCGATCGACGACGGTGCCGATCAGCACCGGAATGAGGGCTTGAGCGACCTGGTACGACGCCTGACCGGTGACGGCTGCAACCAGTCGCGGGCCGCGTCCGGAGGAGAACGATCCGGTTCTGATCATCTCCATCGGACCGGTACGAGTTTCGGGCAGCGCTGACACTCGTGAAACTCCTCGCCCAGATCCGAACACTCGTTGTGCAGTTCTACGGTAGAGCCGGTGGAGGTACGGAAAGTGCTCGTAGATGCCAAGGGCTACGCGGCAGCGGACAGATGGAGCATCGAGACCCCATTACCGGGATCAGGTCTCGATATACCTGCCTGGTCGAAACAAGTACGTTTGCGAAGAGAGCTGACAGAAGATGAAAAGCACTACCCGAATAGTGGCTGCGTTGGCCGCAATTGCCCTGCTCGCAGGCTGCCAGAGCAGCACCGAGTCAACTGCGTCGGAGGATACGACGCAGTTGGCCGAGACCGGTGCGCTGCCGGCCACCATCGACCACGCGTACGGCTCGACCACCATCGAGACCGAACCTCAGCGGATCGTGACCATCGGTTGGAACAGCCAGGATTCGGTCCTTGCACTGGGTAAGACGCCCGTCGCCATGGAGTCGTTCAGTGGGGCAGGCTTGGAGAGCGGAATCCTGCCGTGGGACGAAGAATTGTTGGGCGATGCCGAACCGACGTTGCTCGACAGCACGTCCGGTGTGCCGTTCGAGCAGATCCTGGCATTGGAGCCGGACGTGATCATCGCGGTGGTCTCCGGAATCACCGAAGACGACTATGCACGTCTGACTCAGATCGCACCCACGATTCCGTTCAAGGAGACTGCATGGGCGACCACGTGGCAGGAACAGTTGTCGACCATCGGTTCAGTGCTCGGTCAACCGAAGCGGGCGGCTGAGCTGATCGAGGAAACCGACGAGTCCATAGCCGACCTCGCCGCGGGCTCCCCGAATCTGAACGGGAAGACCTTGACCTTCCTCTCGGGAAACATCGACGGCCTCACCAATTACTGCGCCGACGACGGCCGAGTCATCCTGATGACCCAGCTCGGACTGAAGCAGTCGGCCGGAAGCGCAGGGCTGTGCGGCGACACGCAGGGTTCCGTCACCGCATCGCGCGAACAGTTCAACGAACTGGGCGCGGACGTTATCGTGCTCAACGACGCGAGTGGCCAGGGGCTCCCCGGATTGATGGGAGACAAGTTGTTTGCCGACCTGCCGGCGGTCAAGGAGGGCAGGCTGATTCAGCAGCTCGGCCTGGCCCGAGTCATGGCACTGGCCTCACCCACGTCGCTGAGCGTGAAATATGCCTTCGCCGAACTGGTCTCGAAGATGAACGGGTTCTGACCGACTGATACTTCTGCCCAGCTGATGATTCTGACCAGCTAGGCCGACAATTCGCACGCATCCGAGTAATAGTTCTTCGGTGTCCGTCCGGTGACCTTGCGGAACACGCTGGTGAAGGCGCTGGGGGTTTCGTACCCGACACGGCGGCTCACCGTCGAAACAGGAACGCCCGCAGCGAGATAGGACATCGCAGCGCGGACGCGAACTTGAATCCTCCACTCGGTGAAGGACATCCCCGTGCCTTGAGCGAACACGCGGCTCAGGGTGCGGGGGCTTCCGCCGACCACATAGGCCCAATCGGCAAGTCCGCGTTGATCGGCGGGGTCGGCGATCAACCGGTGTGCAACGGCGAGGGCCCGGGGATCAGCGGGCATCGGCACTGCGACATCGGCCGCCTCGATGGGCGCGAGCGTGTCGAAGACTACTGATTCGGCGCGCAAGCGAGCCTCGGGCGGCATATTTCGCTGGTGGAGGTGGATGAGCATCGTCTTGACCACGTCGTCGATGCCGATGATTGCGGGTTTTGTCCACGGGTGGGGGAACGACTCGGGTCGGAAGTACGTGAAGCGAGCCTCAGTGGATGCGCCGAGCGTGATGCGCCGTGGAGTTCCGGCCGGAATCCACATGCCGACCGTCGGTGGGATCTGCCAACGAACGTCGTCGATGTAGGCGCTCATCTCTCCGGAAGCGCCCCAGAGGAGTTCGTGTTCGGGATGGCGGATCTCACGCCACGCCCGCTTCTGATCGCGCCCGATGGTGGACGTGGTCATGGAGAAAGGGAGCGGAACGTACCGGCCTGCCGGCACAGCCCAGTACGGAAATCCTGTGGAACTCATCGCTGGATCATACCGCGAATGACTTAGGTAATGCTTTCCTATTTGGTTCTATGATGCGGGCGCGACGGAGTGTGATCGCCACAAAAGTTCGAGGGTGGCATCGGGTCCGAAGACTCGATGCCACCCTCGAACACATTCCCCGACGGAGTGTTTACAGGTGGAGCGGGCGAATCAGCTGCCGTTGGCCAGGACACCGCTGATGATGTCGGAGATGAAGCCGGCCGGGTTGTCCAGGATGGAGGAGCCGGCCGAACCGGTTCCGCCCTCGCCGTCAGAAGAGCCGAAGCCCAGATCTGCCGAGCCCGATGCGGCTGCCTCGCCGGGGTTCTTGGCGCGGATCTTGGCGTAGACGCCGCTGATGTTCTGATCGGTGCTGAACAGCGAGATACCGATCGAGCTGGAGAGTTCCTGGTACGAACCGATCGGTGCATCATCGGCGACGAGGTACTGCGCCTCGATCGTCACGGTCTTGCTACCGGTGGGGGAAATCAGCCAACCGGTGCTCGGAATGTTGACGGTGCGGTTGGTCGTATCGACAGACGGCGTGACGGATTCGGTCTTCTGGCCACCGACCAAATGCCACGCGTTCACCGTCGCGGTGTTCTGGATGTACTTGAACGTGGCGGGGTAGCGATCGACGAACTGATTGACGTAGCGCTCGGGGTGGCCGGTCGTAGAGATCACGGTGCGCACGGTGACCTTGCCGCCGGGTGCAACTTCGCCGTCGCCGACGATGCTCTTGGTGATCCGGACGTTGGAGGAGTTGACGGTCGCAGAGGAAGGGTGGGCTGCATCAGCGCTTGCGGTGCCTGCGCTCATGAAAAGTCCGCTGGTGGCCAACGCAGCGATTGCTACTCCGGTGAGTGTTTTGCGCATTGAAAAACGTGACATGAAGTTCTCCGTTCGAGGGGTTCGGCGGCGGCGATGTGGTGACTCTTCAAAGGTTGCGCCGCGGTAACCATTGAAATCTATCGGACGCTTGCTCATGTAGAAGTTGGGCAAAATTTACGGAAAAGTCCGGTTTGAGAAGCTTTTTCTCGGCTAGGTTGCCTGTCGATAACTGAGTGCTGACAATTTTGACGAAAAGCTGGGCGAATGTCCAGGTCGCCTGTATCGTACTTCGGGAGTCGGGTTGTAACAAGTTCCAGTAATCGACGAAATCGGTTGTCCTGGAACTGTAAAGAGCGGAGATGTTTCGTGACGAAGGTTGGATCCAGGAATCGGAATCTGTCCACTGTAGGCGTCGGGCTGGGGGCGATCGCTCTGGCTGTGGGTGCAAGCACTTTCAGCGCTGGGGTCGCGACTGCCGAGACTGCAACTTCTGGTGCCTACACATTTACTCGCACCGTGGACAACGCGTCCCCGAAGATCGGCGACACGATCACCTACACGACAGTGTCGAAGAAGAGCGGAATCGACGGATATATCAGCAGGTTCACCGAGACTCATGCCGCATGCTTGACCTTTGTCCCGGGTTCGGCGAAGGTCACGAAGTTTCACGTTGGCGGGACGATGACCGAAACCACGGAAACACCGGAACTGACAGCCACGACGCTCCAAGTGACCAGTGCCGGCTGGATCAACAACGGAAGCAAACCGGTGACCATGAAGACCAGCTACACGGTCACTGCTTCGTGTGCGCCGGGAACCGTGTACGGAAGTGGATTGGCGGTAGGTGCCACGGTGATGGGCAACGGATTCCAGTCGAGTGCGAATTTCGCCAACGTGGGACCGTCCATCACTGTCCGCGCCGCGGATGCGGTCGACCCGGTTGACCCAGTCGATCCCGTCGATCCCGTCGATCCGGTCGATCCCGTCGATCCCGTTGATCCCACTGGCCCCGGAACCGGTGGAGGAAGCGGATCACTCGGCTCGTTGAGTGGTGGTCTCGGTTCCCTCAGCGGCCTGTTCGGCTCGAGCTAGTCGAGAGTTGTGAAACGGCGGGCCGTGACTGTCGAAGTCTCGGCCCGCCGCTGTTGTTCGGTGATCAGGTATTCAAACCATCAAGTGCTCAGCCGAATTCGATGGAAGTGTTGATTTCCTCCACCTGGTTGGACGTCTGCATGTTTGTCGTATCGGTGAACTGGTTTGCGAAGCTGACCAAGTAGACCGGCGAGTTGTCGTCGGTTTGGTATGCGACAACTGTCATGACGGCGTACAGCGGAACGTCCACATTTGGAGCGGTCCAGGTTCCGGAGAGGCGGAATCCCCGCTGTCCGTCGACGTCGATCTCGGTGTACTTCACCTCGGTCCACCCGTCGAGAGTGGCGATTGTTTCACGCGCGGCGGCAAGAACCTCGTCTTTTGTTGCGGTGCCTTGGTTTTCGACCGTCACGGTGGTGTTCGGCATGAAGCCGCTGGGTTCGCGGCTGTTGCTGGACAACGCATCCGTAACGCCGGCAGGGATGTTCTCGCCGTGAGTCCAGCTCGGCGGGAGGCTGACACTGATGCTCGGCGCTTCGGGGTCGTCGCCGGTTTCGATCGTCGTCCGCTCACCGATGAACGGTGTTCCGTCCCGCAAGGTCGGCGTCGCGACAGCGGCAGACGGCGAGGATGCAGAACTTTCGGAAGCGGTGGTCTCGCTGGTGTTGGTATCACTGGAGACGGCGTCGCCGCTTTCCGAACTGCTGCATCCGGACAGGACGAGTGCAGCAGTGATCAGTGACGCTATTCCGAGAGCAAGTGTGCTGCTCTTAGGGCTCATAGTGTGACAGTCCTTCAGGTTCTGGTGACGGCCGAGCGCCGCCGGCAGCGTTGCTGGCGCGGCTGAGACTATCAGCGCTACGACGGCCTGGTAGTGGCCTTGAAGGTAATGGTGCTGCCGGGCCGCAGCTGTGCCAGCGACGCAATCCCCGCGTCGGAGACGACGGCGATGACGGGGTATCCGCCGGTCACGGGATGGTCGGCGAGAAATACGACGGGCGCTCCGCCTGGTGGCACCTGGATGGACCCCACGACGACGCCTTCGCTCGGCAGTTCCTCTGTGCGTGAGCGATGCAGAGGCCCTTGGCCCTGTAACCGGACACCGACGCGATTGGTGTGTTCGGTGACTTTCCAGGCGGTGTGAAGGAGCGCCTGAACGGATGCGGCAGTGAACCAGGAATTTCGTGGGCCGAGCGTGATCTCGAGTGGAACTGCGCCGAGTGGAGGGGCCGGCGGTGGAATCAACTCTTCGGTGGGCCACGTCCCTTCCTCGGCCCCGAGGAGGAGGTGATCGCCGACGGTGAGCGGCGGCGGCCCGAGTCCGGAGAGCGTGTCGGTGGATCTGCTGCCGAGTACCTGCGGGACGTCGATGCCGCCGCGTGCGGAGATGTACGTTCTCAAACCAGTTGTACTGTAACCTAATTCGAGAATACTGCCACCGTTGAGGTGCATGCTCGAGTAGTCAGGCACCGGCTGTCCGTCGACGGTCAGCGCTACCCGCGCGCCCGTCACTGCGACCGTCATCGATCCGACGGCTCGCATAGCGAAACCGCCAGTGGTGACTTCGATGGTTGCTGCTCGAAAAGTGTTGCCTACAAGTCTGTTCGCGCTGTCGTGCGCGATCATGTCGACGGCCCCGGATCTGCCGACCCCGAGGGCGCCGTAGCCTGTCCGCCCGCGGTCTTGAACTGTGGCGAGCGGGCCGGTACGCACTACCTCGAGCCAGGCCATGAATCCATTCTCCCGCAACATCGCGGTGAAGACACCGAAATCATGAGGGCATCAAATTCACGCACGGACAAAGGTGACCGTGGTGCCGGGTAGAAGCAACGCCGGCGGGCGGCGTTCGGCATCCCACACCGACAGTTCCGTGGTTCCGATCAACTGCCAGCCGCCTGGGGAACTACGTGGGTAGACGCCCGTGAACGGGCCGGCCAATCCGACTGCCCCGGCCGGGACCTGCCTGCGCGGGTCCGATCGACGTGGAACCTCCAGCCTTGTCTCGCTGCTGGTCAGATACGCGAAGCCGGGGGCGAAACCGATGAACGCGACGGTCCAGGTCGCAGACGCGTGAGCGTCGATCACACCGTCGACCCCGAGTCCGGTCAGCTTGCCCACTTCTGCAAGGTCGGCGCCGTCGTAGCTGACCGGAATCTCGACGGCAGGTCCGCTCTCGTCGGCCGTCAGTTCGATCGGTACGGCACCGCGCACCCATTTCTCCACGAATTGGTGCCCGGTGATCGTGTTGTCGTACTCGATCAAGATGGTTCGCGCCGCAGGAATCAAGTCGATCACCCCGGGGATCCGACTGGCGTCGAGGGCCCTGAAGTTGCCCAACACGTTCAGCAGTTCGTCGTATTCGACGAGGACTGCGGATTCACCGGCGGGCAGGATCGTGATCATGTGAACGGCGTGATCTCGACGTCGGAAGATTCGAGGAGAGCACGGATTGCCACGGCCATGTCGACGGCTGCCGGACTGTCACCGTGCACGCACACCGATGCGGCAGCGACTTTCAACGTGCTCCCGTCGACTGCGTCCAACTCGCCGTCGACGACCATTCGCCGAACCCGTTCTGCAACAAGCGTCGGGTCGTGCAGAACGGCGCCCGACTCGGTGCGGGGGACCAAGGTGCCTTCCGCCGTGTACGCGCGATCGGCAAAAGCCTCGGCGACGATGTCGAGTCCGGCCTCGCGAGCCTCTTCCAGAAACACCGAACCCGGCAGTCCGAGTACTGGTAGCGAACTGTCGTAGGCGACGACAGCCGCGACCACGGCCCGTGCTTGCCGACGATGATGAACTATCGCGTTGTAGAGCGCGCCGTGGGGTTTGACGTACGTGACCCGCGATCCGGCGACACGAGCCAAACCGTCGAGCGCCCCTATTTGATAAATGACGTCGGCGGTCAGGTCCTTCGGAGAGACGTCGATGAAACGTCTGCCGAAACCGGCGAGGTCGCGGTACCCCACCTGCGCGCCGATCCGTACGCCGCGGGTGGCTGCGGATTCGCATGTCGCCAACAGTGTCGTCGGGTCGCCGGCGTGGAATCCACAGGCGATGTTCGCGCTTGTGACGAGTTCGAGCATCGCGTCGTCGTCGCCCAGGGTCCAGGCTCCGAAGCCCTCGCCGAGGTCGCTGTTCAGATCAACGCTGTAGCCCATACCTCGATTCTAGGTAGGTATGGGCTCTCGGTGTTCAGGCGTGCGCCGGAATCCGTCCGGCATTCTTGCGACGTGCGGATCCGAAGAGTCGGCATATCAGGTAGATCACGAACGAGACCGAGGTGACGAAACTCGAGACGGGAACGCCGGGGGCCAGCGAGAGAAGGATGCCGCCGACGGCTGCCAGTTCGGCGAACACGACGGAGAGAATCGTGGCCTTGAGCGGGCTTGCCGTGACGTACGCGGCGGCCGCTGCGGGAGTGATCAGCAGCGACATCACCAGCAGGGCGCCGACGATCTGCACGCCGAGCGCGGCGGTGATTCCGACCAACACCGCGAACACTATCGACAGTGCCCGCACCGGAACACCTCGAGCTGCAGCAACTTCGGGATCGGTGCTCGCGAACAACAAAGGGCGGTAGATGAATCCGAGTGTGCCGATCACGATGACCGCGCACAGCAGCAGAAGTTCGAGACCGCTGTTTCCCGGCGCCACGATCTGTCCGACCAACAACGAGAAGCTGGTTCCCGTGCGACCGTCGTACGCCCAGAGGAACAACACCGACAGGCCGAGGCCGAAAGCCATGATCACGCCGATCACCGAATCCCGTTCCCGCGCTTTGGCTCCGAGTAGCCCGAACAGAACCGCGGCGACCACGGATCCGACGATGGCGCCGAAGCCGACGCCCACGCCGACAAGAAGTGCGGCGGATGCACCGGTCAGCGACAGCTCACTCGTACCGTGCACCGAGAACGACATCTGACGGCTCACGATCAGTGGCCCGATGATGCCCGCCAGCAATCCGAGGATGGCGCCGGCGATCAACGCCTGTTGGACAAAGTCGTACTGAAGTAGATCGACGGTGGCGGACACGTCGAACATCCGCGACATCGCGTCGGTGAACTTGTTACTCACTGGTGGTGATCCTCATCAGAATGGTGAACGCCTTCGCCTGGACGCAGTCCGCCGGCGCTGCCGAGTGCGTCGATGGCATCTCCGGTGCCGATCACGACGAGGCGACCACGAACCTGCAGCACCTCGACGTCGGTGTTGTACAGATCCGAGAGAACCTCGGATGTCATCACTTCGGCCGGCGTCCCGATCCGGAATTTGCCGTCCACCAGATAGAGCACTCGATCCACCAACGGCAGGATCGGATTGATCTCGTGCGTCACGAACAGCACCGCCGTGTCATGGCTGCGTCGACGCTTGTCGATCAGCGTCGAGACCAGGTGCTGGTTGGCGAGGTCGAGGCTGAGCAGCGGCTCGTCGCACAGCAGAATCCGCGGGTCGCCGACCAAAGCCTGAGCGATACGCAGTCGCTGCTGCTCGCCGCCGGACATGGAGCCGATGGGAGCGTCGGCAAACGACTGGGCGCTGACCTGCGCGATGGCGTCGTCGACGATCTTGCGTCGACGACCCCGGCGCAGTAGCCCCGTGCCCCACTGGTGACCGTCGACGCCGAGGCCGACCAGGTCGCGGCCGCGGAGCGGGAGGCCGTCGTCGATCGACTTCTGCTGAGGGATGTACCCGACATGTGAGTTGCCGGCCCGCGCCGGCGTGCCGACGATCTGAGCACTACCACCGCTGAGCTGCAGTTGACCCAGAAGAATCTTCAGGAGCGAGGTCTTGCCAGACCCGTTCGGTCCGAGTACGGCGATGAACTCACCTGGCTGTACCTCGAGGTCGAGTCCGTCCCAGAGGGTGCGGGTGCCGAAGGACAGTCGAGCATCCTTCAGCGTCACAGCGGGCACGGTGGTACCAGAAGGCTCGGTGGTACCAGAAGGCTCGGTGTTACCAGAGGGCACGGTGTTTCCTGAAGGCACGGACTCACCAGAAGGCACAGGAGTATTCGCGGAAGTTTCTGTCACAAGCCGATCGGTTCTTCTCGGAAATGGTGGGGCAATAATTACTGGGCAGAGAGGGCGTTTGCGAGCGACTCCGCGGTCTGCGTCTGCCACTGAATGTAGTCCAGGCCCTCGGGGAGAGTCTCCGTAACCTCGACGACGGGCACTCCGGCGGTTTCGGCGGTGGTGCGCATGTCCTGGGTCACTTTGTCCTGCGTCTGGATGTTGTAGACCAGTGCGCGGGCCTGCTTCTCCGAGAGGAGCTGGCGCGTTGCGGCGATTGCGGCCGGTGACGGATCGTTGCCGTCTTCGATGGCGCTGGTGAACTCTTCGGGAGTTGCGTCCTTCAGTTCAGCTGCGACCAGGAGGTAGTGCGCGATCGGTTCGGTCTGAGCCACGGGTGTGCCCGCGTGGGTAGCGGCGATGGAATCGGTGATGGCCGTGACGCCGGCGAGCTTCTGGCTGTATGCCTTCGCGTTGTCCTCGTAGGTCGCCGCGTTGTCTGGATCGAGAGCGCTCAGCTGATCGGCAACCGAATGTGCGACGGCGTCGACGGTCGGGATGTCGAACCAGACGTGTTCGTTGACTGCGCCGTGGGTGTGACCGTCATGCGATTCGCCCGCGGTTTCGCCGGCATGGATGCCGCCGTCGAGCAGGTTGTAGGCGTTGACCGTCTTCTGCTCGCCCTTGCCTGCGTCGAGGACGTCGGTGATGAACTGGTCGTAGCCGCCGCCGTTGTAGACGACAAGCGATGCGTCGGTGATCTTGGCGGCATCGGCGGGAGTCGCCTCGAACGAGTGTGGGTCCGCAGACGGCTCGTTGATGATCGACGTCACGGTCAGCTTGTCGCCGGCGACGGCCTGCGCGACGTCGCCCCACACGTTCGTCGATGCGACGACGGTGATGCCGTCGTCTTTCGAAGAGGTTGAGCTGCACGCGGTGAGCGCGAATGCTGCGGCGACCGAGACGGCCGCGAGGGCGGTGGCGGTGCGGAATTTCGACGACGAACGCACGTGCTTTTCTCCTGAACAAAGGCTGGGCTAAATGCTATTGGAAACCGTTACCGTTACACATTAGCGCATAGTCGCTGGTAGTTCACCTTCGGTTCAGCCCCAACGCGCCGTCTGCGGGCACTACGGCTAACGTCCGTTTATGCCCCGGTCCCGTCAGCCACGCCGTCAAGCCACTTTGGCGTCGCTTGCCGCCGAGCTCAATGTGTCGAGAACTACAGTCTCGAACGCGTACAACCGACCCGATCAGCTCTCCGTCGAGCTGCGGGATCGAGTGCTCCAAGCGGCCAAGCGACGTGGATACCCCGGACCTGATCCGGTCGCCCGCTCCTTGCGAACTCGCAAAGCCGGCGCCGTCGGTCTCCTGCTCACCGAAGCACTCAGTTATTCGTTCCGTGACCCGGCCGCCATGAGCTTTCTGGCCGGTCTCTCGGAATCGTGTGAGGACGCCGGTCAGGGCTTGCTGCTCATCCCGGCCGGTCCCGGACGCGACGAGGTGGATGCTGCGGCCGTGGTCCAGCAGGCGGGCGTCGACGGCTTTGTCGTCTACTCGGTGGCCGACGACGATCCATATCTCGCTGCCGTGCTCGAGCGTCACATTCCGATCGTGGTGTGCGACCAGCCGCGCGAGATTCCCGGTGCGTCCCTCGTAGGCATCGACGACCGCGCTGCCATGCGCAAGGTCGCCGACTACCTCATCGGGCTCGGCCACCGCGACATCGGCGTGCTCTGCATGAGGCTGGGGCGCGACCGGATGGACGGCGTTGTCAGCCAGGAACGGCTCAAGTCCCCGCACTTCCACGTCCAGCGTGAGCGGATCGAAGGAGTGCGCGACGCGATGGTGGCGTCCGACATGGACCCACTCTCACTCACGGTGATCGAGCGGTACGTCCACACATCGCAGTCCGGGCACTCGGCGGCGGCGGAAGCTCTCGCGACCAACCCTGAGATCACCGCACTGGTCTGCACCACCGACGTGCTGGCTCTCGGCGCCTTGGACTGGGCGCGCTGGCAGGGCATAGATGTACCTGGCCAACTGTCGATCACCGGATTCGACGGCGTCGACGAGGCGCTGCGTGAATCACTGACAACGGTGCGCCAGCCCCAGGAAGAGAAGGGCCGGCGCGCCGGTGCGCTCCTGATGTCGCCGTCCGGATCCGGCGTTCCGATAGTCGAGATGCTCGACACCGAGCTACTGGCCGGGCGAACATCAGGTCGGATCAAGGGGTAACTGTCACAGGGGTAGGTGTCAGGGTGTAGTTGTCACGCCAGGAGTTGGGCGCAGCGCAACAATCCCAGATGGCTGTATGCCTGGGGGTGGTTGCCCAGCGAGCGTTCCGCGATGGGGTCGTACTCCTCCGCGAGCAGTCCGGTGGGACCCGCTGCCGCGACCAACTGGTCGAACAGTGCCTCTGCTTGCAGGCGTTGCCCGATCAGTAGGTATGCCTCGACGAGCCAGGCTGCGCAGAGATGGAATCCACCTTCGATGCCGGGCAGGCCGTCGTCGTGGTGGTAGCGGTATACCGTTGAGCCGCTGCGTAGTTCGGCCTCTGTGGCTACGACGGTTGCGGCGAAGCGTGGATCCGTGGGATCGATCAGTCCCGACAGTCCGATGTGCAGAGTAGCGGCGTCGAGATCGGTACCGTCGTAGGCAGCGGTGTACGACTGGACGTCGTCCTTCCATCCCTTGTGGCGTACTTCGTCGGCGATCTGGTCACGTAGTTCCACCCACTCGGGCAGAGCCTCACGAGAAAAGCGGGCAGCAAGATCGACAGCGCGGTCGACGGTGACCCAACCCATCACCTTGGAATAGACGTGGTGGCGAGGGTTGTCGCGAATTTCCCAGATACCGTGGTCGGGTTCGAACCAGCGTCGCTGCACTGCTTCGACCATGGCGCACACCAGTTCCCAGTCGCGGTCGCTCAAAGGGTCAGCAGCACCGGCCTTTTCGCGTGCATTGGCCAGTTCGACGATCAGCTCGACGATCGGGCCGAACACGTCCAGTTGCACCTGCTGATTGGCGGCATTTCCGACGCGGACCGGCCTGGACCCGGCGTACCCGGGCAGTGAGTCGATGACGGCTTCGGGCGGTAGTGAAGTCCCGTACAGCGTGTAGAGGGGATGCAGGCGCTCGGGTCCCGGCAGCGTTTCGAGCACGCGGTGGACCCAGTCGAGGTAGTTCTCGGCCTCGTCGGTGGATCCGACGCTGACGAGAGCTGTTGCGGTGAGGGCGGCGTCGCGCAACCAGCAATAGCGGTAGTCCCAGTTGCGGACTCCGCCGATCTCTTCCGGCAGAGATGTCGTAGCGGCGGCCATGATGGAACCGGAATCGGCGTGAACCAGCCCGCGCAAGGTCAGCGCAGAGCGTTTCATCAAGTCCGGCTTCAGCTTCGGCAGTTCGAGCGTCTTGGCCCAATCGGACCAGTATGCCTCCGAAGTTGCTCGGCGTTCGATCTCCGGAATCTCGGAAGGGCCGATTTCTTCTGTTCCGCAGCGCAATTCGAGGACGACGTCACCCTTGGACGGCTCGACGATGGCGTGCGCGGTCTGCTGGTTTCCGTCGGTGGCGATGTTCCACAGCACGCCGGGGGAGCGGAGCACGTATGGCTCGTTGGTGCCGAGGACCCGTATGCCCTCGTCGACGACCTCGAGGGTGACCTGACCTTGGCCGAACTCGGGCCGGGGTGCAAACGAGACGATCGCGTCGGCCTGGCCGGAAATGATGCGAGTCAGGTCGGTTCGTCCCTGTGCGACGTCGTGGGGGAGGTAGTCGGTGACGGACAGGCTCGCCCAGCGGGTCTGAACGGTCATCGTGCTGTCGATGTACTTCTGGCTCAGCGGCAAGGCTGTTCGGCGAGGCCCGACCGTGAAATGGCCCGCCCCGGTTCCGCCGAGAAGGTGCGCGAAGACTGCTGCGGAATCCGGTTCCGGGTGACACAACCAGGTCAGCGTCGCATCCGGGGTCACCAAAGCGACGGTCCGCGGACTGGCGAGCATCGAGAGCCGCTCGATGGGCGGAGCGTCGGCACCGGAAAGCCACGTACGACGCTCGTCGAGCAGGAACGCCAGAGCGGCAGCGACGTCCTCGGTGCTGTCGACGCGATAGTCGGCGACAGTGTCCCCGCTGCCGACCTTGATTCCGATGTCCGGCCCCTGAAGCCTGCTGAACGCCTTTTCGTCGGTCACGTCGTCCCCGATGAAGACGGCTGCGGTAGCGCCGTCCTGATGGCGAATCAAGTCGAGTGCGTGGCCCTTGTCGGTGGCGATGACGGCCAATTCGACCACCGATTTGCCCTCGGTGACCTGAACACCCGGCCAGAGCGCCGATTCGGTGCGAACGGCGATGAGTGCCTTCTCGGCGTCGTCGGCGCTGGTGTTGCGTACGTGCAGGGCGACGCTGGCGGGCTTCTTCTCCACCGTTGCCCCAGGGGTGTCGGCGGCGATTCGGCCCAGCTCGGTGACGATCTCGTCGAGCAGCTTCCGGGCGTCGGCGTCGATCGCGTGAACGAATCCGATATCGAACTCGGAGCCGTGGCTGCCGACCAACTGCACTTCGGCGGGAAGTCGGGACAGCGCAGCCAGATCCTTGAGGGCGCGACCGGAGATCACGGCAGCCGTCGTCGAAGCCAGGCTGGCGAGGGAGCGGAGCGCACGCACCGTTTCCGCACGGGGATACGCCTTGTCCGGGTTGGCGACGATGGGTGCCATCGTCCCGTCGTAGTCGGAGGCTACGAGCAGACGCGGGGTGCGTGCCACGCCCGACAGTGCTCGGCGGAGTTCGATGGACAGGTCTTGTGCGCTCACCTCTTCAAATCTAGGTGATGCAGCGACTCCTGGCTCGATACGTTTCCGGCCGATCAGTGCAAAAATGACAGATGCGACAAGGAACGTCTATTCGGGTTTCCGAGTTCCGTCACCGAGCAGCAGTTCAACCGTCAATTCCAGTCGATTGGCGACATCGGTAGCCGAAGAACGTCGCGTGAGCCATGCCACCAAATTGGACAGCCACACATCGGAGATCACGCGCGCGATCGCCAGCTGCTCTTCGGTTGGCTCCTCTTCGGTCATCGCTCGTGCGAAGAGGCGGTCCATCAACTGGCCAACTTGATCGACCTCGGCCGCTGCGGAGGCGTCGGCGAACATGAACGCGCGAGTCATAGCTTCGGTCAGGAGTGGATCGCGCTGCATCGCGCGGGTGATGAGGCTGAGGATCAGCTGCATCCGCTCGAGCGGGCTGGTTCCGGGTGGGATCTTGCCCTTGGAATCGATCTTCTCGAATTCGCGTGCCAGAGCGGACACCAACAGGTGAACCTTGGACGGGAAGTAGCGATAGAGCGTTCCGACTGCGACGTCGGCGCGCTCGGCCACGGCGCGCATCTGGACAGCCTCGTAGCCGCCCTTGGACGCCAAGGCGAGGGTTGCGTCGAGAATCCGCTTGCGGCGTTCGCGTTGCGCGTTGGAGCTGAGATCGTCGTCCCCGAGCGTTGCAGAAGCAACCGCGTTGGAGCGGGATCGGGATGTTGTGGTCATCGACAAATTCCTTCGCGCCTTGACTCTTGGCCAGGTGTCATATTAGAACACGTTCTAAACAATTGTGTCACTTATCGAGAGGCGGGAACCAGTTGTGACAATCGCCACGACCGATGAACAGCGAGCGGTCCAGGAATCGATAGAGGCCTGGGCTCGCTCGGCCACGCCGATGGACATGGTACGCCGTGGACCAGCAGTTTCGTGGCGGGAGAAATGGTCCGAGTTCGCGTCTCTCGGGATATTTTCGGTCGCCGTTCCCGAATCGGTAGGCGGAGCCGGAGCCGAAATCGTCGATCTCGCAGCAATGCTCGAACAGGCGGCAATCGAACTTGTGCCGGGTCCTGTTCTCACGACTGCACTCGCAGCTCTGGTGGTGGGGCGAAGTTCGTCGCCCGCTGCCAAGCGTTGGTCCGAAACGCTCGCCGACGGTGCGTTGCCGTGCGCCGTTGTATTGGACGAAAGTCCAGTTGCGGCAACGGCGAACGCGTCCGGTGGCATCGAGCTTCATGGCGAAGGAGGTTACGCCTGGGGTGGAGATTCGGGCGTATCGGTGCTCGTGTCGGCAGGCGTGAATTCCGAAGGTGACGGCTCGCGTGTCGTCTGGGCTCTCGTCGACGGCGACAGCGAAGGCGTGACCTACGACGCCGTCGACACGATCGACAAGTCGCGACCACTGGCACGGGTCTCGTTCGACCGAGTGACGGTTGACGCCGACCGAATCCTCGATGACATTGCGCCCGGATCGGTTTCCGATCTCGCGGCGGTACTGGGGGCCGCGGAAGCAGCCGGAATTGCGGCGTGGAGTCTGCGTACTGCGGTGGAGTACGCGAAGATTCGCGAACAATTCGGAAAGCCCATCGGTTCGTTCCAGGCGATCAAACACATCTGTGCCGAAATGCTGTGCCGCGTAGAGAATGCCGGAGCGGTCGCCTGGGACGCCGCGGTCGCTGCCGAGTCGGGCGATGAACTTCCGATCGCCGCAGCAGTGGCGGCCGCGGTGTCGCTGGACGCCGCAGTCGACACGGCAAAAGACTGCATTCAAGTGCTCGGCGGCATCGGATTCACCTGGGAACACGAGGCGCACTTCTACCTTCGTCGAGCACTGTCGCTCAGGCAGATTCTGGGCGGATCGTCTCACTGGCGCGCACGCGTCGCGGAATTGACGATCGGCGGCGCACGGCGTCACCTTCAGATCGACTTGAGTGAGCTCGAATCCGACCGGTCCGAAATTCGCGAAGAGGTAGCGCAATTGGTCGCGCTGCCCGAATCCGAACAGCGCAACGCGTTGGCCGAATCGGGCTACCTCGCACCGCACTGGCCCAAGCCGTACGGCCGGGGCGCCAAGGCAGCGCAACAGATCCTGATCGAAGAAGAGTTGGCGGCCGTCGGTATCGGCCGCCCCGACCTGGTGATCGGGTGGTGGGCAGTGCCGACCATCCTCGAGCACGGCAGTGCGGAGCAGATCGAAAGATTCGCGACACCGACGCTCAAGGGCGAGATCACCTGGTGTCAACTCTTCAGCGAACCTGGTGCAGGTTCGGATCTTGCGGCACTGCGCACGACCGCGGAAAAGGTCGAAGGCGGTTGGAAGCTGAACGGCCAGAAAGTCTGGACTTCGCTTGCGCGTGAAGCTGACTGGGCCATCTGCCTAGCCAGGACCGATCGCGATGTTCCCAAACACAAGGGCATCACGTACTTCCTTCTCGACATGAAGACCGCTGGGATTCGGATCTCGCCGCTGCGCGAGATCACCGGAGACGCCCTGTTCAACGAAGTCTTCCTCGACGACGTCTTTGTCCCGGACGAGTGCGTTGTCGGCCAACTCGGTGGAGGCTGGAAGCTGGCCCGCACGACCCTCGCCAACGAGCGGGTCGCGATGAGCGGTGGCTCTTCACTCGGCGGTGCGATGGAGGAATTGCTCGAGCTGGCCGGCGATCCCGATCCTGTGGTTGCAGACAAGCTCGGTGGGCTGATCGGAACCGCCATGGTGGGCTCGTTGCTGGAATTGCGCACGACACTGCGGCAATTGGATGGTCAGGATCCGGGCCCGGCGTCGAGCGTCCGCAAGCTGGTGGGCGTGCGCCAGCGTCAGAATGTCGCAGAGTTCGCCATGGAATTGGGTGGCCCGGCCGGATGGGTGGAGGGTCCGCTCTCGCGTGAGTTCCTCAACACGCGATGCCTGTCGATTGCCGGCGGAACCACGCAGATTCTGTTGACCGTCGCCGCGGAGAGAATTCTGGGCTTGCCCCGTGATTAGACGGCGTGAGTAGAGGCCTTTAGAAATGTCCACGTTGGTGATACAACTAGAACACGTTCTACATCAGAGACAGGATTGCCAGCGTGGACTTCACTCCCGATGAAACCCAGGAAGCGGTAGCCGAGGTGGCTACCGCGCTCCTTGCCCGCGAACTGGAGCCGGACGCGCTCTGGGCGGCATTCGCCGAAGCCGACCTGCTCACGTTGGCCCTACCCGAGCGTCTGGGCGGCGAGGGCCTCTCGGTCACCGACGTCGGCTCTCTTCTCGTCGAGGTCGGCCGAGCCGCCGCTCCCATTCCGGCTCTCGCGACCCTCGGCTTCGGCGTACTCCCCATCGTTGCTCTGGGGACCGATGCTCAACAGGACGAATTGCTCACCGGAGTCGGCGCCGGACGGGTGTTCACCGCGGCGCTCGGTGAGCCGGGTCAGCAGTTCCCGGCGCACCCGTCGACCACCGCGCAGCAGTCAGGCGACTGGTATCGCGTCAGCGGGACGGTGCTTGCCGTGCCCTTCGCGGCGAGCGCACACAGAATTCTTGTGCCCACCGACGCCGGAGTCGTTCTCGTCGATCCGACCGCCGCCGGCGTCGCATTGACGCCGACTCCCAGCGCGTCCGGCAGTCCGGAGTTCGCAGTCACCATGGACGAGGCAGTCGGTGAACTTCTCGGTGCCGGCGCGGAAGCCGTCCAGACGCTGTACCGGATCGCCACGGCGAGTATCGGAGCCGTCGCCGATGGTTTGGTATCCGGCGCCGTCGATCTCACTGCGACACACGTCGGCTCGCGTGAGCAATTCGGCAAGCCGCTCGCCACGTTCCAGGCAGTCTCACAACAGATAGCCGACGCGTACGTCACCTCTCGGACCCTTCACGTCGCGGCGTTGTCGGCGTCCTGGCGCGTGTCGGAAGGCCTGGACGCCCAGTCGGACCTCGACGTCATGGCGTACTGGATCGCCCAGGAAGTTCCTGCCACGATGCAGGTGCTTCACCACTTGCACGGCGGTCTGGGCGTCGACGTCACCTATCCGCTTCATCGTTACTACTCGACGGCAAAAGACTTGGCGCGCCTGCTCGGCGGCGCTTCGCAGCGACTCGACCTCGTGGGGGCCCGGTGTTCATCGATCTGACCGACAGTCAGCGCGCATTGCAAGCTGAACTTCGACGCTACTTCTCGACGCTGATTTCGCCCGAAGAGGCCAAGATCATGCGTGTGGAGCGGCATGGCCCTACCTATCGCGAGGTCATCCGTCGAATGGGCAAGGACGGCTGGCTCGGCGTCGGCTGGCCGGTGGAGTACGGCGGACGTGGGTTCGGTGAAGTCGAGCAGCAGATTTTTGTCAACGAGGCTGTGCGGGCGGATGTCCCACTGCCTTCGGTCACTCTGCAGACCGTCGGTCCGACTCTGCAGAAGTACGGCAGCGAGGAGCAGAAGCAGAAATTCCTGCCCGCGATCCTGGCCGGTGAAGTGCACTTCGCGATCGGCTACACCGAACCGGAAGCGGGCACGGACCTTGCAGCACTGCGGACCTCGGCAGTGCGCAATGGTGACGAGTACGTCGTCAACGGCCAGAAGATCTTCACGACCGGCGGGCACGACGCGGATTACGTGTGGCTCGCCGTACGGACAGGGTCTGCCGATTCACGGCATCGCGGCATCTCCATCCTGATCATGGACACCAAAGATCCCGGTTACACCTGGACCCCGATCATCACCTGCGACGGCGCGCATCACGTCAACGCCACCTACTACGAGGACGTTCGCGTTCCGGCGAACATGCTTGTGGGTGAAGAGAATCAGGGCTGGCGCCTGATCACGACGCAGCTCAACCATGAGCGCGTCATGCTCGGCCCGGCAGGTCGTGTCGCAGGGATTTACGACCACGTCTTCGATTGGGCCAAGCGTGAAAATCTGCTTGATCACGTTGATGTACGGCGCGCACTCGGCGAAATTCACGCGACGTACCGGCTCAACGAACTGCTCAACTGGCAAGTGGCGTCGAGTGATTCGGATTCGGTGGATATCGCCGACGCTTCGGCAACCAAAGTGTTTGCGACCGAGCGTATCCAGCGGGTCGGTCGACTGGCAGAAGAGATCGTCGGGCGGTACGGAAATCCGATCGATCCCGAAACTGCTGATCTCATGGAGTGGCTGGACATGCAGATCAAGCGCAACCTGGTGATCACCTTCGGCGGTGGAGTCAACGAGGTGATGCGCGAACTGATTGCGACCGCCGGCCTGAAGCTTCCCCGCGTTCCGAGATAGGAAACAAACCGTGTCAGATCCCATTCTCACTGCTGCCGAGCGGGTTCGAGAGGACGGGCCAAGCGCTCCTCGCGCCGGCCGGGACCCCGTGAACCTGCCGATGATCCGCAACTGGGTCGAGGCGATCGGAGACGAGAACCCGATCTACGTCGACGAATCAGCTGCCCGCGCCGCCGGACACGACGGCATAGTCGCGCCGCCGGCGATGGCGCAGGTATGGACGATGCGCGGTCTGGGCGCGATTCGAGAAGCTGACGATCCGTTGGGCCGGATGACGGACATACTCGACGAAGCCGGATTCACGTCGGTCGTCGCGACCAACTGCGATCAGATCTACCACCGCTATCTGAAGCCGGGTGAAGAAGTCACCATCTCGTCGGTGTTGGAAGATGTTGTGGGGCCGAAGAAGACAGGTCTCGGTGAAGGTTGGTTCTTCACTACCCGCAGCTACTGGCGGGTCGGCGAAGAACTGGTCTCGGAGATGATGTTCCGGATCTTGAAGTTCGCGCCGCCAACAAGTGAGAGCCCCTCCACTGACGTTCCGGCTGACCTGGACGCATCTCGGATGCTGCGTCCGACAGCATCTCTCGACACGCAGTTCTTCTGGGACGGTGTTGCCGCACACGAGTTGCGTATCCAACTGCGTGCGGACGGTTCGGTGCAGCACCCGCCGGTGCCCGCGATCTGGAAGGACAAGTCGGAGCAGACCGACTACGTGGTCGCGTCAGGTCGGGGAACGGTCTTCAGCTTTGTCGTTCACCACGCCCCCAAGGTTCCTGGTCGGTCGTTGCCGTTCGTCGTGGCCCTGGTCGAACTGCCCGAGGGTGTGCGGATGCTCGGCGAATTGCGCGGCATCGATCCGTCGAGTGTGTCGATCGGGATGGAGGTGGAGGCGGTCTACCTCGACTTCCCCGGAGACGACGAGACCGGGGGAACTCCCTGGACTCTGTACGCCTGGCAGCCGGTTTCTGTGTCTGGGGTTCCTGCGGTTTCTGCGGTGAAGGAGTGATGATGACTTCGACGACGGATATCACTGTGGGAGAGATTCTTCCGCAGCTCTCGATTTACGGCGACCCGACTTTTGTCGTCTCGGCGGCGCTCGCTACCCGAGACTTTCAAGATGTTCACCACGACCGCGACCTCGCACAGAAACGCGGCTCGAAGGATATCTTCGTCAACATCCTCACCGACACCGGCCTGGTGCAGCGATTCGTGACCGACTGGGCAGGACCGCGGGCCGTACTCACGTCGATCAAACTCCGCCTCGGAGTCCCCTGGTACGCCTACGACACGTTGACTCTCTCCGGAACGGTGACCTCTTACGGCGAGGATCTCGTGTCGCTCGCGGTGGTCGGCAAGAACAGTCTGGGAGATCACATCACTGCGCAGGTCACACTGGCATTCCCGGCGTCAGGCTCGAACGGAGACATTGAAAACGGAGACATTGAATGAGCGCATTGTCCGGCAAGGCGGCGATCGTCGGAATCGGCGCCACGGATTTCTCGAAGGACTCCGGTCGCAGTGAACTGCGACTGGCCGCCGAGGCAGTTCAAGCCGCGTTGGACGACGCCGGTCTGACACCCGCCGACGTCGACGGTCTTACCTCGTTCACCATGGACACCAACACCGAAGTGGCAGTGGCTCGATCGGTGGGTATCCCGAACCTCAAGTTCTTCAGCCGCATTCACTACGGAGGCGGTGCCGCTGCCGCGACGATTCAGCAGGCCGCCATGGCTGTTGCCACTGGCGTCGCGGACGTCGTCGTCGCCTATCGCGCGTTCAACGAGCGGTCGGGTGCGCGTTTCGGTCAGGTGAACTCCGGTCTTGTGGCGCAGGTCAATTCGTCGGGCACGGATAACGCTTTTTCCTACCCGCACGGATTGGGCACGCCCGCATCGTTTGTCGCTATGGTCGCGCAGCGATACATGCACGTCTACGGAGCGTCCAGCGAGGACTTCGGCCGAATCGCCGTCGCGGACCGTAAGCATGCAGCCACTAATCCGAAGGCATTTTTCTACGGAAAACCGATCACCCTCGAGGACCATCAGAATTCGCGATTCATCGCCGAACCTTTGCATCTCCTCGACTGCTGCCAGGAGTCCGACGGCGGCATCGCCATCGTCGTCACCTCGGCAGAACGAGCCAAGGATCTGAAGAACACCCCTGCCGTTATCGCAGCCGCCGCACAGGGCAGCGGGGCAGATCAATACATCATGACCAGCTACTACCGTGACGGTTTGACCGGCCTGCCAGAGATGGGCCTTGTCGGCGATCAACTCTGGTCACAAAGTGGGCTGCGCCCGTCGGACATGCAGACGGCGGTCTTCTACGACCACTTCACGCCCTACGTATTGATGCAGCTCGAGGAACTCGGATTCTGTGGCAGGGGAGAAGCGAAAGACTTCATCGCCGGTGGCGCAATCGAACTCGGCGGCAAGCTTCCGATCAACACCCATGGCGGACAGCTCGGTGAGGCATACATCCACGGGATGAACGGTATCGCCGAGGGGGTTCGGCAGATCCGCGGTACTTCGGTCAACCAGGTCGACTCCGTCGAGAACGTACTGGTGACTGCGGGAACGGGCGTTCCGACATCAGGGCTTGTGCTGACCCGCTGATTGATCACGCTGATTGATCGTGGGCACAGCTTCATCAAGCGTCACGGCCTGTTGGCACCGTATCGAGGTCTCCTTCGATGCGGTGCTCGGGCCGTGTTATGTTGTGGCCAAAGAGGTTTGAACCATCACGTTTTGAAGGTGGTGTTCGCCGGCCTGGGGTGCTGCTGCGGATCGATCGAGGGTGGCGGGATGAACCACGGTTTGTTGTCGACGCCGATCCGAATCGCCCACTTGCCGACGAACCCGGATTTGCGGTGCATCAAGCGGTGATGTGAACGGCACAGCAGGACCAGGTTGCTGATCACTGTCGGGCCGCCGTTGGCCCAGTGCTTAATGTGGTGCGCATCGGTCCACGCGGGCACGCATGTGCAGCCGGGAAAGGCGCAGCCTTTGTCGCGGGTAATCAACGCCACTCTCTGCTCGGCAGTGACCAACCGTTTCCCGGGTTTCGCATCCAACGGCGCCCCGTGATCATCGAGCAATACAGTCGACAGGAAACAATCACAGCCGAGAAGCCGCGTCTGCGAGACCGACAGCGGCCCGAGCCATGGCATGTGCCCGACATCAAGATCCGACCGAGACTCTTCACCATCAGAAGGCGTAGCGGCGCAGT
Source organism: Rhodococcus sp. NPDC056506 (assembly GCF_042794945.1). Lineage (NCBI taxonomy): Bacteria > Bacillati > Actinomycetota > Actinomycetes > Mycobacteriales > Nocardiaceae > Rhodococcus > Rhodococcus sp. NPDC056506. Next base: position 139,521 of record NZ_JBHTSW010000005.1, on the reverse strand, counting down.
CCCGATGCTCGGCGAGATCGCGCGCGTTGATGTGCACGTTCACGTGCGGGCGTTGGCCGCCGTCGGTACCGGTCTTGGCGCAGTCGAGGTACCGGCGGATCAGTTCGGTGAACCCGTCCGCGGTCCGCTTCGCCGCCGACCGTGCATCCGGAGTTCCGTCGGGCGCCGGGGTCGGCATCGTCAGATTCGACAACGCCGACAGCAGCATTTCGCCGGTGAGGGCGTCGAAATCGCCTCGCACCACTACCCGACCGTTGAGCGTCGATGCGATGCGGAGCTCATTGAGATCCACGTCTTCGGCGGGCGGAATCTCATCGGATTCGAAAACGCGCTCCAGGGTCGCGATGACATGCCGCACTTTTGTCGTTGTCGCTTCCACACCCGAGGCTGCTGCGAGCAGCAGGTCGATGCAGCGAGGGAGCGCCTCCTCCGGCATCCCCTTCGGCGGAGATTCACAAAACGCCACGATCAACACGGCATGCTCGAACGAGCAATCCCCAACATCGAAGCCTGCCGCCACCGCTGGAAACGGCCGCAGCGCCGCACCCAGGGCGGCGATCTTCTTCCCATCCCGAACCTGCAACATCGTGTTCGCCGCCAACCACGCACCCACCCCGCGGGACGCGATCACCTGATCATCCGGGCGCATCGACAGTTCGTCCACCACCGCCACCCGCACGGCTTCCAGGCGCAGAATCTCCGCACTCGCCGACACCGCAGCCTCACGCAACTCGGCAGCAGACAACTGCCACAGGCGTCCGCGCAACCCCACCGCGGAACCAGACACCACGTCCGACAACAAGACACTCATAGAATCCCCCGATCCCCATCCCCAACAATACTCGAACACACGTTCGAGTCAAGGGATATTTCGAACCCGATCTAGGATCGCTGGATGTTCACGTTGTCTACGGAACGCCTTGTTCTGCGGGATTTCACGCCCGAGGATGAAGAGGCCGTCCATCAGTACGCGTCCGACCCTGCCGTCTGTAGACATGTTGATTGGGGTCCGAACACTCCCGCGATGACCAGGGCGTTCCTTACCGATGCGGCGCTCGAAGCTGCGCTCGTCGAACGTCGCTCGTTCACCCTGGCCATCACGTCGAAGGCCGATGGAACGGTCATTGGTTCGGTAGCTGTGTGGGAAGTATCCACCGTGCACAGGCGGGCGGAACTCGGTTTTGTCGTGAACCCGAAGTTTCAGGGGCAGGGTTATGCGTCCGAGGCAGCGCGCGCGGTTCTGGAACTCGCCTGTTCCCGCCTTGGAGCGCAGCGAGTGCAGGCGACGTGTCGCCCGGAGAACTCGGCGTCGGCGTCGGTGCTCGCCAAAATCGGCATGGTGGAGGAGGGACTGATGCGGGCGCACATGGTGATCCGGGGGACCGCGGTCGATTCGCTGCTTTTTGCCGCCGTACGAGCAGAGATCACGCCACCTGACTTTGCGTGACCTTCCCCGGCCCTGGTGCGATACTCGAACCATGTTCGAGGACGCCTTGCTCATCGACGTGGCCGGTCGGCCCACCATGCAGCATCATCAGGCCTTTTCTCAGGACTGGGACCGCATCAAGGAGTGGTCCGACAACATTTACATGCCCTATACGGTGACGCCGATCGGAAGTCGGTTGAAGCCGGCTTCGGACATGTACTCGGCGGCAGTCGGCAAGATCGACGTCACCAGATTCTGTTACGGGATTCCGGTCTCCGTCGGTGAATGTTCGCCTGAAGCCGGAAACATTCTGGTCCTGACGACGATCAGGGGCAACGGTCGACATGCTCTCGGACGGGGCGCTGCGGCGAATACCGGAGTGGGGGAGACCTTTGTCGCAGACTGCAGCCGGACCGACTATTTCGTCGAATTCGACGAGGATCATATGCAGCTGAATCTCACTGTGCCGCATCAGCTTGTCGCCGATCACGCCCAACAGTGGTACGGGGTAGTTCCCGATGACCGCCTGTGGCGGCACAAGTGCACGATCGGTGGGCGTGGCTCGAGTTGGCTGGCATTGATGGACTACGTTGTTCGCGCAATTGCAGAGTCACCCGACGCGATGTCGGGTGAAAGGTTGGGTGTCAGGGTTCAAGAACTCATCACGGCTCAGCTTCTCGACGAGTGGGCGACGCAGGCCGGGTTGCAACTCGGCGTCGACGTCGCCTCCGCCGAACCGGCCTACGTGCGATCGGCAGAGGAGTACATCGACACCTTCGCGCGCTCGGTGCCGACGGCGTCGGAGATCGCGGCTGCAGTGGGCGTCAGCGTCCGAGCGCTCACTGCGGGATTTCGACGATACCGAGACACCACGCCGGGTCAACGACTGCGCGCTCGTCGACTGGAGGGAGTACGCAGCGAACTGTTGCGCTCCAACGGGAGAACCGTCTCCGAAATCGCCAACGCCTGGGGTTACGTCAATCTGGGGATGTTTGCGGCGGCATACCGGAAACGGTTCGGGGAGCTACCTTCCGAGACTCGGAACCGATTCTGAGGACAGCTGTTTGAACGGTCATGACGATCGGTTTACACAGTGGATGAACTGCCTTGATCCGTTGTTTCGTGTCGGAGCGTTCTGCAAGGATTGAATTCGAACGTGACAGCAATCCCACGAGCTAGGAGTACGTCATGGCAACTCGACTCAATCCGTACATCAGCTTCAACGGCAATGCCCGTGAGGCGTTGGAGTTCTACAAAGAAATCTTCGGTGGCACGCTGGCGCTGAGCACGTTCGGTGAATTCGGCAATCCCGGTGAAGGCGGCGACAAGATCATGCACGGAATGCTCGAAACCGATCAGGGATACACCCTGATGGGTGCCGACACTCCGCCCGGCATGCCGTACAACCCAGGCGACAACATCACGGTCAGCCTCAGCGGCGACGACGGTGACGTGCTGCGCGGGTACTGGGAGCAGTTGTCGGGAACGGGAACGGTGAGCGTTCCACTCGAGAAGCAGATGTGGGGCGACGAATTCGGCGCCTGTACAGACAAATTCGGCATTTCCTGGCTGGTGAATATCGGAGCGCCCCAGAGCTGACTCCAAGCTCTGCCCGGTTCTGCCGAAACGAGACAGTTTTCCTGCCGTTTCGAGGCAGAACCGGGCATGTGATCGCCGTTACATTCTGTTCGACAAGACAAGTTGCGAGTCGGATGGAGAAATGCAGTGACGATCGAAGATATTGCGCGGAAACCTCTTTCGAAGCCTCGCCTCGACGACGTGCTGGCGCGAGCAACTCAGGGGGCTGACCGTGTCCCGGGTGTCGTCGCGATGATCACGGATCGAGAAGGCAACATCTACGAGGGTGCAGCCGGTGAGCGGACTCTCGGTCACGGCGAACCGATGACCCTAGATACAACTTTTGCGCTCTTCTCCACGACCAAGGCGATCACCGGTACCGCTGTCCTGCAGTGTGTGGAGGAGGGGTTGCTCGATCTCGATGCGCCCGCTGCGACCTATATCCCCGAAATTGGTGAGCTGAAGGTCCTGGACGGTTTCGACGCCGGCGGAAACCCTGTTCTTCGGGAACCCAAGCGAGACATCACCACTCGAATGCTTCTTCTTCATACCGCAGGGTTCGGGTACGACTTCTTCAACGAGTCCTACAATCGGCTTTCGCAGGAGCACGGGCAGCCCAGCGTGATCACGTGCAGCAAAGCCGCGCTCACGACGCCGCTGCTCTTCGACCCGGGTGAGAAGTGGGAGTACGGCACCAACATCGACTGGGCCGGACAGGTCGTCGAGTCGATTCGAGGTCAGCAGCTCGGCGATGTCATGCGCGAGCGCATCTTCGAACCTCTCGAGATGGCGGATACGGCATTCACGATGAGCCCGTCGATGAAGGATCGACTTGCGCCGATCCATCAGCGCGAGAGCGACGGAAGCCTCACTCCGCTCATAGGATTCGAGCTTCCGGCTGAGCCCGAGGTGCACATGGGTGGTCACGGTTTGCACGGCACTGTCGGCGACTACATGAAGTTCATCCGTATGTGGCTGAACGACGGCGCGGGTACTGCGGGCCGCGTGTTGGCGCCGGAGACGGTCGCTGCAGCCGTACGGAACGGACTCGAAGGCCAGCACGTGGGGTTGTTGCCCGGAGTTCTTCCGACACTGTCCAACGATGCGGAATTCTTCCCCGGCGTACCAAAGGGATGGGCATACTCCTTCATGACAAATGAAGAGGTGGCACCCACCGGCCGACCGGCCGGATCACTGGCTTGGGCGGGTCTTGCAAACCTCTACTACTGGATCGACCGGCAGACCGGCGTCGGCGGGTTCTGGGCAACGCAGATTCTGCCGTTCGCGGACGCTGGATCCATCAACGGATACCTGGAATTCGAGACCGCCGTCTACCAGTGATCGGCTAGATTCCCGCTGTCCGGGATCGACAGTTTCTTTCGGGCAGGTTCGGAGTACGCATGCAGTACAGCGCACGCTGGCATACGACGAACTAGGAGACGGCATGAACAGCCTCGAAGGCAGCTTCGAAGGAAAAGTTGCACTGATCACCGGTGCCGCACGCGGTCAGGGCCGCGCCCACGCTATCGCATTCGCGGAGCGTGGCGCCGACATCGTGATCTGCGATCGGTGCGAGAACAGTGATGTCGTCGCCTACCCCCTCGCAACCGAGGAAGACCTGAAGGAAACCGTCAGGTTGGTGGAGGCCACCGGTCGTCAGTGTATTGCAGTCAAGGCTGACACAGCCGATCGGGAGGCAATGGATGCGCTCGTTGCCCGCGCTGAAGCCGAGTTCGGCCGCGTCGACATCGCCGTCGCGAACGCCGGTGTGTCCGTGCCCGCTCCGATCACGTCGATGACGTCGGCCCAGTGGAACGAGGTCATCTCGTCGAACCTGACCGGTGTGTTCAATACCGTGGCAGCCGTGTCGGGCGGAATGGCGGAACGTGGTTACGGTCGCATCATCACGATCTCCTCGATGATGGGTCGATCCGGTGGCACCCAGATGGCGGCGTACGGCGCCTCCAAGTGGGGTGTCATCGGTTTGACGAAGAGTGTGTCACTCGAACTGGCCAACTCGGGTGTGACCGTGAATGCTATTGCACCGGGCAATATCTCGACGCCGATGATTCACAACGACATGATGTACGCAATGATGCGGCCGGACCTGGAATCGCCTACGGCAGACGACGTCGAACCTGTGTACGCGACCTTGCACGCGCAGCCGATCGGTTGGCTGGATCCCTTCGAGGTCACGCGAGTCGTCCTGTTCCTCGCCGCCGACGCGAGTGCCCACATGAGTGGCATCGTGGTTCCTGTCGACGCCGGAGTAGCCGCTCGCTCGAACGCTTGACGGACAAGACTGTTCGCGCGAAAGCGCGGACCGGGTGGGTCGTCGGCGTCCTGAGTCTGAGCGGTGTGGTGGTCGCGCTGCAACAGACCTTGGTGGTGCCGGTCCTGCCTGCGTTCGCGACGGCATCGGGAGTATCGTCGTCCACCGCTTCCTGGCTGGTGACCTCGACGTTGCTGACCGGTGCCGTCGCGACCCCTCTCATCGGCCGACTCGCCGACATGTTCGGCAAGCGCGCGATGATGCTCGTCTGCCTCGCGGTGATGATCGTCGGCTGCGTGGTTGCTGCGCTCAGCCAGAGTTTCTGGCTACTGATTCTCGGTCGCTCGTTGCAGGGCTTCGCGACGGCGCTTCTGCCCGTCGGAATCAGCATCATGCGCGATGTCCTTCCCCCGGAAAAGCTCAGTGGTGCAGTTGCTCTCATGAGCGCAACGCTGGGTATCGGCGGAATGTTCGGCATGCCGATGGCGGGGGTGATCTCGGCGCATTGGGGATTACCCGCGCTTTTCTGGGTCACCGGTGGATTCGGGGTTGTACTGGTAGTCGTCTTGCCGCTGGTGGTGCCGGAATCGGCTGTGAAAAGTCGAGGACGCTTCGACTTTCTGGGAGCCGCAGTCCTCACATTCGCCATGACTGCACTGCTGCTGGCCGTTTCGAAGGGAACCGAATGGGGCTGGGGAAGCCTCCAGGTTCTCGTTCTGGTCGCGTCCGGAGTTGTCTTGCTCGGTGGATGGATTCCGTGGGAACTGCACACGCCGGCACCGTTGGTGGATCTGCGGACTTCCCTTCGCGCCCCGATTCTCGTCTCGAACGTCTGCGCGGTGTTACTCGGATTTGCCATGTTCATCAGCGCATTGGCGGCAACGCAGGAACTTCAGTTGCCCCTCGCGTCGGCTGACGGTCTCGGACTCTCAGCCGCCGAAGCCGGATTGGCGATGATGCCGGGCGGAGTTCTGATGATCGGATTGGCGCCGGTGTCGTCGAAGGTGACGAGGCGATGGGGAGCAAAGGCCACGTTGGCGTCAGGTGCGATCGTCATTGCAATCGGATACGTCTTGCGTGTGCTGTTGACGCCGACGTTGGTCAATATCGTGATCGGCGCAGCCGTGGTATCCGCCGGTGTGGCATTTGCTCTTGCAGCCATGCCGACGCTGATCACTGAATCTGCACCCATCCATCAGACTGCGTCGGCCAACGGATTCAACAGCTTGCTCCGCTCGGTCGGTACCTCCACCGGAAGCGCTGTTGCGGCAGCGGTATTGGCCAGTTCGACGGTGGTGATCGGCGCGACCGCTGTACCGACCCTGCATTCGTTCGCGGTTTTGTACTGGATCGGAGCGGGTGTATCGGCATTGGCCGCAGCCGTGACGTTGGCAGTGAGGGTGGATCGGACGGGTGCGGTATCTGTGTCCGAGTTGCCTACTGCAGCAGAAACCGACGGTGTAACGAGGATCGGGTGAGCCGAGGTACTCACCCGATCCTCGTCACCGCTATCTCCTACTGGAATCGACCAGGTATTCGAGATTCTGGTTGTACGGTGTGGCCGTTACCGCAGCGTGTGAACTCACCCGGGACACCTCGGTCGAGCCGCGAACGACTGTGGCTTTGATAGCACCTACCTTCAACGGTGCGATGCAGCTGCTCATCCCGGCCGGAGCATTACAGGTGGTTGTTGTGCTTCCCACTGTCACTTTGACGACCGCAGGCGCGGTCAAGAAGGAAAGAACTTCGACGGTATCGCGAGCGGGAGATGACCATTGGCGCAGTGTCATAGGGGCGGCAGAACGGTTGGTGGGGACCGCGGAGACCGACTGATTGCGATAGATGAGATAGGCGGTGTCGCGAACTATCGCGGGTGAGGCGCCGGTGCGGAAGCTGTACAACCCGTAGGAACTCATGTCGAGCAACGCGCGTCCATGACCGGCGCTGGGCGCGAACGACGTTCCCTCGCTGTAGTCGTTCCAGGTGACGAGCTGTACCCATTCGCTGTTGGACGCAATCGCGATCTGCCACATGTTCTGCAGATTCTGTGAATTCTGTGCCTCGTCGTAGATCGACTGACTCGGACGAACGTCTTGGAAGGCGACTGGCTGCATCCATATCTTCCCCAAGGAGTGAGCGGCAGCGGCAAGTCCCATCGGAGAGTTCGGGTTCGAGGCCGAGAGCGGATTTCCTGCCGGGTTTCGATTACCCCAATTCGACATTCCGTAGCTGATCGATGCAAAAGAATTCCGGTTGGCTGCAGCGTTGAGGAAAACCGGAACAAATGCCACGTTTATTCCGTAAGAATTCTTCATTATAGTCATGAATTCCGACCACCAGCCCGCAGTCTTGTTTTCGGCAAGAAATGGCGATATCACGAGCCGTCCGTCGTTCAATTTGAATGATGAAGCCATGGACGAATACGGTTTCATCTCAGCTGCCATTTGGGCGGCGGTCATGTTTTTGAACGCGCCGTTCATATCAGGCATGAGCATGATCTTGAAATTCGGATCGACCGACGCCGCCGCTTTGATCAGTGCAGTGGGCACAGTGGAACCCCACCAACTCGTGTCGGTTGCCTTGGCGATGATATCGACGGAGAATCCGTCGATGCCCGCAGCGATCGCCGAACGAACCTCGTTTTCGAGATCGCGTTGGCGCCACTGTGCATCGGCGATGGGTTGCCGCGGACTCGGCCGATCGCGGAGGAATCCTCCGTAGCGGACGTGCTTGTTGTTCTCGCCGTTGACCGTAAGATATTGTGTCGCATAATAATCACCGGATGGATTCGCATTGTCGATCGATACCGGATATGGCGGGAAGTAGTGAGCGAAAACCAACTTCCCGTTGAGTGCTGACTTCGGCGGTATGTCGAAGGGCAACGCTGCAGATTCGGGATTCGCAGAGAACGAAGTCGGTGTGTACGTCGGCGCGGAGCGTGGTTGCGTGTCGTACGCGGAGATCAGTGCGGCCACGACAATCACGGCCAGTGTGAAGCAGATCGTCTCGAAGGAATATTTCGCCGTTCTTCGGATGCATTGAGTTCTGGTGCATGGAGTTCGGACGCTCATGGCGCAGTCAGCCTTTCTCGATCCCCCGAAGTGTGAGTCTTCCCCGCGTGCACTGAATCGGTGATTCAATTCTTTTCGGCCTCTGCTTGGTTCATTTCGAGATTCGACACCAGATAGCCGCTGCCATTGGGCCGAGTGTCACTTGCGGTACGAGTGTAACGCTGCCGTGCCTGTCGTGAATACCCGAAAATGATCTTTATTCGAGAAATTTCGAGTTTTTCTTTCGGGTGTATTTCGGTCGAAAGGTTAGTGAAGTTTACCGGCTGTATTGGACAGGACGGGGACGTGCGGCTTGTGCCGTACCTCGTGACCGAAAGCCACCGGCGAAACCGGCGAGGTGATTGCAGCCCGCCAACTGACGAAATTTCCTGGAATGTGTCGGCCTCCTGGGTCACACTGGGGAACGGACTACCGACGGATTACCGATGCGGGAGGGCTCATGACCGAAGCGATTGTGGCCGAGGGGCTGGTCAAGAAGTACGGCGAGGTCACGGCATTGGACGGCATCGACCTGGAAGTGCGCGAGGGTTCGGTGATGGCTTTGTTGGGTCCCAACGGTGCCGGAAAAACCACTGCGGTAAGGATATTCACGACGCTGCTCATTCCGGACGGTGGTCGCGCCGAGGTTGCCGGGCTGGACGTGGTCGAGGATGCGCGGGCGTTGCGATCCAAGATCGGAGCTTCGGGTCAATACGCCGCGGTCGACGAGTACCTGACGGGTTACGAGAATCTGGATATGGTCGGGAGGCTGTATCACCTCGGCGCCCGAAGCAGTAAGGCCCGAGCGCGTGAATTGCTCGAGCAGTTCGATCTGGTGGAGGCCGGCGATCGGCCGGTCAAGGGCTACTCCGGTGGAATGCGCCGCCGTCTCGATCTCGCCGGCGCATTGGTTGCTCGCCCGCAGGTGTTGTTTCTCGACGAGCCGACCACCGGCCTCGATCCTCGGGCGCGACTCGGTCTCTGGGACGTCATCGAAGGGTTGGTGGCTCAGGGGACCACGCTGTTGCTCACGACGCAATACATGGAGGAAGCCGAGAGGTTGGCCGACCAGATCGCCGTCATCGACCGCGGCTCGGTCATTGCGCGCGGTACTGCAGATCAGTTGAAGGCGCGGGTCGGCGGCGAGCGCATCGAATTGAGCGTGCACGAGGTCGAGCACCTCGACATCGTCCGAGAGGAATTGCGTTCGCTTGCCGTCGGGGACATTCAGGTTCAAGAGAATGTTCGTCGCGTCACCGTTCCTGTCGACGACGGCACCGATGCGTTGGTCGCAGCGCTGAATCTTCTGTCGGCACGAGGCATCCGGGTGTTCGACGTCGGTCTGCGCAGACCTACTCTCGACGATGTCTTCCTTACACTGACCGGGCACCAGGCTGAACTGGAGGATCAGAAATGACCGTGCAGATGGCGCTCGAAGACGGTTTGACCATCGCCAGGCGAAACTTGATCAAGATCAAGCGCGTTCCGGATCTTCTGGTGTTCACCACTCTGTCGCCGATCATGTTCGTGCTCTTGTTCGCATACGTCTTCGGCAGCGCGATCTCCGTCCCGGGTACGTCGTATCGAGAATTCCTGATTGCCGGAATCTTCACCCAGACAGTCATATTCGGTGCTACCTGGACTGGCTTGGGGATGGTCGAAGACATCCAGAAAGGAATCATCGACAGATTTCGATCGCTCCCTATGGCTCCGTCCGCCGTGCTGACCGGACGAACATCAAGTGACGTGTTGATCAACGTCATCAGTTTGGTGGTCATGTCGTTGACCGGTCTTCTGGTGGGGTGGCGTATCCATTCCAGCTTCCTCGAAGCGGTGGCGGGTTATGCGCTACTTCTGTTCTTCGCGTACGCGTTGTCATGGGTCATGGCTGTTGTCGGGCTTTGGATCCGGACGCCGGAGGTATTCAACAACGCGAGCTTCATCGTCATCTTTCCGCTGTCGTTCATCGCGAACACTTTTGTCGAGACCACCAATCTTCCCGGCCCGCTCAAAGTGATCGCCGAATGGAATCCGGTGTCGGCGGTGACTCAGGCGGTGCGTGAATTGTTCGGCAACACCAACCCTGCGATGACAGTTCCGGATGCGTGGCCACTGCAGAACCCGGTCATCGCGTCGTTGTTGTGGACTTTCGGTTTGCTGATCGTCTTCGTACCGTTCGCTATTCGTCGCTATCAGAAGGCAGTCAGCCGCTGACCTGGTGGTTCCGGCCGGTAGGGTAGGTATGTGCCGGAGTCTGAACGCATCGACAAACGCAGCCTGAGATACGCCGGGCGACGTGAGGAGTTGCTCGACGCATTGACCCGGTATGTCATCGACAACGGTGTCGGGGAACTGACGGTGAGGCAGCTCGCCAAAGCCGTAGGTGTGTCGCATGCGTCGTTGCTCAACCATTTCGAGAGCAAGGAGAATCTGCTCTCCGAGGTAATCGAGAACATGCGTAGCGAGTCCATTCCGTTTGCGGTCCCGATGGAAGCGGGGATCGATCCGGCGACAGTGCTGACCGCGTGGTGGACCGAACGTACGACACCGGAGGTCCTGCCCCGATTCCGAGTGATGGTCGAGATCTACGCCCTCGCGCTCGGCGATCGCGAACGCTACGGACGGTTTTTGGACCGTTTCGTGGGCGATTGGATCGAAGCTCTGGAAACCGGACTACGGCAAGCGGGCTGTCCCGAGGAGGATGTTTCGTCGGTCGCTACCTTGTTGCTTTCGCAAATGCGGGGTTTGTCGATGGATCTTCTGGCCACGGGGGACCGGGCTCGCGTCGATCGCGCGTTCGGGCTTTTTGTCGACGGCTTTGCCGCCCACGCTCGGAACTGGTCTGTGCCTTCAGGATTCGATCGCCGTCAACGCTGACCGATCACCACGGTTGATGCGGTTTCATTGTAGGCCGCCACACGAGTGAGAAACCCTCCCCGAGTGAATGTTTCGACGGTCATCTCGACCTGCTCCGTGCTCGTCTCGACGAGTAGATGGCCGCCCGGTCGTAGCCACGGCGCAGCATCGGCGATGATGCGACGCTGCAGGTCCAGGCCGTCGGGGCCGCCGTCCAACGAGACTCGCGGTTCGTGAAGTCGCGCTTCGGGCGGCATGAGTCGGATTGAATCGGTGGGGACGTAAGGTGCATTGGCGACGACGACATCCACGCGACCGAGTAATTTCGTCGGCAGTGGGCGGTACAGATCGCCTTCGAGTACACGCTCGGGCGGTGCGATGTTCTGGCGAGCGCACCGAATCGCTGCCGGTTCGATGTCCACCGCGTAGAGATCGACAGTATCGATCTTCGCCTGCACAACAGCCCCGACAGCTCCTGAACCACAACACATGTCGATGACGATGCTTCCCGAGTCGACGAGTGTGCAGGCCTGTCGAGCGAGGAGCTCGGTGCGTCGGCGGGGGACAAATACTCCAGGGTCGATGTGGATGCGCAAGCCACAAAATTCGGCCCACCCGATGACAGGCTCGAGTGGCTCGCCGGCAACTCGTCGATAGATCATCGCGTCGAGTTCGTCGCGCGAGCGTGCGGCGTGGAGGAGTAAGCGAGCTTCGTCCTCGGCGAACACGCAACCTGCTGCCCGGAGGATCGCGGCCACCGAATTCTGCTGCGAAGGGGGAGAGGTCGGGAGATCAGGCGCTGACATGAGAGAGCCTTTCGGCCTCCTGATCTCGCGGGGGACCTGCATGTATAGAACACCGCCACCTTACCGGAGCAGGCGCGTGACGACGGGGAATGTGCAGCGGGAATCTAGGTTGACCAATTGGTAGGGCTGTTCTAGGGTCTGAACTCGATCGGCTGATGTGGGGCTGATCACCACGTACGGCACTGTCGACGCAATCGGTAGGAGAAGGCACGTGAGCAAGCGACTGTGTAGGACACTCGTCGGATTGGGCGCGAGCGCATTGGTGGCGTTGACCGTCACAGTGCCGGCCGCGGCGGAAGAGAATGATCTTCCGGGCTCCGTGGTGAGCCACGAGCCGCTCGGCCCCGATCGGGTGATCCCCGGCGCTGTGAGCGCAACAAAGGTGACGTACTGGTCGACGGGCCCGAAGGATGCGCCGATGACGAGTACCGGTGTGGTGTACCGCCCCGAGGGGGCTCCGCCCGAGGGTGGTTGGCCAGTCATTTCCTACGCGCACGGAACGGTGGGTGTCGCGGATCAGTGTGCGCCGAGCAGTAGCGTTCCGCTCGAGCGGACCGCGACGCATCTCGGGCATTGGCTGGAGCAGGGATACGCGGTCGTGACCACCGACTACGTGGGGCTCGGAACACCCGGTGTTCATCCGTATCTCGACGGTCGTTCCGCTGCGCACAGCGTTGTCGACATGGTGCGTGCCGCTCGTGCGGTCGACGACGACCTGTCGAGCGCCTGGGTAGCGATGGGGCAGTCACAGGGTGGACAGGCGACTATGTTCACTGCTTCTCTTGCCACCGATTACGCGCCGGAGTTGGACTACCGCGGCGCTGTCGCCACTGGTGTCCCCTCGAACATCGAAAATCTTCTACCGCTCGGTGGCCCCGCTTTCCCGGCACTTCCACTCAAGGGTACGACGGTCTACATTGCGAATGTTCTTGACGGATTGCGTGCTTCGCGTCCGGACATCGACATCGACTCGTATCTGACCCCGCTCGGCAGGACCATCCTCGACGACGTCGAGAACAACATGTGTTACACCGAGGCGCGCACCAAATACGGAACCGTCACGCTCGGTCAGGTGCTGTCGAAGTCGCTGGACAATCCGACGTTCATGGACGCTGCGCGCGAGCTGCTCACTGTGCCGACCGCAGGATACGACCGCCCGTTCTTCATAGGTCAGGGACTCTCGGACATCGATGTTCCGGCGCCACTGACTTTGAAGTTTGCTGCTGACCTTGCTGCCAACGGCGTGGACTTTGCATTCCATACCTATCCCACGGATCACCTGGGAACCGTTCCGGCTTCGGTTCCAGATAGCACCCCGTTTGTCGCGGCACTGTTCTCTGGTCAAAGGCCCTGCACCGGAAGCCTCTGCTGACCACTGTCTTTCAGGTGGCGCCAACTCCGCGCAGAAAGATGTCGATCGGGATCCGAAGTTGCCGAACGGTTTCGGAGGAGCGAGGATCTCGGCTACGTGCTCCGAGGCAGTAGTCGAAGATCAAGCCCTCCAGAAGGCTCAGGAAATTTGCGGCGGCGACGTCAGGATCGTCAACGCCAATGGTGTCGAAGATAGGTCTTGCCTTCTCCTGTGAAAACAGGCTGCCTTCGAGGAGTTGGTGCAATGCCGAATCTCGGGGAGTTTCCACGAGCAGTGCGTATCGAGCGATCAATTCGTTTCTGCGGTGCGAGAGAAGATCGTCGAGATACTCGGCCGTCAGGGCGGCAGGATTTCCGGGCCCTTCTCGGAGTTCGTCGAAAGTCGAACGTGACCGGTGCACGATGTGCAATGCAGTTGCTTCGAGAAGTGCCTCGCGAGTGCGGAAATAGTACGACGTCGAACCGGCAGGAAGTTCCAGGGACTGATCAACCGCCCGATGGGTGAGTGCACGCGGGCCCTGCTCGGCGATGATCGTGACGGCGGATGCCGCGATGAGGGCTCTGCGATCGGGCTTCATGTCGTTCCTTGCTGTCGATGTTGCATGCTGCCGGAGTTGAATGTTGCTGATGGTGCGTCGTGAGGGTCACATTGACTTGATTTGTCTTCGGTCTTTAGCCTCGACTCTACAGATGTAGAGGAGCCTCATGTTACTGGACGAAGAGCAGTTGGCGGCACGTGAAGCCCTCGATGCACTGCGGGTTCGGATCTCCGACGGTGAGGTCGGGGGTGGGATCTATCTCTGGGGAAGCGTCGGTCGCGGGAAGACGATGCTCATGGACGAGTTCTACGACGAGCTCCCGGTCGGCAAGCGGCGCATTCACTTTCATCGGTTCTTTGCAAACCTGCACGCCCGGGCGCATGAACTCGGATCGATGGGTTCGGCGCTGGACCACGTGGTGGACGGAATCCGCGTGCTCTGTTTCGACGAGTTCCACATCGACGACGTCGCCGACGCGATGTTCATGGCAAGGGTTCTCGATACGATCGTCGTGAAAGGTGTGACTGTTGTTGCCACGTCCAATGTCCCGCCGACCGAGCTTCTTCCGAATCCGCTCTTTCACGAACAGTTCGTGCCGTCCATCGAGTTGATGGAGCAGAGGCTCGAGGTGATCGAGTTGGGTGGCTCCGTCGACTACCGGACAGCGGGACAACCAAGTGCCGGGGACTACCGGTTTGCGACAGGGGAATTCCTCGTCGACTCGGAAATCGTGAGGCCTTCGGGTGAGGACGTCGAATTGACGATCGGCACACGCACATTGGCATGCTCGGCGATTCGAGACGGCGTCGTCTGGTTCGACTTCGAGGTGCTGTGCGGCGGTTCGACCTCGGCCGCCGACTACCTCGAGCTCGCCTCTCACTTCGGCGATTGGGTGATCTTCGGGGTGCCGGCGCTCGCTGAAGCTTCGGAATTTGCTGTCCGCCGCTTCGGTAACGTCGTCGATGTTCTGCACGACGTCGATGCACGGCTGACCGTGTATGCCGCTGCCGGTGTGGAGGAAGTGGCGGGCAGTCTTCGGGGCGTTTCCGGATTGGCGCGCCTCTACAGCCGACTGTCGCTACTGGCGCGGTCGGAGCTGGACAGCGTCAGTTGAGGCCCAGCGTCAGTTAAGGCCCAGCGTCAATTCCAGGTGAGATCACCGGTCGCGGCGCTGGGCGTGAGCCCGAACATACTGTGGCAGATACGGTTGAGATGGGCGCTGTCGGTGAAGCCGGCCTCGTGTGCACTGGTTGTCAGGGTTGCGCCACTGCTCATCACTTCCATGGCACGTCGTAGCCGCAACCAACGAATGTAGGTCGAAAAGCTCATCTGCAGTTGATCGTTGAAGATTCTTCCCAATCGGCCGGGTGAGATGGAGACCAGCGCGGCGGTGTCCGTCAGCGTTATCGGGCCCGAGATTCGCTCGGGCAGTAGCGTCAGAGCAAGATATAGAGCAGGGTGAAGAGCGCGTACGCTCGACGGCTGCTTGCTTTCGGAGAGTGAATCGATGAGCCTCGCTGCG
This sequence comes from Rhodococcus sp. NPDC056506, assembly GCF_042794945.1. Lineage (NCBI taxonomy): Bacteria > Bacillati > Actinomycetota > Actinomycetes > Mycobacteriales > Nocardiaceae > Rhodococcus > Rhodococcus sp. NPDC056506. Next base: position 124,101 of record NZ_JBHTSW010000005.1, on the reverse strand, counting down.
TATTCCAGATCCGACTCAACGCCACGGACCGTCATCGCTACGGCAGTCCGTCCACGAGTTGACCATTCGGGCACACCGCCGTGGTCGGATTCAGGCGGCCTGATGCGCCGGCCCATTCCGGTGGTGGAATCGACATAGATCGCCCGCCCCCGCGCGCCCTCTGTGGCGGACAACGAGTGCACTGCTCCGGAGGGAACGATCACGGCTCCCACGATTTCACTGTGGCCCTCTCCGTCGGTGACCGTGACTGACCCGTCGTCGACGATCAAGATCTGAACAGCGGCGTGAGCATGCGTGTGCGCCGATCCGACGGCGCCGGTGAACATGAGAATTCCGGGCTGCATGTGGACGGCGCCGGACCAGGTCATGTCAGCGATGATAGTGACGACCCTGACAGAGCTCGGGGTCCGGTCATCCTCCGGTAGGACCGAGGTGAGTTCGAAGATCGTGCGCTGGGCCGATGTGTATGCGAGGGGTACGCGAGAGGCTGTACTCATGAACAACGCACAATCACCCGCAGTCCTGTCGGTCCACTCGCTGGGCAAGTCGTACGGCGACGTTCCAGTGCTCCGCGGTGTGTCGCTGGAAGTCCGTGCGGGCACGGCCACGGCGATCATGGGTCCGTCAGGATCGGGGAAGTCGACTCTGCTGCACTGCATGTCGGGAATCGTGAAGCCTGATTCGGGCGCGATCCTGTTGAGCGGTAGGCATATCGAGAACCTCGGGGAGAACGATCGGAGTCGACTTCGGCGAGAATCCTACGGTTTCGTCTTTCAATCGGGTCAGCTGCTGCCCGAGCTTCCGGCGATCGAGAACGTCGCTTTGCCCTTGGTGCTCAACGGGTTGTCCATCGCGGAAGCCAAGCGGACGGCGCACGGTTTCTTCGCGCCTTTGGGCCTGGACGGACTGCAGGACCGTCGCCCGGGTCAGATGTCGGGTGGGCAATCCCAACGTGTCGCGATTGCCCGAGCGTTGGTGACCAAACCCGCAGTCCTGTTTGCAGACGAGCCGACCGGTGCGCTCGACGCACAGACAAGCTGGGAAGTGATGAGGGTGTTGCGTGATTCGGCTCAACAGATCGGTTCGGCGTTGGTCGTCGTCACTCACGACGTCGAAGTTGCTCGCTGGTGTGATCGTACGATGATGATGCAGGCCGGCTCGCTCGTCGGGACACAGGTGGCGGCATGAAAGCCACAGCGCGTGTCGCCCTGCTGACGGTGCGAGGTGAAGGCAGAAAGGCGTTGAGTACCTTCGCGCTCCCGGTATCGGCCTTCGCTGCGTCAACCACCCTGTTGCTCACGGTTCTCGGTGGCTACGGTGCCTTTGCGGGCCGATCGAGCGAACCCGAGTCAGAGGCATATCTCGCGCTCGCCGGGGTTGCCTCCGTGTTGATGATCGTCCCGGCAATCACGCTCGGTCTGGCGGCGGCCCGCTTGGGCGCCCGTCGTCGAGACGAACGCCTGGCGGCGCTGCGACTCATCGGATCCACGCCCCGTCAGATTGTCGCGCTGTGCGCTGCGGAATCGGGTATCCAGGGTTTTGCCGGCGCGTTGATCGGCGTGTTGGGGTATTTCCTCGCGCTGCCACTCGTAGCCCTCTTGCGATTTCAAGGCCGGACCTTCGAGTGGAGTGAGCTCTGGGTAGGCGCACTTCCTCTGGTGGGCATCGTATTCGGTATGACCGTCCTGGCTGCTTTGACGTCGATGCTCGGGATGCGTCAGGTATTCGTGAGCCCGTTGGGCGTCACGGCGGGTAATCCCAGCGCCGCACCGAAGATGATCTTTGCTCTTGCGGGCGTCGGGGTTCTGTTGGGATGGAGTGCATTCGGTGGTTCCGCGGCAAGCATCGCGGCAATACTGGTGGGCCTTGGTGTCTGTTTCGGCGTTGTTGCGCTGGTCGGTCCGTTTGTCATCTTGGTGCTCGGAAAAATCATGCTCAAATGTGCCAAAGACGGTGCTTCGCTGATTGCGGCGCGTCGGGTCTTGGACAATCCGAAGGCTGTGTGGCGCACGGTCAGCGGTGTGACGATGGCAAGTTTTGTTGCCGCAGGCACGTCTCTCCTCGCCGCGATAGGCAACGGGGAGGGACAGGATTTGCAGCCAGGGCAGGAGTTCCTGTTCGCGGACATGAGAACCGGGGTGTTGTTCACTCTCGGAGCAACATTCACGTTGGCGGCCATCTCGTCTGCGCTCACCCAGGTATCCGGGATCCTCGACAACCGTGAGCTGTATCGGAGTCTGACTTTGGCCGGCACACCTGTCGAGGTGATGGACAGCGCCCGCATGAGGCACGTTCGCACTCCCGTGGTGGTGATGGCACTGGCCGGTGCCGGCGCTGCACTGCTGTTCCTCTTCCCACTGGCAGGGGCAGCCGTATTGACCACTCCGATGGCGCTGGTTCAGTTGGGCGTCACCCTGGCGGTGGGGATCGCGTTGGTGTTGGCCAGTGCGTTTGCAGCCAAGCCAGTCATGCGACGGGTACTCGCGGGCTGAATCTCAACCCCTCGTCCGTCAGTTCTGTCTCCGGAACGGTTCGGCCAACTGGCCGAGGTAGTCGTCGGGGTAGTCGGGCTTGGCCGCCATACCGAGATCGTCACTGCTGAATCGCTTTTCCGGATCGAAAGAGTAGGTACGGAACAGGTGGTCCCAGATGAGAGTGAACAAACCGAAATTGACGTCACCGATTCCCGCCCACTTGAGGTGATGGAATCGGTGGCCGGCGTTGAGGGCGAGTATCGGACGCAGGGGGCCGACGCGGTAGTCGGCATTCGAATGCTGAAGCAGGAGTTGGACAGCGACACACACCGCGAGTGCCGACGCAACCGGGACGGGCATCCCGAGAAGGATCAGCGGCAGGACGCCACCGGCGGTTTCGAAAGTCTGATGCACGGGATGTTTCATGAGTCCGTTCATGCCGTAGAACCGTTCGAGGCTGTGATGGACCGCGTGAAAACGCCACAACCATCCAACCTTGTGGCTGATCAGATGTACGACGGTGATGCCGAAATCCGCAACCAGTACTGCGAACACAACCTGAACGACAAACGGAAGACCGTTCGGCCACAACCCGTCGAACGGAATCACCGCGGCCATCAACGGGATAACCGCGACGCTGACCAAGATGAGAGATTCGTTGACAAACGCATGGACCGCGTCGCGAAACCTGTCCGGTCCCGGGGCATTCCACGAAGATTCGTAGGGAAGCGCCCGTTCGGCCGCGAAAGAGCAGACCACGGCGAAGAGAATCAACGCCACCAGCGACCATTTCGGCGCACCGGATGCCGCGAGCGCAATTGCCGCTCCGTTGATTCCCAAGAGCATGAACGGGACGTACCCGTATCTGACGATGAACGTGAGCATGTTTTCGATCGTGCACGGCGCGGGTGGCCCCCGACTTGTACGAATCGGTCGACTTTCAGTCAGTCGAACAAGCTGTATCTCGTTACTTCGTCAGCACGGTGGCGAGTGCAGCGCTCAGATACGGAGTGATGTTCTCGACGACTCGCGTCACGATCGCAGTGGCAACGTCAGCGGGTTGCAGGGGTACCGAAGGCGTCTGCGGCAATGCCGGGGGAGCAGGCGGAGCGGACTCGGACATCATCGGCGTATAAGTGTTGTGCTTCGTGAAATATCCGAATACCGAGTCGACGAACACCTCGGGGGCATCACGGGGCTTGGGCATGTTGCAGATGCCGTCACCCTCGATGCAGACTTCCTGCACTGCGATGTCACCGAATCCGCCGCGTGCTCCGGACATCGTCGCTCCTGGAACGACATTGGGCACTACGGTTTCGATGCCGCCGGCCGAGTTGCGGGGGTCGGCGTAGAGCACACCTTCGACTTGCGACTGCGGAATGGATCCGTCGCGCGCGATGTCACCGAGCACGTCGCCGGCAATCCGAGCACCCTGTGAGTACCCGGTGACGACGATCTCGCTGCCGGGGCACTGAGCGTGAAAAGCGTTGACCTCGCTGCGCAGCGTCTGGGCGCCCGCGGCAACACTCTGGTCATACGTCTGATCGCCGAGCGGCCAGAAGCTCGCCGGGTAGGTCACCGGCTTGGAGGCGTACCCCTGGGCTACGTAACGGTCGGTGACGGGTTGCGTAGTTTGTCCCGTCGGGTCCCACGTCCCGCCAACTGCGAATACCGCACCGGCCGGGCACGACCCGCCGTCATTCGGAGCCGCTCCGGCAGGTACCGACATCACTAGAGTCACCCCCGCTGTGACTGCAACCGTGCATGCCACTGACATCGCGTATTTCCTCATCGGGCCTGTCCCCATCTATCTACGTTCTCGTTCACTGGCGAGACAACCCGCGGTCCGACGCGATTCGTTCGGTACTGAAGAGAATGGTGATGGGGCGATAAGTCCTGGAGGTAATCCGTGCGTAAACAGGAAGTTGCAGGCCGACGCTGTTTCCTACCAGCGTGTGGGGCGCATCACGGCGTCGGGACCTGCGGCGGGTGATCCGGCTCGAGGAGGGTTCCGATCGCCTTGCCCATCGGCACGGCGTTGTTGAGATCCGCGTTGGTTGTCGGCCCGAGAGTCGCGTAGACGACGATCGTGGTCTTCGAGTCGGGGTAGTAGAGCGCAAGGCCGTTGTAACCGCCGTACGACGGGTTCATCACCAGCCAACCGTCGAGATGCCCGGTCCCGAAGGAAAAGAACTTGTCCGTCGTCATACTTCCCAGGCCCGCAGTCGTCGGCGCCATCTGTTGATCGAAAGCCTTGTCGGAGAGTAACTCTCCCGTTCCTAGCGCGCGCACCCACTTTCCGATGTCGGAGACGGGCGCGTTCATGTTTCCGCTGTGCAGGAAAGCCGTCGGATTCCAGAAGGTGGAGTCTTCGAATACTCCGCGTTCATTGGTGTAGCCGTGCAGGATCGGCTCGTCCATCTGCGACGTGAGCACGACGCTGCTGTCATCCATCCCGAGCGGATCGAAGACGCGTTGCTGAAGTAGTTCGCCCAGCGGCTTTCCGGTCGCCTTCTCCATGACGTCGCCGAGCAGCGTCAGGTCGCTGTGCGCGTACGCCCAACTGGTGCCGGGTTCGAACAGCGGTGGGCGGGAGTTGGCAAGATCCAGGATCTCCTGAGCAGTCCAGCCCTTCATCGGGTTGTCCGTGAAGAGTTTGAGGAACTGTGGATCGGTCACATAGTCGGAGATTCCCGACGTGCTGTTGGCCAGCATTCGCGGAGTGATCGTGTCTGCGCGCGGAAAGTTCGGTTCCCACTTCGCGATCGGTTGATCGAGTGGCAGCGTGCCCTCTTCGTCGAGTTGCAGCAGGACGGTCGAGAGCATCGGTTCCATCGGTTGGCCGACGCGCAACTGCATGTCGGTTGTCGCAGGAACTCCGACGGGGGACTCTCCGACGGCGCCGAGAGCAACTTCGTCGTCGCCTCGCCACACCCCGAACACAGCGGCACTGAGGCCCAAGTCGGACACCTGACGGCGGACGATATCCGCGATCTCGGTGGATTCCCGACTGCTCGAGGTATTGGGAGGTGCGGTGCTCGTGTTTGTTGCGGAGTCATCGTCGGAACTGCACGCAGCGGTTGCGACGGCAACGGTCAAGGCGATCGACAGAGCAGATAGCCGCACCCGAGTGCGGTGGTGGGAGGAAGTCATGCCTGCGATCCCTTCGATGTGGAAATCGAGCAACCGACGCCTAGCAATGTCCCAATTGACTGAAGTTACCCCAGTCGGTGGCGACTTGAAACAGTATCGACGTCGATACCTGCTGGTAAATTGCCTGTTCGTGAACGACTCGGCGTCAGCATTGTTCGACAGTATCGAGCGGGATCATGTGCGCCCATTGCTGAAAGATCTGGGCTTTCGGAAGCGAGCGCTCACGTTCTCTCGTGCCCGCGACGGACTGACCGACGTCGTGTCTCTGCAGCGTTCCACTGGGAACACCGCGGGCCATGTCCGGTTCTATGTGAACTGTGGTGTCTACTCTTCGGAGTTTTCGACCGTGCTCGGACAGACGGTCAGAGATCGCCCACGCGAAGGGGATTGCCAGTTCCGGTGCCGGATGGAGACGCTGGTGCCCGAGGCACCACAGTGGTTCGAGATCGAGGCGTTTCAGTACCGCTTAGCGACCGAGGACTGGGTTCGCGCGCGTGGCATCTATCAGTCCATTCGGGCCGAGTTCGGGAGTGAGGACCGTTGGCCACGGATCGACGAGAACCTCAAACGTCATGTGCCACCTGCGGAACTTGCCCGCGTTTGCGCCGTGGTGTGGAACGGCTGAAACCCCGCTCGTTACAACGCACGACGGCCGCCGCACTCCCGAAACAGAGGAGTGACGACGACCGTCGAGTTGTCAGAGTGTGCGCTCAGTACTTGAACCTCAAGGCAGCAACTGGTCCAGGAAGGTGTTGCTGAAGACCTTGTGCGGATCCAACGCGTTGTAGGCGGCGTTGGCGGTGTCCCAGTTGTCGCTCGAGGGAACGCCCTCGCGGTAGGTCTGGGGGAGGCCCTGGGTGATGATCGGGGTGTCGGTGTACGGCTTGTCGGGGCCGAACGCCCAGCCCTTGGACCACTCGGGGCGGAAGGTGGCGTCGTTGTTGTTGTAGTGATTGCGCATCCACTGTTCCATTTCGCGGTAGAACGCGAACATGCCGGGGGTTCCGGGGACGCCGAGGACGTTGAGCCAGATGGCGGTGTCCCATTCCGGATGGTCGGGGCGGGGGCGCATGGCCGAGATGGTGGGGGCGCCTGCCGAGTCGACCTCGACCTCGGACGGTTGATCGAGCCCGCAGCAGCGGATTTCGACGGGGCCGTTGAGCGGGAACTGTCCGATGGAGCGGTAGTACTCCATGCGGCCGTTGAACCACTGGGTGAAGTCGTGGATGACCTGGCCGATGTTGGCGCGAGAGGTGATGACGGCTCCGCCGCCCTCGGTCAGACGCAGGGTAGTGGCCCGGATGTAGAACTGGACGTCCTTGGACCATCCCCACAGGTCGTTGGAGAACGTCGCGGCGAGTCCGGCAACGGTGGTGGCGTACATGATCTGACCGAATGCCGGTGCGATGCCCGGGTTTCCGGCGTTGATCTGGCCGATCATGTCGGTGACAGGTTCGGGAAGGTTGTCGGAGAAGATGTAGTTGTACGGCCCGGTCACCTCACGCGCGAACGGCGGTTTGGTGGGGGCAAGTGACCACACCTTCATCCAGGGACGTTCCGTGAAGGGGTACCAGATTGCTTCTGCGCGACCGTTTTCGCGGACGAACTTCTCGAAGGTACGTCCGGAAGCGCCGCGGGCACCGAAGAGTTCCTGCCAACCGATGTCGGTGTGGCTGACACAGCGCATGCGGTAGTTGGGGGCGGCCTGCAAGGTGACGGAGGTGAGGAAGGTGCGTCCGAGGTGAGTCAGCAGCGGCTTGATCGCCGCGTCGCTACGTGCATACGTCTTCAGCGCGTATTCACTACCGTTCCAGACCACCGCGGTCAGGGACGTGACGAGGTTGGAGAGTGAGCCGAAAGTCTGTCCGGGAACATGCGCTTCGCCTTCGGCGGGAAGAGCTGCGCCGTGAGCGTCGACGGCGAGGCAACCGGCGATGGTCAACACACCAGGTGCCGGCAGGTTCGCGAACCCGAGTCCCTGTGCTTGTAGCGCCGTGGTGATGGCGTCGAGGGTCGCGCCGGGTCCTGCGGTGACGGTGGCCGGGCTACCGCCCGCGTTGACGGAGACGCCGGTGAGATGGACCGTGGTGTCGGCGAGAATGACCTTGTCGATCGGCGCACCGTTGACGATGGTCAGCGGCGTCCAACCGTGCATGGCACCGCGGGGGCGAATGGTGTAGCCGTTGGCATGGCCCCAGTTGGCGAGGCGGACTACGTCTTCGGGCGTCTTGGGCGAACAGGTCCAGATCGCATCGAGCATGATCTCTTTGGACCAGTTCTGATATGCCTGCTGGTAGAGGGCGATTCCTTCGGGGAAGGCAGGCGGCGGGGTGAGGGTGGAGACGGGGCCACCCGCGGAGCCGGAAGAGCCGGCGGGGACGGCATAGGCCGGCGTCCAGCCGGCGAATGCGGTCGCTGCCACGGCGCCGGCTCCTGCGGCCATGAAACCTCGTCGGGACAGTCGGAACTTTTCGTCTTGTGCCGTCATCTTCGGGCTACTCCATCGGGTTCGAGAACTACGGTGAGTTCTAACAGGTGGGTATCAGACAGGGTGGTATCAGACAAGAGTGAGAACTACGTCAGCCAGGGCAGGAGCTTCACGCTCCAGTACAGAAGCTGAGATCAGGAGTCGCCCATTGTCTTTCCAGATCTGGATACTCAAGTTCTCGCCGGGAAACACGACCCCGGCAAAGCGGGCCCGAAATCCGGCTACCCGACTGCTGTCGCCGTCGAGCATGGTATCCACTGCGGTCTTGCAGACCATTCCGTAAGTACACAGTCCATGCAGGATAGGCGCTGGAAAGCCTGCCGCGGAGGCGAATTGCGGATCCGAGTGCAACGGATTCCGATCACCGCACATCCGATACAGCAATGCCTGCTGTGGAAGCACAGGTGTCACCACTGTCGCATCTGGTTCCCGATCCGGAAGCGAAATCGACTCCGACGGACCACGTTCACCCCCGAAACCACCCTCTCCGCGGGCGAAAATCGACGAGCGGGCAGTCCAGAGCGGATTACCGTCGGCGTCGACCGTGACGGATTCCTGCACGATCACCGCGGCCTTGCCCTTGTCCCAGATCTCGGCGATCCGCGTGGTGGTGCGCCCACTACCGCTTGCCGGGATCGGCTGATGGACAGTGACTTCCTGGCTTCCGTGTACTACCTTCGCCAGATCGATTTCGACGCCGGGGAACGACACCTTCGGTGCTTCGGTGGCGTGGAAATTGGCGGCGACGGTGGCGAAGGTGGGTAGCACCTGAGGCTTTTCGTCGTCGAGGTAGCGCAGTTCGTTCGGATCGAGCGGACGCGCACCTGCTCCTAGTGCCAAGTGGTAGTGCTGCACGTCCGACGGGGTCCACGAGAACTCTTGTGGCGCAAGCTCGGCGCCGAGCGCGATCTTCGGATCAATTGGCATGGTCGACCGCCGTCTTTTCAGCTGCAGGTGCCGTGGTGGTCTCGGCCTTCTTCGCACGCTCGACGATGTCGAGTACGGCCAGGTAGCCGAAAGTCATTGCGGGACCGATGGTCGCGCCTGGACCGGCGTAGGTGTGGCCCATGACCGGAGCGCTCGCGTTGCCCGCGGCGTAGAGGCCGTCGATGACGCTTCCGTCTTCGCGTAGTGCTCGGCCGTTGACGTCGGTGCAGATTCCACCCTTGGTGCCGAGGTCGCCCGGAACCATCTTGATGGCGTAGAACGGGGCCTTGCTGATCTCGGCGAGGCTGGGGTTCTTCAGTCGGGGATCGCCGTAGTACGCGTCGTATCCACTGTCGCCGCGTCCGAAGTCCTCGTCCTTGCCGTTGCGCGCGAAGCCGTTGAACCGATCGACGGTTTCGGTCAGCGATGCGACGGGAAGCCCTGTCTTCTCGGCCAATTCGGCGATGGTTCCCGCCTTGACCACGATGCCGGCCTTGAGCCAGCGGCCGGGGAAGGGGGAGCGCGGAGTGATGCCGGCAAACGTGTAGCGGTTGCGGTAGCGCTGATCGAGAATCATCCAGGTCGGGATGTTCTCGCCGGGGCCTTCGCCCTGGCCGTACTCGCCGCCGTACATCGCATGGGTTGCCTCGACGTACGGAGCCGCCTCGTTGCCGAAGCGCTTGCCCGACATGTTGACCATCATGCAGCCGGGGAGCGTACGTTCGGAGAGAGCGAACCACGGTCCGCCAGTCAGCGGAATGGACGGGCCCCACCAGGCGTCGTCCATGAAATCGACTGCAGCGCCGACTTCTTGGCCTGCGCGGATGCCGTCGCCGGTGTTCGCCTTGGCGCCGACGGTCCATTCGGTGCCGATGGGCCCACGCTGGTACTTCTCACGCATTTCCTTGTTGTGCTCGAACCCGCCGGATCCCAACACAACTCCGTGGCGAGCGCGGATGACCTGCTCCTCGCCGTCGACGAGGACGTTGACGCCGCGAACCGCGCCGTCTTCGGTGTAGAGGGAGGTCAGTGGGGTGTTCAGCAGGATGGGCACTCCGGCGGATTGAAGCCCGAGTCGAATGCCGGCGACCAGTGCCTGGCCACGAACCAACAGATCCTTCTTGGTGGCCTTGGCGGCGAGGAATCGCATGCCGACCTTCATGGCGCGCAGCGGTCCGCGAGGATTGCGCATCAGCAGGTTGAGCCACTTGTAATCAGCCTGGGTGATGACGAAGTTCTTGGGGGCCTTGACGTAGTCGGGCTCGAGATTCTTACGGTCGGCGCCCAACTTGTTGCCGTCGAACGGGGTGGGCTCGACACTGCGGCCACCGAGGCGTCCGCCGGGAGCCTCCGGGTAGTAATCGGAGTAGCCGGGGACCCACTGCAGTTCGAGCGGGCTGTTCTTCAGCACGAACGAGAGCATTTCGGGACCGCGCTCGAGGTACGTGTCGATGCGTTCGGGAGCGACGACGTCGCCGATGATGCTGTGCAGGTAGGAACGTGCAGCCTCCGGTGTATCGGTGACACCGTCCGCCTGAAGTGCCTCGTTGTTGGGGATCCAGACCCCACCGCCGGAACGGGCGGTCGATCCGCCGTAGTGGGCGGCTTTCTCCACGATGACCACACTCAAGCCCTGGTGGGCTGCGGTCAAGGCCGCTGTCATACCTGCGGCACCACTGCCGACGACGACGATGTCGTATTCCTGCTTGCTCATGTAGAACACGTTATAGAATGATGGGGGTGTCAGTCCATGCTTTCTGCCAGGAAGTATTTCCGGACGTTGTCATTGATAACGAAACACGTTGCAGTGAAATTGAGGATGGTGCGGTGTGACCTGGGATACTTCGGTTGACGTCCTTGTGGTCGGGTTCGGTGTGGCGGGCGCCAGTGCGGCGCTCGAAGCGATAGCGGCCGGTTCGTCGGTTTTGGCCATCGACCGAGCGCTCGGTGGTGGTGCCAGCACGATTTCCGGGGGAATCTACTACGCCGGCGGCGGCACCGTGATTCAAAAGGAAGCCGGTGTCGAGGACAGTCCCGAAGCCATGCTCGCCTACCTGAACCGCGAGGTCGGTGACGCGGTGACGCCGCAGACGCTGCGCCGGTTCGTCGACGAGAGCCCGGCGTCGATCGACTGGCTGCGCAGTCACGGAGTGCCGTTCGAGGCCTCACTCTGTCCGTACAAGACGTCGTATCCGAGCAACAAGCACTACCTCTACTTCTCGGGTAGCGAATCGGCCGGCGGGTTCCGTGACATCGCAAAACCTGCTCCGCGCGGTCATCGCGCCAAGGGGAGGGGCACGTCGGGGAAGATGCTGTACAGCCCGCTCGCGAAGTCCGCGGCGGCCAAGGGCGTCCAACTTCTCGGCCAGACGCGAGCGGATCGGCTGATAATCGAGGACGGCCGGGTGATCGGCGTCGAAGCACTGACTCTCCGTGACGCACCTGCCGGAGTTCGTCGCCGTCACGCGACGCTCGGATCCCTGTCCTCCAAGCCCGGCGTCTACGCGCCGCAGTTGCGCACTATTCTCGACGCACTGATCGCGAAGATCGAGAAGAAGCACGCCAAGCGGATTCGTATCCAGGCACGCGGCGGCGTGATCCTCAGCGCCGGCGGCTTCGTGTCCAATCGCGAGATGATGCGTACCCATGCTCCTGCCTACAAGGGCGGTATCCCGCTCGGCACGTCGGGCGACGACGGCAAAGGCATCAACCTCGGTATCGAAGCCGGGGGCGCAACCGACAAGCTCGGCAATGTTTCCGCCTGGCGATTCATCGTCCCGCCGAGTGCTTTTCTCGGTTCCGTTCTGGTGGGGGAATCCGGTGCGCGAATCGTCGACGAGTCCCGGTACGGTGCCGCTCTCGGTCAGGCGATGGCGGAGAAGAGCAGCGGAATCGGTTGGCTGCTGGCAGATTCCGAACTCGTTCGCGAAGCGAAGTCGCAGATAAGTGACCAGTCGATGTGGTTCCAGCGGGTACAGACCACCGGAATGATGCGTACCGCGGTGCGTGGCAACACGATTGCCGAGGTCGCTCGCAAGGCGGGGATAGACGTCGCCGGCCTTCAAGCCACAGTCGACGCGCACAACTCGGCTGCCGCTGCCGGGCAACCCGATCCGATGGGTAAGCCGTCGGACTTCGTCAGGCCGATACTGTCTGCGCCGTTCACGATGTACGACGTCTCGATCAAGCCCAACATGATGAATCCGTGCCCGATGCTCACGCTCGGTGGATTGGTGGTCGACGAATCGTCCGGCATGGTGAAAAACGAGGCCGGGGAGGGTATCCCTGGCCTGTATGCCGCCGGCCGTACCGCTGTCGGTATCTGTTCCAACTCGTATGTGAGCGGCTTGTCGCTCGCCGACTGCGTGTTCTCCGGACGACGAGCCGGTCAGCACGCAGCCGCATTCTCCACAGTCGGAAAGGCCTGAACGATGCTCTCGACGCAGATCCGCGGCGAACTTGCCGACCATCTCGACTCGGCGGAACGGGATCGCGCTCCGATCAGCCCGCTGATCGCCGACTATCCGGAAATAGACGTCGTCGACGCCTACGAGATCCAGCTCATCAACATCCGGCGTCGTGTTGCCGGTGGCGCAAAGGTGGTCGGACACAAGGTCGGACTCTCGTCACTGGCGATGCAGCAGATGATGGGCGTCGACGAGCCAGATTACGGTCACCTGCTCGCCGAGATGGAAGAGTTCGAGAACCGTCCGGTCGACACGTCGCGCTTCTGCTTCCCCCGCGTCGAGGTGGAGGTCGCCTTCATTCTGGGAGCAGATCTGCCGGGCGCCGGGTGCACCGAACAAGACGTCATCGACGCCACTGTCGCCTATGCGCCGTCCATCGAGTTGATCGACAGCCGGATCAAGGACTGGAAGATCGGCCTCTCGGACACCATCGCGGACAATGCGTCCTCCGCTGGGTTCATTCTCGGCAAGGAACGAGTTCGCCCGTCGGACATCGACATCAAGGCGATCGACGCGGTGCTGACCTGCAACGGCGAGCGGATTGCGGAGGGGCGCAGCGATGCGGTTCTCGGTAACCCGGTCACCGCTGTCGCGTGGTTGGCGCAGAAGGTCGACACGTTCGGAGTTCGGCTCAAGGCCGGCGACATCGTTCTGCCGGGTTCGTGCACGCGAGCGATCGACGCTCATCCAGGCGACAACTTCCGAGCCGAGTTCAGCGGCCTCGGCTCCGTATCTCTTCAGTTCACGTAGGAGTAGTCATGACCAAGGCAAGTGTGGCGATCGTCGGATCGGGAAACATCAGTACCGATCTGTTGTACAAATTGCAGCGTTCCGAGTGGCTGGAGCCGCGATGGATGATCGGAATCGATCCCGAGAGTGAAGGATTGGCGCGCGCCCGCAAGATGGGACTCGAGACCTCCGCCGAGGGCGTCGACTGGTTGCTGAACCAGGCGGAGAAACCGGACCTGGTCTTCGAGGCGACGTCGGCATACGTGCACCGCGAGGCAGCACCACGCTACGAGGCCGCCGGTATCCGTGCCATCGACCTGACGCCGGCCGCGGTCGGCCCGGCTGTGGTTCCGCCCGCGAACCTGCGTGAGCACCTGGACGCACCCAACGTCAACATGATCACCTGCGGTGGGCAGGCAACCATTCCGATCGTCTACGCGGTATCACGTGTCGTCGACGTGGCGTACGCCGAGATCGTCGCCTCCGTTGCATCGTTGTCCGCCGGCCCGGGAACTCGCGCGAACATCGATGAGTTCACCAAGACCACCAGCCGCGGTATCGAGACCATCGGCGGCGCACAGCGCGGCAAGGCGATCATCATCCTCAACCCCGCGGACCCGCCGATGATCATGCGCGACACAATCTTCTGCGCTATCCCCGAAGACGCCGATCAGGCCGCGATCACCGACTCCATTCACCGCGTCGTCAAGGACATCCAGCAGTACGTGCCCGGCTACCGGTTGCTCAACGAACCGCAGTTCGACGAACCGAGCGTCGTTTCCGGTGGCTATGCAACGGTCACCACGTTCGTCGAGGTCGAAGGCGCAGGCGATTTCCTGCCGCCGTACGCGGGCAACCTCGACATCATGACGGCAGCAGCCACCAAGGTGGGCGAGGAAATCGCCCAGAAGCTTCTGAGTGTGAAGGCATGAGCGACATGATTCATTTCGATTCGAGCTGGGACATCCGCGTCACCGACACATCGCTGCGCGACGGCTCCCACCACAAGCGTCATCAGTTCACCGTCGACGAAGTACGAGCCATCGTCGGTGCCCTCGACGGAGCCGGAGTGCCGGTCATCGAGGTCACTCACGGCGACGGCCTCGGCGGGTCCTCCTTCAATTACGGCTTCTCGAAGACTCCCGAGCAGGAACTGATCAAAGCTGCAGTCGAGACGGCGACCAACGCGAAGATCGCCTTCCTGATGCTGCCCGGATTGGGCATCAAGGACGACATCGTCATCGCACAGGACAACGGTGCGTCCATCTGCCGCATCGCAACTCACTGCACCGAGGCAGACGTATCCATCCAGCACTTCGGCCTCGCGCGTGAGCGTGGACTCGAAACAGTCGGATTCCTCATGATGGCTCACTCGATTCCGCCGGAGAAGCTGGCCAAGCAGGCTCGCATCATGGCCGACGCGGGTTGCCAGTGTGTGTACGTGGTCGACTCCGCCGGCGCACTTGTGCTCGAGCAGGTATCCGATCGCGTCGAGGCGCTGGTTCAGGAACTCGGCAACGACGCTCAGGTCGGCTTCCACGGCCACGAGAACCTGGGCCTGGGCGTCGCCAATTCCATTGCGGCAGTTCGTGCGGGAGCCAAGCAGATCGACGGTAGTACCCGTCGGTTCGGTGCCGGCGCCGGCAACGCCCCGGTCGAGGCCTTCGTCGGTGTTTGCGACAAGATCGGCGTCAAGACCGGTATCGACTTCTTCGCGATCGCCGATGCAGCCGAAGACGTTGTGCGCCCGGCAATGCCGCAGGAGTGCCTGCTCGATCGTCAGGCACTGATGATGGGCTACGCCGGCGTGTACTCGAGCTTCCTCAAGCATGCCGAGCGTCAGGCCGAGCGGTACGGAGTGTCGTCCGCGGAGCTGTTGGTGCGCGCAGGTAAGCGCAAGTTGGTCGGCGGCCAGGAAGATCAGTTGATCGACATCGCGCTGGAACTCCAGCGCGAAGCAGCGGCTTCCTAGCCCATGGCAGACGTACTGGCCGGAAAAGTGGCCTTGGTGACCGGCGCGTCCTCAGGCTTGGGGCGCGCGGTGGCCGAGATACTCCACCGCAGGGGCGCCCAGGTTTTCGGTATCGCCCGCGACAAGGAAAAGCTGCGGCAGTCGATGGTCGAGGTGGTCGGCGCGGATGGAGAGCGTCGTTACGCAGCGACGGACGTCTCGGATTCTGCTCAGTGTGATGCGGCCGTGCAAGCGTGTGTCGACGAACTCGGTGGTATCGACATCCTCGTCAACGTGGCGGGATCGCACTCGCTTCGTCATACGGCGGATATTGCAGATTCCGAATGGGCACATGACCTTGCGGTCAATCTGAACGGACCGTTCTTCCTGTCCCGCGCAGCACTGCCGCACTTGCTGGAGCGGGGCGGCAACATAGTCAACGTCTCCTCGATCGCGGGGCTGGAAGGGCAGGCGTACTCGGCTGGATACTGCGCTGCCAAGCACGGACTCATCGGACTGACCCGAGCGATGGCGATGGAGTTCACCGGAAAGTCTCTGCGTGTCAACGCAATCTGCCCCGGCGGCATGATGACTCCTCAAGTTACCGGATTCACCTTCCCCGACGGAGTCGACTTCGACCTCGTCATGAAGGTTGCCTCGCCGCGTGGCTTGATGGAAGCCGAGGACGTTGCGAAGATGGTGGCTTTCGTGGCCTCCGACGACGCCTCGGCGATACACGGGGCCGTCTACTCGGTGGACAACGGAAAAATGGCATGACCCCGTTGGTCTCGGGACCGATCTTTCAGATCTGCTGGGTGGTCGAGGACATCGAGGCTGCCGAACAGGAGTTCACTCGGCAGTGGGGAGTGGAGCGGTGGCTACGTATGCCAGACATCGCCTTTGGTCCCGAGACCACAACGTTTCGCGGGGAGCCCGCGGACTATGTCGTGCACGTGTCGATCGGATATGCGGGCAGCCAACAGCTCGAGCTGATCCAACCAGTATCCGGACGCAACCTGTACACGGAATTCCTGGAGACTCACGGCGTCGGAGTTCATCACCTGGCCTGGGTTCCAGGCGATTACGAGGCGACGCTGGTCGAGGCCGAGCGTCGCGGAATGCCGGTGGTGCAACAGGGTCGGGTAGAGGGCGCCGGCATGGAGTTCTCCTACCTCGATGCCGGGCCGTTGGGTGGATACGTCGAGTTGATGAAGCTCTCACCTGAGATTCGGTTGATGTTCGCTTCGCTCATTCCTGATTGACGGCAAACACTTTCGCGAAGTAGTCGGAAACGTTCTCCGGGTGCCCACGGAATCCGAGGTAGCCGTCGGGCCGAATGACCAGCGCCGCCGTGCCTTCGACCCCATACGCGGCGCACAGCTGCGAGTCGTTGTCCTCGATGATCGGCACCAACGAATCGACGGTCACGGTTCCCGGTGGCACTATCGCGTAGACGTCCAACAAGCCGTGCGCTGATCGAATGGCGGCGTCGGCGACCTTCTCGAGGCTGTTGATGCTCTCTGCGGATCCGTCCGAAGTCAGCAGTAACGTGTGGTCGACTCCGGACAGCAAGTCGAACAACCGAATTGGATACTGCACACCGTCTCGGCGCATTCCGCGTGCATCGGGTGCACGCTCGCCCGGTTGGACGTGTGGACTCGAAGAATCACGCCCGGTGTTCAGCGGACTCTCCGAGTAGTCGATCAACAATTGAGCCTGGCGCCGCATCGCCGTGTCGATGGAAGACTCTCCCGAACCGATTCCTTCTCGAGCATTTCGGACGGTCATCCCGACGACTTCTTCACCGACCGGCCGTCTTTCGGCGTCGTAGGTCTCGAGAAGATCTGCTGTTGCAACGCCTTTGACGGCGAGCGCTACCTTCCATGCGAGATTGTGGGCGTCCTGGATCCCGGTGTTCATGCCCTGCGCGCCAGTCGGGGGATGGATGTGCGCGGCGTCGCCGGCGACAAAAACCCGTCCGCGACCGTAAGCGTCGACGATGCGGTGGCTGATGCGGAAGACCGAGGACCATCGCAGCATCGAGGCGGTTGTCGGTTCTGGGGAGAGTCTGTCGAGCACGGCTTGGATGTGATGGAGTTCAGGTGTCTTTCCGGTTGAAAAGCCATGCTGTACAGAGGCTTTGTTCGACGATTCGTCCGGCATCAAATCGTCCGGAACGAGCATCGACATGCGGTACCGCTTGTGTCCGGGAAGTGGGATGCACACGAGTAGATCGTCGGTGGTTCCGTCGTCGCTGGTGTGGTTCGCGCGCACCGCGTAGCCGCTGGGGATCGACCAGTCGACTTCGACGTCACCGAGCATGTAGCTTTCGGCAAATGCGCCGCCCTCGAAGCTCAGTCCCAGCCCTTTGCGGACCACGCTGTGCGCGCCGTCGGAACCCACCAGGTACTGGGCCGTCACGGTGCTGCCGTCGCTGAGGGTGCAGGTGACGGCGTCGTCGGACTGTTCGAATGCAGTGAGGCCGACTCCGCGTTCGACGGTTGTTCCCAACTCGGTGAGGCGCTCGGTGAGGATGCGCTCCGTCGAGTACTGAGGCAGGCAGAGAAACCAGTAAGGAACGTCGTCGGGGAGGGTGAGGTCGACGCGGCCGACCTCGACGCCGTTCGTGTATATGATCTGACCGCGCATCAATGTCGAGGCGTCGAGTGCCTGGCGGAGCACCCCCATGTTCTCGAAGAGTTCGAGAGTGCGTGGCTGAATCCCGACGGCTTTCGCGTATTGCCGCGGTTCGTCGAGGGGGTCGACTATTCGACAGGAGATACCGCGTCTGCGCAGCTCGATCGCGGTGGTCAATCCGATCGGGCCGGCGCCCGCTACCAATACGTCGGTATCCATGAGGACCCACTCACGTCGGGGACAGTCGGTCATTTCAGTATGGGTACGCGAACTTTTGTTTTGGGGAAATTCGCGCAGATCGGGCATTTTGGGGCTTTCCACACGGGTCGCAGACGTTGAGGTCGTGGGAAGATCGCGACGTGAAGGCAGGCGAGTTGCATCATGAGCCGCCGGGGTACCGGTGCCCGTTCTGTCGCTTCGCGCTGGGCGAGTTCGACGAGCACAACGCGTCGACCGACCTGGTTGCTCGAACCGACCACGCAATCGCTCGGATTTCCCCGAAGTGGTGGCCGGGCAACCCCGGCCACGTACTTGTGTCGCCGATCGAGCACTTCGAGAATCTCTACACTTTGCCCACGAGCGTCGGGCACTCGGTTTTCGACCTGGTTCAGGCCGTGGCTGTTGCAATTCGTGAAGCCTACGGCTGCGACGGCGTCTCGACCCGGCAGCACAACGAACCGGCGGGCAACCAGGACGTCTGGCACCACCACGTCCACGTATTTCCGCGATACGAGGACGACCACCTGTATTCCCGGCATGGCGAGGCGGCCTACGTTCCGCCTGAGGCGCGAGCGCCTTTCGGCGCACTTTTGCGCCCTCGATTCCTTGAACGCTGATCTGCCGCCACATCCTAGTGATGTACAAATCTGCGTGTTTGTAAAACACTTACCTCAAAAATCGTTGACAAAACGCCATCATTTGTCCACTCTCTATACATAGATGTTGTTCGTGTCGCGGATTACCGCGCAGGACGCACTCACTGATCCGAACGAGAACTGGAGAATTCGATGGCGGCGTTGGTGTACACCGAGCCAGATGGTCGGCTCGCAACTTGGAGAGACCGGAAACGCTACTTGTGGCTGTTGGCGCTGATTCCGTCATCGGCAACTTTCATCGCCGTGGGGCTTGTTACCGCCACCGGATGGAATGTCTTCTGGTGGACCGGCCCACTGATCGCGTTTGCTCTCATTCCCGTCATCGACATCCTGGCGGGTGAGGACGGGAAGAATCCGCCCGACGAGGTGATCGACGAACTCGAGAACGACCGCTTCTACCGGTGGTGCACCTACGCCTATCTGCCGCTGCAATACACGGCCTTCTTCCTGTCCTGCTACATCTGGGCGCGTTGGGATTTGAGCGTTCTCTCCAATATCGGACTCGCAGTGACGATCGGTGTGACGGCCGGAATCGGCATCAACACAGCCCATGAACTCGGGCACAAGAAGGAGAGCGTCGAGCGCTGGTTGTCCAAAATCGTTCTCGCACAGAGTGCTTACGGTCACTTCTACCTAGAGCACAACCGTGGCCACCATGTGCGAGTGTCGACTCCGGAAGATCCGGCGACCTCGCGCTTCGGTGAGACCCTCTACGGTTTCTGGCCGCGCAGCGTCGGCGGAGGATTGAAGTCGGCATGGCATCTCGAGAAGACCCGCTTCGAGCGTTTGGGCACCACGCACTGGAGCATCAAGAACGACGTGCTCAACGCCTGGCTCATGTCGGTTGTTCTGTTCGGTGTCGCGCTTGCAGTGTTCGGGATCGGCATCGCGCCGTACCTCGTGATCCAGGCGGTCATCGGGTTTTCGCTGCTCGAAGCGATCAATTACCTCGAGCACTACGGACTCCTGCGTCAGAAGACCGCAAGCGGACGGTACGAGCGCTGCACGCCGGCGCACAGCTGGAACAGTGATCGCATCTGCACCAACGTCTTCCTTTATCACTTGCAGCGGCACAGCGATCATCATGCGAATCCGACACGGCGCTACCAAGCGCTTCGCAGTATGGAAGAGGCCCCTCAGCTCCCGAGCGGCTACGCCAGCATGATCATGCTCGCCACAGTCCCGCCCCTGTGGCGCAAGGTGATGGACCACCGCGTTCTCGAGCACTACCGAGGCGACATCACCCAGGTCAACATCGCGCCGAAGAAGCGGGCCAAGATCCTCGCAGCCTACGGGGTGAACGCATGAACGCCTACATCTGCCCGATCTGCGACTACACGTACACCGAATCGACAGGTGCTGCGCGAGAAGGCTTTCCGCCCGGCACACCGTGGTCGAGCATTCCGGACGACTGGTGCTGCCCCGACTGCGGTGTCCGCGAGAAGGTCGACTTCACCCTCGTCACGCAATCCTGATCGAAATACCCACCGGTGAAAGGAAAACCGATGTCCGAGACTGCCACTGCTTACAAATTGTTCCGCTGCCTCCAGTGCGGGTTCGAGTACGACGAAGCGATCGGCTGGCCCGACGACGGTATCGAGCCGGGTACTCGCTGGGACGAGATTCCCGAAGACTGGTCCTGCCCTGATTGTGGCGCTGCCAAAGTCGATTTCGAAATGGTGGAGGTGGACCGCTGATGACAGCGGTCAGCGAGCCCGACACACGCACCGTCGTGATCGTGGGCACGGGCATCGCCGGTTCCGGTGCCGCGCAGGCCCTGCGCAAGGAAGGGTTCGGCGGCAGCATCATCCTGATCGGCAGCGAACCTGAGGAGCCGTACCGCCGCCCGGCGCTGTCGAAGGAGCTACTGTGCGGGAAAGCGTCGATCGATCGGGTTCGGTTGCGGCCGTCGACTTTCTGGACCGAGCAGGGTATCGATCTTCGGATCGGCGCAACTGTCACGAGTATCGACACAGATTCCCGCACAGTACTTTTAGCCGACGGTGACAGCATCGACTACGACGTTCTGATTCTTGCCACGGGTGGACGGTCCCGACGGTTGGCCGCGGAAGATTCCGAGCGCGTTCACTATCTTCGAGATATCGCAGACATGCGACGCTTGCAATCCCAGCTGATCGAAGGATCCTCGCTATTGGTGGTCGGCGGTGGCTTGATCGGATCGGAGGTGGCGTCAACGGCACGCGACTTGGGTTGCAGTGTGCAGGTTCTCGAAGCGCAACCGCTGCCCCTGTCCAGGCTGCTTCCACCGTCGATAGCGGAGAAGATCGCCGCGCTGCACGCCTCGGCGGGCGTCGCCTTGCAGACGGGAGTCGACCTCGAGACGCTCACGACGGGTGCCGACGGCGTCACCGCACGTGCGCGTGACGGACGCGAGTGGACAGCGAACCTGGCCGTCGTCGCAATCGGATCCTTGCCCGATACCGATGTGGCTGCTGCTGCGGGTATTGCGGTGGACAACGGGATTTCGGTAGACCGATACCTCAGAACGTCTGTCGATGGTGTGTACGCGATCGGCGATGTGGCCAACGTGCCCAACGGTTTTCTCGGCGGCATGCACCGCGGCGAGCACTGGAACACTGCGCAGGACCACGCCGTCGCAGTTGCCAAGACCATTGTGGGGAAGGCGGAACCTTTCGAATCCGTCCCATGGAGTTGGTCGAACCAATTCGGCCGCAACATCCAGGTAGCCGGTTGGCCAGGTGCCGACGACACCGTGATCGTCCGAGGAGACCTGGACTCCTATGACTTCACTGCGATCTGCATGCGCGAGGGGAAGATCGTCGGCGCTGTGAGTGTGGGGCGGCCGAAAGATATTCGGGCCGTCCGAACCCTTATCGAACGCTCTCCGGACATCAGCGTCGACGTACTCGCCGATACAAACAGGGATCTGACCGAACTTGCGGCGGGTCTTGTCGCCTCACCGGTGCTCTGAGTGTGCTCGTGACTTCTGTGGCTTGCGTGTCCACCGTTTTGACACCGAGCACGGGCGATGGAAATCTTCCCGATATGTCCACCGCTCGTGCCCGTGTCCCGTACCACGAGGCAGCTCGTCAACTCCTCCGTGCGTCAGCGCTCGACGCCACACGCGAACTCTTGACCGAGAAGTCGTGGAACGACATCACGATGGCGCATATCGCCGAGGCAGCGGGTATGAGCCGGCAGACGTTGTACAAGGAGTTCACGTCTCGCCAAGGCTTGGCGTCCGGATACCTCATCCGGTTTGTCGACGAGTTCCTCGAAGTGGTGGAACGCGAAGTAACGCTGCATCATTCGGATCCGCGGGGCGCGGTCTCGGCTGCATTTCGTGCCTTCTTCGACGCCGGTGCCCGGGATCCGATGGTGGTCAGTATTGTCGGTCCTCGTCCGCAACATGACCTGCTGAGCCTGGTCACCACTGACGGGACTCCGCTGCTCGAACATGCGAGCGCGAGGTTGGCCGAGATCTTCATGACCAGTTGGGCGAACGTCGACCGCATCCATGCCGAGATGTTCGGCAGCACGATAGTGCGTCTGGCGATCAGCCATGTGACGTTGTCCTTCGGCACTCCCGATCAGATCGCCGAGAACCTGGGGGAGATGTTCGGGCCGTTCCTCGATCAAGTCATCGGTTCGGGTGCAGCCGAAAAGAACTGAGGCGACGGGGATCGATACGGTTGCCGGGCTAGGACGGAAGTTCGATCGAGCGTGATCGGCGTAGTTCTTTGGTGGGAAATATCGCCGATATGTGTGAATCCAAGTCCCGCTTCTCGGTAGCGTGCCGGACGTGCGTCGAGGTGCAACCCGTGGGCGGCTCTCGTTAGATTCCGTCAACGGTGGAGGGTTTCGAAGATGAAGAGCCGCAATAAGTCTCGAGTGATGTCGACAGTCGCGCTAGTTGCAACATTTGTCATGGCCGGTGCAGGTGTGGCAATTGCCGACGAATCCTCGTCAGGGTCTTCCGGCAGCGGATCGCTCGGTTCCTCCGGTGCGGCAGAGATTGATCCGTTGACCTTCGACGGTTGGGGCACGTGCCCGATCGAGGATCTCGAGGTGACGACGTGCGCCAGCGTCGTAGTTCGCGGAGGGACCATGAAATTGGGCGCACTTTCGGTGCCGATCCCGGACGGCAGTCTCAAGGTTGCGGGTGGGGTGAAATACGCGACCCAGCCCGACAACAGTTTTATCGAGACGTTCGTTGCCAAGCAGGACGGGTCCAACGGGGTCTATTCCAACCCGATTTCGGTACCAGGGGGTGCGCTCGGGATCGATACCCCGCTCGGACTGACTCAGATCAGCGCGACAGTCGAATCGGTGGGAGTCCCCGATCTGAAGGTCCTCGAGCAGGAACTCACGATGCCGGTCCGCTTGAAACTGTCTAATCCCTTGCTCGGTGGCGATTGCTACATCGGGTCGGTCTCGAATCCGATCAATCTTCACTTGACCACAACTGGAAACCCGCCTTCGGAACCCATCGGCGAGTTTCCCGGCGCGGTGTTCCCGGCAGTCCCACATTCGGATGCTGCGTTTGCGGCGCCGGGAGCCAGTGGATGCGGACCGTTGGGTGCGCTCAACTGGGCGGTGAATCTCCGCGGGGGAGTGCCGGCAGTCAGCGGAAAGAACTCGCTCACCACGTCGAGCGACGTCTACGCGGTGGCTGCACGGAAAGTGCGACCGCCCGCCTGACAGACGCACAGTTGCCGGAACACAAAACGAGGACCGACCCGTGGTGGGTCGGTCCTCGTTCTGCACAATCAGGTCAGCTGACCTCGGGATCACGCACCGTGATGGTGCCGTCCCTGACTGCGTCGGCGATGCTGTCGTGCAACTTCGGGCAACCGTCTTTCAATGCCGTCGACTGACCGGAAGCAATTGCCTCTTTGAAGGTGTGGCAACGCAGTGCCGGGTCGGAAGTCCACTGAACGCTGGTGTGCTTGTACGTGTTCTTGCGAACCAGTACGCACGCGCCGCATGCCTTGCAGTCGACTTCCTGCAGACCCGAGTCGAGGTATTCGTGCTTGTCCTCGATCGTCTGGGCCGCGATCGCCTCGAGCCGTTCCGTTTGCCCGGCAAAGTCCGGTGCCTTGGCCCAACGAGCCCACCGTGCGTCGGTTCCGATCGAGGCGCTCACGACTAGACCTCTGCTTCCTTCTTTGCCGCTTCTGCTGCAGCTTCCTTCTCAGCCTTCTGGCGTGCGAGGTTTTCCTCGACCTCGGCGTGCCAGGCTTCGTTTGCCTTGGTGGTGTCCACCTCGAACTCGAAGCGCTGCGTCATCTTCTCGGTGACGTCTGCCTTGTCCACGTAGAACTGCTCGTACCAGCGTCGTAGCTGGTAAACGGGGCCGTCTTCTTCGCAGAGGAGAGGATTCTCGATCTTGGTCTTGTTCTTCCAGATCGCGACGTCCTGCAGGAAGCCCTCGCTGATGCCCTCGGTGAACTTGCCGGCCAGCTTGTCGGCCATCTCGTCGGAGACGCCCGTCGGCTTCTTGACCGTCACGCCCCACTGCAGCACGAACGAGTCCGGGCTGATCGGGTAGTGGCAGTTGATCAGAACACTCTCGACCTCGTATCCGCTGTAGCTGTTCCACAGGGGATTGACCATGTACGACGGTCCGTAATACGCAGCTTCGGAGCGAAGCAGCGTGTCGCCGCCGTACTGGGAGGCCATTCCGATGTCGGGACGGCCGGTGGTGTTGAGGTACTGAGTGGCGATCTCACCTTCGAAGACGTTCTTGAAGTACGTCGGGAAGGCGTAGTGGATGTAGTAGAAGTGCGCCATGTCGACCACGTTGTCGATGATCTCGCGGCAATTGGACCCCTCGATGACCATGGAGTTCCAGGTCCAATCGGTCCATTCGTCGCTGTAGGCGCCCTCGATACGAGGAATCACGATCTCCTCGGGCGGCGGATTGCCCTCGGGGTCGTTCCAGACGAAGAGCTGAGCGTTCTGCTCGAGGGTCGTCCACGCACGGGTACGTGCGAGCGGGGGCACGCGACGGGCATAAGGAATGCCGGTGCACTTGCCGTTGCCGCCCCAGCGCCAGTCGTGGAAGGGGCAGGCGATGGAATCGCCCTTGACCTCGCCTTGTGTGAGGTCACCGCCCATGTGACGGCAGTATCCGTCGAGAACTTTGATGTCGCCCTTGCTGTCGGCGAACACCACGAGCTTCGTACCGAAAGCCTCGATCGCGTGCGGTTTGCCGTCCTTGAAGGTCTTCAGTAGACCCAGGCAGTGCCAACCGCGGGCGAAACGAGTCTGCACCGTTCCGACGTCGATCTCGCGAATCTGCGCCATTGTGACCTCACATCCCTTCTAGCTGTTAGTAGAACACGTTATAGAACTCGATCCGGTTCCGCCAGATTTTGGGGGCACTTGTTACAGCATTGCGGCCACAAACGGGACCTCTGTCAGCGTCTCGACAGAAAAGAGAACGTGTTCTAGTCTCAAGTGTAAGTGAACCAACCGATCGAGGAAGACGGGAGCGTCGAAGTGGGTAACCATGACAGCCACGAGGTGATGCAGAGGCTCGACGCACTACTGCCGGCACTGCGCGAGCGCGCACAGGAGACCGAGGATCTGCGTCGTATCCCCGACGAGTCCATCAAGGCTCTTCAGGAAACAGGCTTCTTCCGCTTGCTGCAGCCGAAGCAGTGGGGCGGATACGAAGCCGATCCGGTGCTGTTCTACTCCGCGGTCAAGAAGATCGCCAGCGCGTGTGGTTCCACAGGATGGGTCTCGTCGATCATCGGCGTACACAACTGGCACCTCGCCCTCTTCTCTCAGCAGGCACAGGAAGACGTGTGGGGCAACGACACTGACGTTCGCATCTCGTCCTCTTACGCCCCGATGGGTATGGGTGAAGTAGTCGAGGGCGGATACAAGGTCAACGGTGCGTGGGCTTGGTCCTCGGGTTGTGACCATGCCAGCTGGGCCGTTCTCGGTGGTCCGGTGTTCAAGGACGGCCGCGCGGTCGACTTCGTGAGCTACCTGATTCCTCGCGAGGACTACCAGATCGACGACGTGTGGAATGTGGTCGGTCTGCGTGGAACCGGCTCCAATACCGTTGTGGTCAAAGATGTTTTTGTTCCCAAGCATCGCGTTCTGAGCTTCCGGGCGATGAGCGAACTGACCGCCCCGGGTCTCGAGAACAACACCGCGCCGGTCTACAAGATGCCGTGGGGAACCATTCACCCCACGACGATCTCGGCACCGATCGTCGGAATGGCTTACGGCGCTTACGAAGCGCACGTCGAGCACCAGGGCAAGCGTGTGCGCGCTGCGTTCGCCGGCGAGAAGTCGAAGGACGATCCGTTTGCCAAGGTACGCATCGCCGAGGCATCCAGCGACATCGACGCCGCGTGGCGTCAGCTCTCCGGCAACGTCGCCGACGAGTACGCGTTGATCCTTGCGGGCGAAGAGGTTCCGATGGAACTGCGTCTGCGCGCTCGACGTGACCAGGTGCGCGCCACTGGCCGTGCGATCGCCTCGATCGACAAGCTCTTCGAGAACTCCGGTGCCACGGCGCTGCAGAACGGTACGCCGATTCAGCGTTTCTGGCGCGATGCTCACGCTGGTCGCGTCCACGCCGCCAACGATCCCGAACGCGCATACGTCATGTTCGGAACCGGCGAATTCGGTCTGCCGATCACCGACACGATGGTCTAGAGGAGGCTCAGTGACAACCACCGAAGAAGCCCTCACCTACGAGTCCACTTCGCGGTTCGCGCAAGTGCGCCCCGATCTGAAACTGCATTTCCACGAGGCAGGCGTCGGCAACGACAAGACCATCGTGCTGCTGCACGGCGGTGGCCCAGGCGCGTCGTCGTGGTCGAACTTTGCCCGCAACATTCCGGTGTTGGCGAAGAACTTTCACGTCATAGCGGTCGATCAGCCCGGCTACGGGCAGTCCGACAAGCCGACGGAGCATCCGCAGTACTTCGTTCACAGTGCGTCGGCGCTCAACGATCTCCTGGACACGCTCGAGATCACCGGTCGCGTTGATTTGCTGGGCAATTCGCTCGGCGGTGGCGCTGCCGTTCGGTTTGCGCTCGACTACCCGGATCGCGCCGGTCGCCTCGTTCTGATGGGCCCCGGCGGTCTGAGTGTCAACCTGTTTGCGCCGGACCCCACCGAGGGCGTCAAGAACCTCGGGAAGTTCAGCTACCAGCCCACACGTGAGAACCTCGAAGCATTCCTGCGGATCATGGTCTTCGATCAGAAGCTGATCACGCCGGAACTCGTCGACGAACGTTTTGCTGCGGCCAGTACTCCCGAGTCGCTGGCTGCGGCCAAGGCGATGGGTAAGTCCTTCTCCAGCGGTGACTTCGAGCTCGGCATGCTCTGGCGCGAGGCGTACAAGCTTCGTCAGCGCGTGTTGCTGATCTGGGGCCGTGAGGATCGGGTCAACCCTCTCGACGGCGCGCTGGTTGCGCTCAAGATGATCCCGCGCGCGCAGCTCCACGTCTTCGGCGGTTGCGGTCACTGGGCGCAGCTCGAGAAGTTCGACGAATTCAACCGGCTCGCAACCGACTTCCTGCTCGACGGAGGTAAATGATGGGTATTCGATCTCTGGCGTACATGCGCATCGGGGCCACCGACATGGCTGCGTGGCGCGAATACGGACTCAAGATCCTCGGAATGATCGAGGGCAAGGGCGTCGACGCGGAATCGCTGTATCTGCGTATGGACGACTTCCCGGCGCGTCTTGTCATCGTTCCGAACGACACCGACCGTCTGCTCGTCTCCGGGTGGGAAACCGCGAATGCGGCTGAGCTGCAGGATATCCGTGACAGGTTGTCGGCGGCCGGTGTTCCGTTCAAGGAAGGCACGGCGGAGCAGCTCAAGGACCGTCGCGTCGTCGAGATGATCGCGTTCGAGGACACCTCGGGTAACTCCCTCGAGGTGTTCCACGGAGCTGCTCTCGAACACCGCCGGATCGTGAGCCCGTACGGGCACAGGTTCGTGACGGGGGAGCAGGGGCTCGGCCACGTTGTGCTCACCACCGACGACGACGATGCTTCGCTCCGGTTCTACCGCGACGTACTCGGATTCAAGCTTCGCGACTCGATGCGTCTGCCTCCGCAGATGGTCGGGCGGCCCGCGGACGGCGACCCGGCGTGGCTGAGGTTCCTCGGCTGCAACCCGCGTCACCACAGCTTGGCGTTCCTGCCGTTGCCCAACCCGACGGGCATCGTGCATTTGATGCTCGAGGTGGAGAACTCCGACGACGTCGGACTGTGCCTCGACCGGGCATTGCGCAAGAAGGTCAAGATGTCGGCGACTCTCGGTCGCCACGTCAACGACGAGATGCTCTCGTTCTACATGAAGACTCCGGGCGGGTTCGACATCGAATTCGGTTGTGAGGGGCTAGAGGTCGAGGACGAAAACTGGATCGCGAGGGAAAGCACGGCCGTGAGCCTGTGGGGTCACGACTTCACGGTGGGAATGAAGCCGTGAGTTCGCCCGACGCGTCGGTGAGCGCGGAGCAGGCGATCGATCCACGCCAGTTCCGCACGGTTCTCGGGCAGTTCTGTACGGGTATCACCATCATCACGACAGTCGACGACGGTGAACCAGTCGGGTTCGCGTGTCAGTCTTTCGCCGCCCTGTCACTCGACCCGCCTTTGGTGTTGTTCTGCCCCACCAAGGGGTCTCGGTCGTGGGCGGCAATCGAGCGGACCGGGAAGTTCGCCGTCAACGTGTTGGCGGAGGAACAGCAGGCGGTGTGTGCTCGTTTCGGGTCGCGTGAGCCGGACAAGTTCGCCGGCATCGATTGGACGCCATCACCTCTGGGCTCACCGATCATCGACAAGTCGCTTGCCCACATCGACTGCACAGTCGAAACCGTCCACGACGGCGGCGATCACTACGTCGTCTTCGGTCGGGTGTCGTCGATGAGTGAGATCAAGACCGAACGCCCGCTGCTCTTCTACCGCGGGCAGTACACGGGCATCGAGCCGGACAAGACTGTTCCGGCTACCTGGCGTGACGATCTGGAAGCGTTCCTGACGACCACGACGGAAGATACCTGGCTGTAGGGGGCAAGCCCCCCGTGAGTGGTTAAGGAGTCCAGGGGCTCCTTGACCACTCACGGGGCCGGAGGCCCTACAGCGAAAAACAGGTATGACAGAAGTCGTCACCGAACGGCGTCAACAGGATGCTACGACGCACAATCCTGTTGGATCGTCCTGCGCGCTTGACCGCCTCGATCACCGACGGCTGCACCTCGACCACCTGGTACCGGTCGGCCTCGACGGGCTCGCGTGAGAACGCCACCAAACCGAGCCGATGCAGGTTGTTCAGGTAGGCGCTGATGCGGTCCAGATGTCGACATCCCGCCAGTTCTCCGATCATCGACAGACCCTCGTCGATCATCTCCGAGCCGACTCCGAACGGCCGCGCCGTGCGCACGTCGACGCTCGGTTGTGCGCCGGAGGTGGCCAACAGCCGAAGAATTCGAGCTTCGTCCGGCGCGATCTCGTCGAGGATCCGGTCGTAGGCCGGGTGCAGATCGTCGCGATCGGTCACGTCCGCGGAACGGTCCAGCAACCTGTCGCCGCGTGCCCGCAGCGCCGCGAGAGTGGCCTCGACGCTCTGCTTGCGATTGGTACGAGTTGCCATTGCCGCCCGTAGGTTCTCGGTCCGCGAGCCGTCTCCGTTGGAGTTCTCGGCCCGACGTTCCGATTGAACATTGGCCGATTCAGCGGCCTCTGCCGCGGCTTCGGCGGCAGCCTGAACGATCTGCCGCGTCGCCTCCTTCGCCGTTCCGAAAGCCCACCCTGTCAGCTTGATCGACGTGAGCGTCGTCGTGGCGGTCAGCCCGACAAGGCTACGGATCAGACGCTTTTCGACGGATTCGACCGGCGTGATGTCCGCAGCCCAGTCGTACGATTCCGCTTCGACGATCATGCGATGGTCGTGCTCACTCATGCTCATACTCCGAATATTGCGAGGTGTAGGAAACCGGCAAACGAGCCCAGCACGGCCCCGTGTACGAACAACAGCCACTCGTCCTGCTTGACGGCTGAGCGTAGTAGTTCGCTGAAATCTTCCGGTGAAAGGATGCTCATGCGTTCGGTGACGAAGACACGAATCTTCTCCGACTGGTTCTCGGCGAACTCCGCGTCCTCGAAGACCCTGGGGTACAGGTCGAGCACTTCGGTGGTGGCCAGGCCGGGCAGACGCTTGTAGCTCTGCGAACCAACGGTCATCTTGACCACCGACTTTGCCCAGCCGGCTGCGTCGTCGACGGATTCGCGCAGTACCTGATCGAGCATCCGCCGCGTTCGGTCCGAGCGGGGACCTTCGAGGAGTTCGGTGCCGATGTTCTCGAGCGTCACGACGTGATCGGCGAGGGTTTTTGCGTACCCGGCGATGATCTCGGTGCGTCGCTTCAGGAAGAGCCCCTGCCTCCACGGCACCCAACGGTTGGGGGTGATCGGCTCGAAGATCATCGTGATGCCGAGGTAGTTCACGATGTATCCGATGATCACACCGCCGATGGGAAGCACCCACCACTGCGGAACCAGATGGAGGATTCCGACGAGCACGAAGCCCATCGGGAATCCGAAGTAGAAGCCGAAGTTCTGCATGAACCTGAGCTCTTTGTTGCCCATCGTGCGGAAGATGTCGTTGAGCAGTTTGGGATGCGAAGAGAGGTAGCGGATCACCATCAGCTTCGCGTCGATGAACTCGTCGATGTCCTCTTCGATGCGGTCGGTGATCATGCGCACGCTGGCCGGCAGATCGTCCTCCACTTTGCGGAAGACGGCTTCCTTCACCGACGTCGGAAGGTTGTGCCAGAGCTGAGGATTCTCGGCCGTCATGATTCTGGTGACCACGCCGCGCACTTCACTGCGAGAAATGTTCACCAAGTGCTCGGCGATGCTGTCCGGGTCCAGGACGCGATAGAAATCGGCGATGCTGCCGACTTTCGCGAGGGATTTGTCGACGGCGATCGACGCCATCTTCTCCGCCCGCGAGGGGACGATGCCTTGCCAGCCGAATCGGCCGTCGCTCGTGATCGCCGGGATCACCTGGACGCGCCGGGGGAGGAACGGGAAGAGCAGTTTGAGGCCGGGCACTTTGATCCCGTGGAAGTTGATCGGCGCAAAAAGCATCAGGACGCCCGACCAATTGGTGATGTACCCGATGATTCCCGTGAACAAAGGAATGGTGATCAACTGTTCGAGCAAGTGGTCCGGCACCGTCGCACATCCTCCTCATATCCGAGAACCTCACGTTCGGACATGATTGCCGAAACTTCGCTCTTCGTGGGTGTTTCGTTGGCTACTGCTGCGCCTTCCCAGTTGCGTCAGCATAGAGGCCCGACAATTCGGGCTGTAGGTGGGTAGGAAGTTGATGTAACCTCGCGTACATGGTCAGTATTGCGCACAACACGACGACGCCGGTTCTCTTCCGGCGCATCGTTTAGCAACTGCTGACCGAACCCTTTCAGCCCCGGGAGTTATCGCCCCGGGGCTTTCCTGTTTCGTCGCTCCGTGTGCGTCTCCCCTTGAACGATTTGGAGACCTCTCATGAGCGCTGACCACCGCGAACTCGGGCGCGACCTGGAGTTTTTCGCCACCACCCCCATAGTCGGAGCAGGCCTCCCACTCTGGTTACCGGACGGCGCGATCATCAGGAGCGAACTCGAAAAGTTCGCCGCCGAACAAGCAGCGCGATCCGGTTGCCGGGGTGTCTATACCCCCGTTATGGCGAAGAAAGAGTTGTACGAGAGATCTGGGCATTGGTCCAAGTTCTCGGACGACATGTTCCCTGAAATGAAGATAGGCGGAGAGTCATTTCTCCTTCGTCCGGCTAACTGTCCTCATCACGCCCAGATATTCGCCGCTCGCGGTCGTAGTTATCGCGAGTTACCTTTCCGCGTTCGTGAACTCGGCTCGATGTTCCGTAGTGAACTCTCGGGAGTTCTCAGTGGACTGAACCGCGTCAGACAGATCAATCTCGACGACGCACACGTCTTCTGCAGTCGCGAGCAGATTCGATCGGAAGTGATCGTCGTGCTCGACGCGATCGAGGACTGCTACTCGACTCTGGGGATTGCCGAACGGGGGTACCGACTCTCGATCAGAGGGACCGGGCAGTACCTCGGCACCGACGAGCAGTGGGCCGACGCCGAGGATCAACTTCGCGGAGCACTGAAGGCGCGCTCGATCGAGTATGTGGAAGCGAAGGGGGAGGCGGCGTTCTACGGTCCCAAGATCGACGTCCAAGTGCGAGACGCGCACGGCCGTGAGGAAACACTCTCGACCGTCCAACTCGACTTCAATCAACCGGAACGGTTCGACCTCGAGTACGCCGCGGAAGACGGATCCAAGGCTCGCCCCGTCATGATCCATCGGGGCTTGCTTGGGTCGATGGAACGCATGACTGCGCTCTTGATCGAAAGGTTCGAAGGGCGGATGCCGCCATGGCTGGCACCCAACCAAGTCTCGATCCTGCCTGTCGGCGACCGGCACCAGGTTGAGGCCGAGTGTTTGCGGGCCGATCTCGAGGCTCGCGATGTTCGAGTGGCGATCGCGCCTGACGGATCGTTGGGACGTCGCATCCGCGAGGCACGCACTCACCGTGACCCGTACATCGCGGTGATCGGGGACAACGAGGTGCACGGCGGTGCCGTCGACGTTCTGGTCCCCGCGCGTGGTGGGCGGGCGGTCGTCGACGCGGGTGTGTTTGTCGCTCAGGTGGTCTCGGACATCAAAGCGCGTGCCCTGCTTCCGGCAGCTTTCTAGCCGACGGGAAGCTCGTGGAGGGCGCGCACCAATGGCGCGAGTTCGGGTGTCTTGCATGCCTCGTCGAGTGCGGCTTCGAGGGTGGCGTCGTGTGTCGGCCGTGCGCTTTCGAGAAGCTCGCGGCCGGCCGGCGTCAACTCCGTGTAGATGCCTCGACGGTCGTCGGCGCACAGGATGCGCGTCAGTAGTCCTCGATCTTCGAGTCGATTGACCAAGCGCGTCGTGGCGCTGCTGCTCAGTGCGGCAGCGCGAGCCAGTTGGGCCATGCGCATGTGCCAGCCGTCCTGGCGGCTCAACGCGTCGAGGACGGTGTATTCGACGACGGACAGTTTGTGCTCACGCTGGAGCGCGCGTTCCAGTTCGGTGTCGAGGGCGCCGTGCAGTGCTGCGAGCGTGCGCCACCCTTGCGAACGGATTTCGACGGCGTCGTCGGCGATCCCCATGTGATTCTCCTTGTCCGTTTCCTGCCGCTCAAGGTTACCAGCTTGCGCATGTTGCGCGCGCGTGCAACTATTTATAGCGCGCCTGCAACTAATGCACACGCCCGCTAACGGCTAACGCGTAAATCTGTGAAAGGAACATCGAGATGCCATTGGGTCTCATTGCCCTCGCTATGGGCGGGTTCGGGATCGGCCTCACCGAATTTGTCATCATGGGCCTCCTGCCAGAGGTCTCGGCCGACTTCGAGGTCACCGAGTCCGTCGCGGGCTACCTGATCTCGGGCTACGCACTGTCGGTGGCGATCGGCGCGATCCTCCTGACCGCTGCCGTCACCCGCTTCGAGCGCAAGAAGGTCCTTCTCTCGCTCATGGTGCTGTTCATCATCGGCAACCTGATGTCCGCGCTCGCTCCCTCCTACGAGGTCATGATGGGCGGACGCATCGTCGCGGCACTGTGCCACGGTGCGTTCTTCGGAATCGGTTCGGTGGTTGCCGCCGACATGGTCGCTCCCAACAAGCGCGCCGGCGCCATCGCGATGATGTTCGCGGGCCTGACCATCGCCAATGTTCTCGGCGTTCCGTTCGGCACGCTGCTGGGCCAGCAACTCGGATGGCGCTCGACGTTCTGGGCCATCACCGTCATCGGCGTCATCGCCCTGATCGGAATTGCAGCACTTGTCCCGACGACGCCCGCCAGCACGACCGGCGGCGGATTGCGCGGAGAGTTGGGGGCGTTCCGCAACAAGCAGGTTTGGCTCTCGATCGCCATCACCATCCTCGGCTACGGTGGAATGTTCGGAGCCTTCACCTACATCGCCTTCACCCTCACCGAGGTAACGGGATTCGCGACGTCCAGCGTTCCGTGGCTGCTCATCCTCTTCGGCTCGGGCCTGTTCGTCGGTAACTTCCTCGGCGCCAAGGCTGCCGACCGCTCGCTGACGAAGGCACTGGTCTGGATTCTCGCGATCCTGACCGTCGTTCTGATCGTGTTCGCCGCCACCGCTGAGAGCAAGGTCATGACCGTGATCTCGCTGTTCTTCATGGGCGCCTTTGGTTTTGCGACGGTTCCCGGTTTGCAGATGCGGATCATGAACTACGCGTCGGCAGCACCGACCATGGCCTCAGGTGCAAACATTGCCGCCTTCAATGTCGGCAACGCGCTCGGTGCGTGGCTGGGCGGAATCACCATCGCCGCGGGACTCGGGTTCACCTCCCCGATCTGGATGGGAGCGGCAGTCACCGTCGCCGGTCTGCTGGTCTTGATCGTCGCGGCGAAGATCGACCGCCCGGCAGCGTCAGAGCAGCAGGCTCCGAGCACCTCGCTGCACCCGAGCGCCGCCTGAACCTGGCCACCGCGCTCTGACCCCATCGCGTGAACGTATCGCTCCCCTTGTTCAACAAGGGGAGCGATACGTTCACGCGGGTCAGGTGAGGCGGAATTCGGCCGTCACCCCGGAGAAGGGCGTGATCGCGCCGCTACCCCGAGCCTTCGATGCGCCGAAGTGTTGGACTCGATACGTACCCGCCGGAGTTTCGGCCGGAACATCCCACGTGATGCGCACGACGGAGCCGTTGCTCCCGACCCGGCGCCAGTGCAGTTTGGTGGACCAGTCGTTGTCGTCGGCCACGCGCGTCCAGGATCCGCCGGTATTGCGCTGGATCTCGTAGAAGGTCCCGTTTCGGTGAGTGTCGTTCTTGGGGTGGCCGGTGACGAACTCGACGGCAACTTGCCCACCCGGTGAGGTGTCGCCGGGCTGGACGGTTGCATCGCCGAATTGTGTTCCCGGCAAAGGCTCGTCGAAGTCGACGCCGGGTCCGAAGCTGGGTTGGAACCCGGACAGGTCGGCGGGCGCGGGGCCGCGAGGAGGTTCGGTGCCGTCGCGCATCGCGGCTGCGAGAGCGGAGTACCCCTGCTGATAGGCCGGCAGCGTGTAACGGCCGAACATCGTCGAACCGCCCTCGTACTGCTGCGAATCGTATTCCTGTGGTGTGGTGCAGTAGCTCGAGTAAGAGTTCGCGTACCCCTGGAAGATGACGTTCTCGAGGGGAACCCCAAGCTCCTCGGCGACGGTTCGACGCACTCGTAAACCGGAGACGATGGTGAATTCCGCAGGGCCACCGACGATGTAGAACTGGCCGATCCGCAGGATCTGGATCTTGAGTACGTTCGGCACCCATCCGCCCGGTGGCAGCAAGCCGACCGGAACGACTACGAGTTTGGGGGCCTGTGCATCCTGAAGCCATTGAGGCACAGGAGCGTCCATACCGCCCAAGGCGTCGATCATGGGGTTTCGGGTGCCCTCGGGGAAGATCGGGATTGCCGGTCCGTCCTCGACGCTTCCGGCGCTCATTGCCGCGCCGATCGCGGCCGGAGCGGTGCGGTGCTCGCGCCCGTCCGGAGTGAATCTTCCGCTCACCACCTGATTTGCCATGTCCAGGTACATGATCCGACTGTCGACGCCACCGGTGACGGTGTCGGAGGCCGTATCGAAGGCAGTTTGAGCTGCCGCTACCTGGCGGAGTCCGATGATGCGCGCATTCTCGAATTCGTCTTCGGTCGGTCCGCGTCCAGGCTCGAGGAAGAGGTTGGGTGACATGTCGCCGCTGTTGGTCTGCGGAAACGCAGCAATGAAGCTGGTGTCGCCGTCGAGGTAGCGCACGCCCTGGTCGTCGTGCTCCCAGAAGTACGCCGCGGCGCCCTTGTTGTCCCCGGAGATGAGATGGTTCTCGTTCGTGAGCGAGGCGCAGTGGGTGGCGAACCAGTTGATCGCTCCGATGTCCTTGCTGCCCCGGCTGATCCGCATGACACGCATATGGTGATCGTTGCCGCCGGGGTAGTAGGCCTTGTCCTCTTCAGGATTGAGGTCGAACGCCACTCGCGAGCGGTTGACGCTGGCATCGGTGAGATCGGACCGCCCGAAACGGACCGTGCCTGGCGCCAGGTTCTCGTGCGCAGCGCTGATCGCCTCGACCATGCCGTTGACCTCGGCTTCGAACACCTGCAGTTCGAAGCCGAGAACTGCGAGGTTGTACGCGTAGTTGTGCGAGGCCCCACCACATGCCGCGTGTGAATGGATGGCCGTCAACATGACGTTGCGCTCGGCGTAGATGTCACCGAACCTCCCGGCCAGTCGGCGCAGGACCTCGTCGTGAACGGACTGGAAGATCATGCAGTTGTCGACGCACACGTAGGCGACCCGCGACCCGCCGGACTCGAAGATGAAGGCGCGTGCGCGCATTCGCTGGTGCAGGCCTTCGGCGCGTTGATCGAAGCTCGAGTAGCCCATCATGCCGACTTCGGCGACGGGTCCGGTCACGTCGGAAATTCCGACGCCCACCTGCAGTGACGCCGACGACTTGTCGGTGCGTGCGGGTGAAACGGTGCGTGCCGGCGAAGCTGCGACGGCCTGGTTCGTCGACAGAGCGGCGAGCGCAGGTGCGGCGGCAGCGCCTGCCAGTACGGTGCGTCGGGTGATCTGCACGAGTGTCCTTTCGGGCGGTCTGACGCGAGTTGGTCAACCGTCCAGGAGTGTAGCCCGAGTCACACGTGACCGAAAGGGGTGCCGTCAGCCGACACTCAGATTGTTGTGGCCTCCCCGAACGTCATCGCCAGGTTCTTGATGGTCGTGGTCATCAGGGCCCGGCGGGGGAGTCCCAGTTTCCGAAGCTCCGCCGCCATCGGGTGACTGCCCAGTTGAACCTCGGCTCCACCAGGGCGCGATTTGACGCCGGTCGGTGCCATGTCCCACGACGTGCACCTGGTGGCGCCGTCGAGATGTGAGTACGCGGCCAACGACATGTTGGCTCCGCCGCCCGGCACGCTGACGCCGGATTTCACACTCAACTGTGTGATGAGTTTGCCGTCGCGAGAGACCGATCCGCGCTTGACCGAGCCGACGTGCTCGGTGTCGAACTCGGCGAGCACCTTCGGGAATCCCCAGATTTCCCGGCCGGCGGCCTTGGTGAACTCGCCGTCCACCGGCAACTCGTGAATGAGTGCCCCTGCAGTTCCGGCAGCGAGCGAACGTAGATCTCCCAGCACCGAGGTTTCGGGAGGCGCAGTGTGGCTGCGCACCATGTACGTCACTCCGAATTCGTTGTACGGCCCCAGATCCCCGTCGATGTAGTCGACAAAAACCAGGCCGCACAGCGCCCGGCCGGGACGGTACTGGAGCACGGTCAAGCCGGTGTAATCGATGATCGACTGCGCGGTTGTGCTCGGTACCGAGTACAACGCCATGAAGGCAGACGCGGTGCGAACTTCGACGGGCATCTCGACCCTCTTGCCCAGAATCGTGTAGCTCATGGCGCTACCACCCCACGGAGTCCGTCGGAGCCGTAGACGGGTTCGAGCATCGAGCGGAAATCCGGTCCGCGGCGCAGCATTTGGCCTCCGTCGACGTTGATGATCTGCCCGGTGATCCAGGTGGACTGCGGTCCGAGGAGGAAGGAAGCGAGTCCGGCGACGTCTTCGACCTCGCCGACGCGTTCGAGCGGGGTGTTTGCCAGGTAGTCGTCCAGGATGGGGCCACCGTCGGTGATGAGCGCGACAAGATCCGTTCGGGTCAGCCCCGGGCGGATCGCATTGACACGAATGTTGCTGGCGCCCAGTTCGTCTGCCGCCAACTGCACCAGGTGGTCCACGCCGGATTTCGAGACGCCGTACGCGCCGAACCAGCGATGCGTGTTGCTGCTGGCGATCGACGAGATCGCGACGATGGATCCGCCGCCTCCTGCCACCAGCGCCCGAGCACCGTGCTTGATCGTCAGCATGGTCCCCGTGACGTTGAGGTCGACGGTGCGACGCCACGCGTCGACGTCGAGTTGCGTGACCGGTGCGATGGTTTCGTTCCCACCGGCGCAGGCCACGACTCCGTCGAGCTTTCCGGTGGCGGACACCGCCGCGGCGACAGCGGCGACGACGTCCGTCTCGATCGTGACGTCGGCAGGGGAGACGCTGACCGATCCTGCCGGACTCGACTGCCGGATCGATTCGGCGGCAGCATCAAGTTTCTCCTTGTTTCGTCCGCAGATCGTGACGTGAGCGCCGGACGCAACCAGCGAACGCGCGATGCCCAGACCGATGCCACTACCGCCGCCGGTCACCAGTATCGATGTGCCGGCGAAAGTGGGTATGCCCGCTGAGGCGGTGTCGTCGTCCATGCGTGTCTCCTGGTCGTTGCTCCGGCGGGCTCGCGTGCTGCTTCTGGAGGTTTTCCGGTTCGGCTTCGGTGAAAACGCCCCACGCTATATAGGAACAGGTTCTACTTATTGAGGCAAGGGTTGTGCGAGAGGCGGAGTGATGGCTACCAGACCGACCTTCGATTTGATCGACGGGCGCTTCTACAGCGGAGACCTCGGCAATGTGCGCGACGCGTACGCGTGGATGCGCGATCACGAGCCCGTGTATCGAGACGACGCCAACGGCATCACCGCGGCCGCAAGCTACGACGCCGTCGTTGCAGCCGAGCGGGATCCCGAACTGTTCTCCAACGCCGGTGGCATCCGCCCCGAAACCGGTCCGTTGCCGCAGATGATCGACATGGACGACCCGCAGCACCTCATGCGTCGACGCTTGGTCAACGCGGGTTTCACACGTAAGAAGGTCGAAGCCAAGGCCGGCCGTATCCGGGAGATCTGCGATCAACTGATCGACGCCGTCTGTGAAAAGGGAGAAGCCGACTTCGTCGCAGACCTGGCAGCACCGCTGCCGATGGCCGTCATCGGTGACATGTTGGGTGTTCGCCCCGAGGAACGCGCGATGTTTCTGCGGTGGTCGGACGATCTGGTGAAGGCATTGGGAAGCAACGCTTCCCCGGAGCAACTGCAGGCCATGATGGCTGCGTATGTCGATTTCACCGCGTACATGATGCGAACCATCGCCGAGCGGAGGAGCGAGCCGGCCGACGATTTGGTGAGCACGTTGATTCACAGTGAGGTCGACGGCGAGGCCCTCTCCGATCAGGAAATCGTCAACGAATCCCTGCTGATCCTGATCGGCGGTGACGAGACCACACGGCACGTGCTCAGCGGCGGCATGGAACAGTTGCTGCGCCATCCGGACCAGCATCGAGCACTGGTCGACGATCCCGATGCCATTCCGTTGGCGATGGAGGAGATGCTGCGGTGGTCCTCGCCCATCAAGAACATGGCTCGAACCCTGAACCGTGACACCGATTTCTTCGGTGCGCAGCTGAAGGCCGGAGAGAAGATGCTGCTGCTCTTCGAATCGGCAAATTTCGACGAGTCTGTGTTCCTGAACGCCGAACAATTCGATATCGGCCGCACGCCGAACCCACACGTGGCCTTCGGCTTCGGAACTCACTTCTGTCTGGGCAATCAGCTGGCCAGGTTGGAGGGACGGATCATGTTCGAGCAACTGTTCGCCAGGCTGGCGGACATGGCACTTGCCACCGACGCACCGTTGCAGCGGCGCGCCGCAAACTTCGTGTCCGGACTCGAATCGATGCCGGTGCGGTTTACGGCTTCGGCGCCGTCAGCCGGGTAGTTGGCAGTTGGGAGGCGCAGCGTCTTCGGAGAGGGGGCTCCCCGCCGGATTGACGTAAATGACCTCGAGAACCAGTGGTGTTGTCTGAGAGTTGTTTCCGATGTGCACATGATCAGAACCGCT
This sequence comes from Rhodococcus sp. NPDC056506, assembly GCF_042794945.1. Lineage (NCBI taxonomy): Bacteria > Bacillati > Actinomycetota > Actinomycetes > Mycobacteriales > Nocardiaceae > Rhodococcus > Rhodococcus sp. NPDC056506. Next base: position 84,578 of record NZ_JBHTSW010000005.1, on the reverse strand, counting down.
GGGTTCGATCAATGTATTTCCCGCGCTGTAGATCCCGTCGACGGAGCAATCGGATCGGTAGTGGCTCAGCGTGCCCTGCGCGATCAGTGCGTAGAGCGTCCCGTCGTGGAAGTGCCAACCGGTGGAACCGCCGGGGTCGATGGTGATCTGGCGCAGGATGTAATCCTTGCCGTCGAAAGTCACTTGCCCGAGGATTTCACCGTGCACCCCCGTGCTCGGTGTTGCCGACGCATTGATCGGCGTCAGAGACAGCCCGATCGCTGCGGACACTGCAAGCAGAACCTGATGACGTTTACGCATGAGCGGCCCTCCCAGACGGATGTGCTCCTGAGTGTCCTCCGACAGTGTCCGATTTATCCCGGTTTTCGTGGATCTTGCAGGGTGAAGGTAGAGGTATGGCCCTAAGGGGCGGTTACGCTCGTGCCATACCGCCAGCCCGCCCCGACGCCGTCATCCGATTCGACATCGAGGCGGTCGGAAACAGCACGATGCTGCGTTGGACGCTCTTCCTCGAAGATCCGATACCGTCGGAGGCGGAGGTCGTGCGGATGCGAAAGCGGCTCAACACCTTGATAAATGCGAATCTCAGGTTCAACTTCGGCCAGTGAGTTGATCACTGCCGCATTACTTGGTGTCGACTCGGCCGATCGGGTCGGCGTTGTCGCTGAATGCGGCCCGGGCCGCTGGCCAGCTGGTCTCATCGATGCGCAACGCGGTCCGAAGGTAGGCAGTACTCATCCGTTGGATGGCGGCGACCCGCTCGGGGTTCTCGTCAGTGGTCTCGGCGACTTCGTATCCGACGATTCCGCCGAGTGCGTGCTCGGCACCGTAGAAGGTCAGGAGGTCGGTGGCTCCGGGGCCGTGCGTGTAGGCGTCGGTGAACCAGTCAGGTCCGCGGCTGGACATCTTGGACTGGTCGTGGTCGCCCGCGACGACGAGTGTCGGCGTCCTCAGTTCCTGGAACGAGGGGCGCATGAACGGGAAGTTCGCCTGCGCGAACGGATGCAGGTTCGTGCCGCCGAGACCGGTTGCTGCGAACAGGATTCCCGCGGTGACGCGACTGTCGGACATGTCCTGGCCGACCTGGCCGGCCTCGTCGAAGATCCGTGCTCCGAGGAGCGACTGAGCGGTTTGCCCACCCCAGGAATGACCCGTGGCGGCAACTCGACTGCGGTCGATGCGGCCGGCAAGTCCGGGCACGGCAAATTCGATGGTGTCGAGCTGATCAAGGATGCGCGTGAGATCCGCGATCCTCTCGGTCCAGATCGTCGGGAACACCGGATGGTCGAACCCGAAACCGTTCCGGCGCGAGTCCAGATGTGTCGGCTGGATCACCACGAATCCGTGGGATGCCCAGAATGCCGTGAGCGGCGAGTATCCATCGAGGTTCCACCCGTTGCCGTGGGAGAACACCACAACGGGGAGGTTCGTGCCTGCTGCCGGAGCAGACACACGTACTTCCAGCGGGACTGGTCGATCGGGGGCGAACAACTCGACGGGGGCAACGGAGACGACCGGGGTGCCGGCGCCGATGATGCCGTTCAGCGTGTCGATCATTGATGAGGTCATGGCAAGTTCCTTGCTGAGGCTGCACCCTGCGATACTGGTTATCGGAGCGTCGCTCCGCAACATTACGGAGCGTTGTTCCGTAATGCAAACATATGTCGTGAGTCAGCGAGGAGTGCACATGGCTGATGCGCAGGACGAGCAGTCGCGCGTCGCGTCTCCCAAGCAAGTCGGTCGCCCACGTCGGAGCGAGCAGGCGCTGCTCGACGCGGCGGCAGCGGTGTTCGTAGAGTCCGGGGTCGACGCTCCGGTGCGGGAGATTGCGGCGAAGGCCGGCGTCGGCATGGGGACGATCTACCGCCACTTCCCGACGCGCCCCGAGTTGGTGGTCGCCGTATACCGACACCAAGTCGAGGCGTGTGCGGACGCGGGCCCACAGATGCTCGCGGAGAGTGCAACGCCCGAGGCGGCTTTGCGGGCATGGGTGGCTTTGTTCGTGGAGTTCCTGGTCACCAAGCATGGGCTCGCCGGCGCACTGCACGGAGACAGCGCCGGGTCCGACGCTCTGCACACCTACTTCGTCGACCGCCTCGTCCCGGTATGCGACTCCCTCCTCGAGGCGGCGCTCGAGTCCGTTGGCACTGCTTCGCGGGTCGATGCGTACAACGTGCTCAAAGGCATCGGGAACCTTTGTATTGGTGCTGGGTCCGATGACCGGTACAAGGCAGAGGTCCTTGTACAACTATTCATCTCGGGCGTACTCGCGCGAGAGGTTCGCTGACGCTCGGCTCAGTCAGATCAGCTCCGGATTCTCTGCGTACACCTCTTCGAGGATCGACATGTCGAACAGTTGGTCCGCCGTAATCTCCAGTCCCGCCTTCGACAGTGCCGCGATGTTCTGCTCGATCAGTTGTGGTGTCATCGTGAACAACCCGTTGGCTTTGGTATCTGCCGACACCACCAGATCGTTCTGGGCGGTGGCTTCCTTGATCTGCTCTTCGAGTTCCAGGTTCTGGTCCTTGCCGTAGACCTCGACGGCAAGCCGTGCCGACTCTGCCGGATCGGCGACCGCATCCTTCCATCCTTGGATCTCGGCCTTCAGGAATGCCTTGAGCTTGTCTCTCTCGTTGTCGATGGTGGACTGGAGAACCGTGAACGATTCGGCGACCAACGGCAGGTTGTAGTCCGCGAAGAGGAAGTGGGCGTTGGGGAAACCTTTGGCGGCCAGTGTGATCGGCTCGTTGGTCACGTAGGAAACCCAGCCGTCCACCTCGCCGTTCGCCAAGGGGCTCGGATCGAACTGTGCGGGAACGATCGTCATCTGGCTTTCGGTCAGTCCGTTTGCTGCCAGGAGCGCTCCGAAGACGAGCTGATTGGAATCCTGGACGCCGATCTTCTTGCCGATCATATCCTGGGGTGAGTTGATCGGTGCCGCAGCGGAACTGACTATCGCAAACGGATTCTTCTGGAATGTCGCCCCGACGATCTTTGCCTCCAGTCCGTCGAGTACGGCGGGGGCTGTGAGCTGCGGTGCGGACATTCCGATCCACACCTTGCCGGTGTCCAAGCCGGCTTCGACGCCGGTGCCGGCTGCGCCACCTGCCACCAGGTCGACATTCCCGAAGCCTGCATCCTTGTAGTAGCCCTTGTCGAGAGCGAAGTACTCGCCCGCGAACTCGATGTTCTTGATCCAGGACAACTGCACTGCAACTGTTCCGAATTCGGAACCGTCGTCCGTGGTTCCGCCACTCGAACTGCTGGAGTCACTGCTACACGCGAGCAATGACGCACTACCGGCGACTGCGATGCCGGTCAGCGCGGAGTAGCGGAAGAAGGCCCTGCGGTCCAGCTGGCGGACGGGCTTGAATGGCGTCATGAATCGGAACACTAGGGCCAGTCGGTTTCGTTCAGTTTGCTTGGGAGACAGAGTTTGTTGAGGTCGTGTTAACAGATGTCACGACTTGCCCGCCGAGGGGCCGAAACGAGACAGAGCGATGCTTTCGAAGATTCCGACCACGGCGTAGAGGATGATCGACACCACGGTGATCACCACGATCGATGCCCACAGTTCGTTGTACTGATAGCGCGGAATGGCTTTGATCATGCTCGAACCCAAACCTTGGCCGCTACCGAGCCATTCGCCGATCAGTGCTCCGATCAAGGCGCCGGGTACGGACACCCTAGCGGCGGCGAACACCGCCGGAAGTGCGGACGGTACGGACACCATTCGCAGTGCCGTCCAACGACTCCCGCCGTACGCGGCAATGAGGTCTTGTGCCTGAGCCGGAGCAGCGCGCAGACCGACCATGATCATGACGAGGGCTGGAAAGAACACCACAATCGCAACCATGACCGTCACACCCACGATTCCGCGCCCGAATATCAGGACGATGATCGGGGTCATCGCAACGAGAGGAACAGATCGTAGAAGCATCGCAACGGGCATGAAAGTCTGTTCGACAGTACGCGAAACGACAAAAATGGATGCGACCACGAGCGCAGCAGTCATTCCGACGGCAAAGCCGACACCGGCGTCGCGCAGAGTGATGAACAGGTTGTCGACGATGCCCGAACGCGCATCGGCAGATTTCGGCCCGGAGAACAGATACTCCCAGACGTCGGCCGGCGTCTTTCCTACACGCGGCCCCACCTGGGGGAAGGCGTTGAGAAAGACCACCCAGATGACAAGCAACAGCGCCGAGGCAATGGCAATGGGAGCGAGGAATCTCAATGTTCCTCGTAGCGCGGTCATTTCTGTGCTCCCGGAGCGCTGGTCCATGGCGTGACGAGTCGGGCGATCGCTGCGACGACGGCGTATCCCAGGCCGGCGAGCAAGGCGGCGGCGATAGCCATACCCCAGGTTCGCGGGACGTTGTACGACGTCTGAGCGGCCGTGAGTGCGACGCCGATCCCGCTGTCCACCCCGCCGAGATACTCACCGAGAATTGCACCCAGTACGGCCGAGGGTGCAGCAATCTTGAGGGCGGCAAAGGTGCTCGGAAGTGCGCTCACAAGTTGAACTTTGGTGAACTTCTGCCAACGCCCACCGCCGTAGGCGGCGACGAGATCGAGGCTCGTCTTGTCTGCCGATCTCAGGCCCGCGAGCGTGCCGACCATCGTGGTGAAGAAGCAGTACATCGCGGCGAGAAAGATCGTGGGGGTCCGGCCGCCGAAGACCACCAGGATGATCGGGCCGAGCGCCAACAACGGTGTGCAGTAGCTCAGGATTGCCAATTGCGTGGCCAACCCCTCGATGGGTGGAATGAGAACGACAAGCACGGCAAGCGTGATCGCCAGCAGGTTTCCCCAGAGAAAGCCCTGTAGCGCACCGGACGCCGTGACGGTGAAATTGGGTCCGTACAGCGACCAGCCGTCGTCGAACATCGTCGACACAACCACCCACGGCGTCGGAATCGTGCCTCCCGCAACACCGGCGGCGGCGAGAATCCACCAGAGAGCGATCAGTCCGCAGATGCCGACTGCACCGCCGAACCATGTCGGACGCTTCAATCGGATCCGGCGCGGTGCTGATGGCTGCGCCGCCGCGGCCGCGACGTTCTCGATATCGGTGATGGTCATGCGACGCCTGCTTTTCCGAAGAGCAGTCCGGAGAGGTAGTCGTGGATCTCGTGGAACTCGGGTGTCCGCATCATCTCGGGCGTCCGCGGGCGCGGCAGGTCGATTGGCACGACTTCGAGGACGCGTCCGGGCCGCGGCGTCATGAGAGCGACGACGTCCGAGAGGAACACAGCCTCGGCGATACCGTGCGTCACCATCAACGTGGTGGCCGGCTTCTCGGTCCAGATTCTGAGCAATTCGATGTTGAGCCGTTGTCTGGTCATGTCGTCGAGCGCGCCGAACGGCTCGTCGAGTAGTAGGACGCTCGGCTTGACGACGAGTGATCGTGCGATCGACACACGCTGACGCATACCGCCGGACAATTGAGCGGGCTTGGCCTTCTCGAATCCTTCGAGGCCGACGAGAGCGATCAGGTCGGCGATCTGGTCGGGGTCGGGATCGATGCCGGCAACCTGAAGCGGCAGTTTGATGTTGGAGGTCACCGTCCGCCACGGCAGTAAAGCCGAATCCTGGAACGCGATTCCGAGTTCGCGACGCTTGCGCAACTCGGCGGGGGACTGCCCGTTGACAAGGGCCGTTCCCGACGTCGGAGTATCGAGGCCCGCGAGAATGCGGAGAACGGTGGACTTCCCGCAACCGGACGGCCCGAGCAGAGACAGAAAAGAGCCTTCGCTGGTTTGAAGGGACACGTCGGTCAGCGCGGTCACCGACCGACGACCCATCTCGAAGGTCTTGCCGAGGCCGGAGATGTCGAGACCGGTTCCAGCGGGGCGAGGTGTGGCGGTGGGACTGGTCATTCCCGCACAGTACGAACGTCCGGTTGCGGTCATGTTGCCTGCGCGTCACCGCTGCGTGAGGCTGGTTCGGCATGTCCTGTCACAGCGTCGTGGTGAGATGGACCTCTGGACGGAGTGAGGGGAGCGAAGATTGCTGAAGTTGTACCGGGCCGAGCGTTCGGACACGTTGGTCTCGGCGCTGGCCACGCTCCTCCGGACACCGTTGTCGGATCCATTCGCCCGCGAAACTGTCGCAGTGCCGGCCAAGGGCGTCGAGCGTTGGCTCAATCAGCGGCTGTCCTCCCAGCTAGGCACGTCCGGACCGTCAGCAGTGGACGGAATTTCTGCGAACATCGCGTTTCCTTCACCCGCGCGCCTGGTCGCAGAGTCCGTGGCCGCGGTCAGTGGAATCACGGCTGACGACGACCCATGGTCGCCGACACGATTGGTGTGGACGGTTCTCGAAGTGATCGACGAGTCCCTCGGCGAGCCCTGGTGCGGCGTCCTGGCGAAGCATCTCGAAGGCCATCGTGAAGGTCGACGGTTCGCCTCCGCTACGCACGTCACCGAACTCTTCCGCAGCTATGCCGCGCAACGCCCGCAGATGCTGATCGACTGGGCAGCCGGGCGGTTGACGGACGGGCATGGGTTACCGCTCTCGGAGGATTTCGAGTGGCAGGCACGTCTGTGGTGCATCGTCGCGGACAGGATCGACCTCCCGGGACCCGCAGAGCGATTGGGGCAGGTAAGCCGCACTCTTGTCGAGGATCCGGCCTTGGTCGACCTGCCGGAACGCCTGTCGGTCTTCGGGCCGACACGTCTGCCGGTCGATCAGCGAATGATCTTGAGCGCCTTGAGCGCGCATCGGGACGTGCACGTTTGGCTCCCGCATCCGAGCCCCGCGTTGTGGAACAAGATGAGCTCGCGCATTCCACCTCGAAGTGAGAGTGAGATCCGACGTTCGGAGGACGGGTCGGCCTTGATATCTGCCAATCCGTTGCTGTCGAGCCTCGCTCGCGACGTTCGTGAACTACAGATCAGCCTCGGTGCCGTCGAGTTCGAGTCGGTGCATCTTCCCGAACCAGCCGGCCCGAAATCCCTCCTGGCGACGGTCAAAGCCGACGTCATCGCAGATCGTGCTCCCAGCGCTTCAGCGGAACCCGATGGGACAGTTCAGGTCCACGCTTGCCACGGGCCGGCACGGCAAGTCGAGGTGCTCCGCGAATGTCTGCTCCGATTGTTCGAGGACGACCCGACATTGCAGCCGCGCGACGTACTCGTGATGTGCCCGGACGTCGAAACTTACTCACCTTTGGTTCGTGCGGCATTCGGGCAGGGTGTCCATGGTCACCCCGGGCACCTTCTGCGAGTTCGTCTGGCAGACCGCGGATTACGTCAGACCAATCCGGTCCTTGCAGTTCTCGGGTCTCTGCTCGAATTGGCCGACGGCAGGGCCACAGCCAGTGAGGTTCTCGACCTTGCTGCGACTCAGCCTGTCCGCACTCGCTTTTCGTGGGGTGACGACGAGTTGGAAAGATTGCGGGAGTGGACGACGGAAGCGGGTGCTCGCTGGGGAATCGGCAGTCGCCAGCGTGCCACGTTCGGTCTCGACGCGTTTCCGCAGAACACATTCAACACCGCCATGGACCGAATCTTGTTGGGGGTCAGCGCGGACGAATCGGAAAACGCCTGGTTGGATCTCGCGCTGCCACTCGATGACGTGGACGGCACCGACATCGATCTGAGTGGACGTTTCGCAGAATTCGTCGATCGCCTGGCCGTCTCGCTTCGCGACCTTGCCGGCCCGCATTCGCCGGCCGAATGGCTTCGCGTGCTGATGCGGGCTCTGGATCTGCTGACCGACACAGTGCCCGCCGATTCCTGGCAGAGCGCGGGGGCACACCGCGAGTTGGTAGCTGCTGTCGAATTCGGCGGAGAGACGGTGTTACGTCTGGCCGATGTTCGCGCGATGCTCTCGCGCAGCCTCGCGGGCAGACCTACGCGTGCCAATTTCCGAACCGGCGAACTGACGGTGTGCACGATGGTTCCGATGCGTTCGGTGCCGCATCGCGTCGTCGTGCTGATCGGGCTCGACGACGAGGTCTTCCCCCGAACCGGTGGAGTCGACGGTGACGACATCTTGTCCCGTGATCCCGTTGTGGGGGAGCGTGATCTGCGCAGTGAAGACAGGCAACTGCTTCTCGATGCCGTGATGTCTGCGGGTGAGCACCTGTTGCTGTTGTATACCGGTGCCGATCCGGTCACCGGTGTCGTCAGACCGCCGGCGATCCCCCTCAGCGGTCTCCTCGACGTACTCAGCGCGACGGTGGGCCCCGAGGCGATGAACGGAGTGCTGACACGGCATCCGTTGCAGTCGTTCGACAATCGAAACTTCTCACCGGACAAGCCGTTCAGCTTTGATACGGCAGCCCTGGCCGGTGCGAGGGCTGCTGCCGGAACACCGGTCGAATTGCCGACAGTCTTGTCGGCCGAGCTACCCGAGGTGCATCCGAAGGAAGTCAACCTCGCCGACCTGGTGAACTTCCTCGTACACCCCGCCCGTGGTTTTCTGCGCCAACGCCTCGGCGTCCGGGTTCCGGAACTCGACGACGACATCGCGGATTCGCTGGCAACCGAGCTCGATCCACTGTCCACCTGGGCTCTGGGTGATCGAATGCTTCTCTCGCGCTTGGCTGGTCGCAGCTCCGCAGATTTCCGTGCAGCCGAGTGGCGCCGCGGTACTTTGCCTCCGTACAACCTGGGCGCCACGGTTCTGGGCAACGTCGAGTGGGTAGTAGACCAACTTGCCGGTCTTGCCTTGCCGCACCTCCGCGGCGACGCCGAGGCCGTCGACGTCGACATTGATCTCGGGGACGGGCGCCGACTCACCGGAACGGTGACCGGGGTGCACGGCAATTCCGTGGTTCGGGCGTCGTATTCCTCACTGGCGCCCAAACATCGGATGACGGTCTGGATCAACCTGCTCGCCCTGAAAGCTCACGGACGACCAGGTGCGCTTGATGCAGTGTCCATCGGACGGGGTCGGGGAAAGATAGCAGCGGCGCGATCAGTGCTCGATGCGCCGGGTAACGCCGTCGAACTCCTGAAGCAGTTGGTGGACCTACGGGAGCAGGGGCTGCAGCGCCCGTTGCCGATGTGGGCCGCGACTTCAGCCGAATATGCGCGCCGACGCTTCGGCGGCGAGTCGGTCGACGATGCGACAAACGGAGCGGACACCCAGTGGACCGGACAGTACGGCGAGATGATCGATCCAAGCAACGCTTACGTTTTCGGTGAAGCACGAACACTTGCGGAGCTGGCGGCGGACCCGCCATCGGACGACGAGTTCGTCTGGGCCGAGGAACCGACTCGGTTCGGAGTTCTCGCCCGACGACTGTGGGATCCGTTGCTGACCAACGAAAGAGCGGAGTAACCCGTGGACTTCGATCTTTTGGGGCCACTGCCTACCGGTACCACGGTGTTGGAAGCGAGCGCCGGAACTGGCAAGACCTACGCGATCGTCGGACTCGCGACCCGTTGCGTTGCCGAAGGTCTCGCTGACATATCGCAAGTTCTGCTGGTGACATTCAGCAGGGCTGCTACTCAGGAACTTCGTGAGCGTGCCAGGGAGCGGTTCGCCGGAGTGTCCGCAGCACTGGTTGACCCAGAGGCAGCCCGGCGGTCGGAAGATGATCTGGTGGAAGACCTGGCCACAGCTGACGACGAGGAAGTCGGCGTGCGGCGTCGCCGACTCCTGCGTGCCCTCGCGGAGTTCGACGCCGGCACCATCACGACCACTCACAGCTTCTGTCAGCGGATGCTCGACGGACTCGGCATCGCCGGGGAACGGGAGCCCGACACAACTTTTGTGGAATCGGTCGACGACCTGATCAGTGAGGTCGTCTCGGATTTGTACCTCAGCCGCTACAGCCGGACGGACTCGTCTCCACCGTTCTCCACGAAGGATGCGCTCGCCATTGCGCGAAGCGCAGTCGGCGATGGTCAGGCAATTCTCGAACCCGATGGCGAGGAGGAGACCGCACCCGGCCAGCGCGTCCTGTTCGCGGCTGCTGCTCGTGTCGAGGTCGAACGACGTAAGCGGATCAAAGGAATCCGCGACTTCAACGATCTGCTGACGCTGTTGCACGGTGTATTGACGGATCCGGAATACGGCCCCGTCGCGTGCCGTCGGGTGCGCGAGAAGTTCAAGGTCGTGCTGATCGACGAGTTCCAGGACACCGATCCGTTGCAGTGGGACATTCTGCGGTTGGCCTTCCACGGACACACCACACTGGTCCTGGTCGGTGATCCCAAACAAGCCATCTATGCGTTCCGCGGGGCAGAAGTCCTGAGTTATCTCGATGCGGTCAAGCAGGCGGATGCGCACCAGGAGTTGACCACCAATTGGCGTAGCGACCCAGGGTTGTTGGCGGCACTCGAACACCTCTACGGCGGCGCTGCACTCGGTAACGAGGGCATCGTCGCGCATCCGGTGGAGGCTTCGCACAAGAAGTCTCGGTTGTCCGGGCCGGTGCCGATGCGTGTGCGCCATCTACCGCGAACCGGAGCCGGCCCGCTCAATCGTTCGGGATTTCCGGCAGTCGGCAGACTTCGCAGTCGTGTCGCAGACGACGTCGCAGCAGACGTGGTCGGTCTGCTGGGCAGCGATGCCCGATTGGCCGTCGACGGTGATCCACGCCCGGTCGAACCGGGAGACGTCGCGGTGTTGGTACGAACCCACAAGCACGTGGCGATGATTCGCGATGCGCTCGATGCCGTAGGTGTACCGTCCGTGCTGACCGGTGGGTCCAGTGTTTTCGCGACACCCAGTGCGACGCAGTGGCTGTGGCTGCTGCAGGCGATCGAGCAGCCCCATCGCTCCGATCGTGTCCGGTTGACGGCCCTCTCCCCGATTTTCGGGCGCACCTCCGAAGAACTGGACGCGGACGGCGACAACGTCGTCGCGGAACTCGCGGGTCAACTGCGCTCCTACTCCGGGTTGTTTGCGCGCGTCGGGTTCGCGGCTGTGTTCGAAAGGATCTCTGCCGAAACAAATCTGGAGAAGCGTGTACTCGCGGCCCCTTCCGGCGAACGAGATTTCACCGATCTGCGGCACGTCGCACAACTTCTCGGTCGCGTCGCCACCGAGGAAGCGTTCGGGTTGAGCGCACTGGTTCGCTGGCTTTCCGACCGGATCAAAGACCCGACGTCCGGGAGTGCCACCGACCGAAGCCGTCGCCTCGACAGTGACGCTGCCGCAGTGCAAATCGCGACGGTGCACGCCACCAAAGGGCTCGAGTTCCCGATCGTCTACGTCCCGTTCAGTTGGGAGAGCGTGGGCGGCTTCAACTCGCCGACGCAACTGTTGCACGACCCGGAGGGACGCCGCATCCTCGACGTCGGTGGGCAGGAAGGACCGGGGTACAACGCCAGAAAGACTGTTGCGGAGGCCGAAGAAGCGGGCGAAGAACTGCGGCTGCTGTACGTGGCGCTGACCCGGGCGCAGTGCCAACTAGTGCTCTGGTGGGCGCCAAGCTACGGGACCTCGCGCTCGCCACTGCACCGGTTGATGCTCGGACGTACACCCGGCATCGCCGAACCTGCTCGGGTAGTGAAGGTGCTCGACGACGGTACAACCGCAGCACGTCTCGCAACCTGGCCGGCAGCAGCGTCCGACGTGATCTCGGTGGAACCAGTTGGTCCACATCCGCCCTCGCCCGTCCAGTGGTCCAGAGCAGCCGCGGATGTGTCCGAACTGGCCGCGGCGCGTTTCGGTCGAGACCTGGACACTCTGTGGCGTCGTACGTCGTACTCGGCACTCACCGCCGGAGCTCACCACGCGGTCACGACCACCGACAGTGAAGTCGAGGATCCCGAAAAGGACGACGAGCCGGACGATTCCGTAGACATCGGGACCGTCGCCCCCTCCCCACTGGAGGCGTTGCCTTCACCGATGAACGGACTTCCTGCGGGCGCCGCATTCGGCACACTGGTGCATGAAGTGCTCGAGGTGGTGGACACGGCTGCGGCAGATCTGAGAGCGGAACTCGGGATGCGCTGCGCCGAGGCGGTCTCGATTCGGGCGGCCGACGTGGACTCGGAAGCACTCGCAGATGCGCTGTATCTGGTGATGCAGACTCCCTTGGGATTCGGAACCTTGGCCACGATCGCGCCGAAAGATCGACTTCCCGAACTCGATTTCGAACTCCCACTGGCCGGCGGCGATGATCCGGTGTCGATGAATGTCACACTTCGCGGAGTGTCGGAACTGTTGAGGCGCCACCTTCCTACGGACGACATTCTGGCGTCGTACGCCGACTATCTGGACCGTGTCGAGACGCCACCGATGCGCGGATTCCTGACGGGCAGTATCGACGCAGTCTTGCGGATCCCGGGCCCGTCGTTCGTGATCGTCGATTACAAGACCAACAGGATCGGCCGCGGTGATCTGACGGCTGCCAACTACACGCGCGAACTCATGGCGACGGAGATGATGCGCTCTCACTATCCGCTGCAAGCGCTGCTGTATTCGGTTGCACTGCATCGGTATCTGCGGTGGCGACTGCCTGATTACAATCCGCACCGTCATCTCGGCGGCGCTCAGTATCAATTCGTGCGTGGGATGCTCGGCCCGGACAGCCCTCCGGAATGCGGTGTCTTCGAATGGAAGCCGCCTGCTCAGTTGACAGTCGAACTGTCGGATCTGCTGGCAGGTCTTGATGCGTCCCACACAGCAGGGGAGAGGGCTCGATGACCGAGGCGCAACTGGCGCAGCGCGCCAAAGGGATTGTGCGGATCTTCAACGAAGCTGGGGTGCTGGTTGCCGCCGATGTCCATGTCGCGACGCGGGTGTGCAGCCTGGGCGGTGAAACGTCGGACGAGGTGATGCTGGCCGCAGCGTTGGCGGTCCGGGCCGTGCGATCAGGTTCGGTGTGCCTCGATCTGCGACGGATGCGTGATGTGAGCGTCGACAACGCGACGGAAGAAGAACTTACCTCGTTGCCGTGGCCCGAACCGTCGGAGATTGTTGCTGCCCTTCGCCTGAGCCCTCTGGTGATCGGCGGCAACGCCGGCCCGCTCAGGCCGCTCCGGTTGGTCGACACGGATGACGGCGAGCTTCTCTACCTCGATCGATACTTTCTGCAGGAGCAGACGATTCGGCGAGTCCTCGGTGAGCGTGCGTCCACCTGGCCACCCGCCGACGTGAAAGCCGTCCGAGCGCGACTGGATTCGTTGTTCGCCGACGAGAACGGTCCGACCACCGCACCTGATCGTCAACGGATAGCCGCTGCTCTCGCCGCGACACAGTGGACCACGGTCATCGCCGGTGGGCCCGGAACCGGCAAAACCCATACGGTCGCACGTATTCTCGCGCTTCTGTCGGCAGAGCTGGGATCGAACGCCCGCATCGGACTGGCCGCACCGACGGGTAAGGCCGCAGCACGGCTGCAGGAGTCCGTTCGTGAGCAGACAGCGAGCCTTGGCCTTCCTAAAGAACTCGCGGCGATGACGTTGCATCGGTTGCTCGGTTGGCAGCGGGGGAGTTCGAGTCGCTTCAAATACAATGCCACCAACAGGCTTCCCTACGACGTGGTCGTCGTCGACGAGACGTCGATGGTCTCGCTCACGTTGATGGCGCGCCTGCTCGAGGCCGTTCGCCCCGATGCCCGGCTACTGCTCGTCGGCGATCCCGATCAGTTGACGTCCGTCGACGCTGGCGCTGTTCTTGCTGATCTTGTCGCCCGCCCGGTAGAAGTCAGTGGAAATCCGGCGCTGACGCAGTTGGTGGGTGACGATCTCACGGCCACTGGTTCCGAAGAGGCGCTGAGTACGGATGAACAGGATCGTCTGCGGGGCGGGATCATTCAACTCTCCCGTGGACGCCGCTTCGACGGAACTATCGCCCTGTTGGCCCGGGCAGTTCGAGCTGGAGATTCCGCTGAGGTTCTGCGCATCCTGCGTAGTGGCGATCCTGCCGTCTCCTTCCATTCGCCCGAGGACGTTGACGCACTGCGCGCCGACATCGTCGCGAGTTCAGAGGTGGTGACGGCGTCGGCTGAAGTGGGTGATGCGATCGGCGCACTGAAAGGCCTGGAATCGCACCGCCTTCTGTGCGCCCATCGTGACGGGCCGTACGGTGTCGGGCGGTGGGCGCAACAGGCGATGGAGTGGGTCGGCACGGCATCAGGACAATTCCTGGACCCGACGCGGTGGTATCCGGGCCAGCCGCTGCTCGTGACGGCCAACGACTACGAGGCCAAGATCTACAACGGGGACGCCGGGGTGATCGTGCAGCGTGAGGATGGCGTTCCCATTGCCGCCTTCCAGCGTGGTAGTGATGCGTTTCTGCTTCACCCGAGCCAACTCTCGTCGGTGCAGACCGTCTACGCGATGACGATTCACCGGAGCCAGGGCAGCCAGTACGACACGGTATCGGTGATGTTGCCGGCCGAAGCGTCGTCACTGCTGACCCGGGAGTTGTTGTACACGGCGATCACTCGTGCCAGAAACCATGTGAGAGTGATCGGCACCGAGGATTCCGTGAGGGCGGGAGTTCAGCGGCAGGTGCTCAGGGCAAGTGGACTGCGTCGTGAGATCCGTCCGTACGACGGGCCGTGAAAGTCGGATCTTGCTGATTCTCTTGGTCATACGTTGTATACGACGAACACCTTGCGCACGGTCTCGGTGACCATCCATGTACCCTTCCATCCGATGGGGAAGATTGCACTCGTACCGGCAATGAGATGTACGGGATCGCCGTCGTCCTCCTCGACGGTCATGGCGCCGGAGACGATGGTGATGATCTCGCCGCGGGTGAGGAACTCCCACCGCGACATTCCCGGTTCGCTCTCCCAGACTCCGGATTGAATGCGCCCGTCATCGCTGGTGAACTCGACGTCTGCACGGGTGATGATGTCTCCGCCGAGTGGCTCTGCACTGGGTTGGCCGAGCAGTGCTTGCTGAAAGATCCCGCTTGCGCTGTTCAGTTCTGCGGCTCGGAAGGTAACGGTCACAATTCGATCCTGACTTTCGAAACTCATGTGAATCATCGGACTTGTCGATGATGTCGTGTGTCTGCTGAGCCGGGATACATTCACTTGTCGCATCTTTCGACAGTTCGCTGGTACAGATGTCGAAAGTGCGATCGACCACCATTCAACCGAGGTTCAAGGAACCATCTCGCGCCGAAACATGCCCGAGCGCATGGTGAAACGCCCCCGCGTTGGTGATCTCGAACGGGGTGATCGATTGTGTGTGAGGGGCTTACGTGGTGGACGCTGTCAACGAGGTGATGAAGCGCTCGGCTGCCGCGTCGACCTCGGCGTCGGGGGTGAGCAACCTCTGCAGCAGCAGTCCTCGCAGACATGCGGTTGCGATGATGCTCTGCTGCTTTGCGTCCACCACTGCGAATCCTTCGCGGAGGGCCGCCGCTTCGAGCAGGTGCGCCAAATCGTCGAGGTCGGCGGCGAAATCTTGAAATGCTTTGTGCTCGTAGACCGCAAGTCCGGCCAGGTGAAAAAAGGTGCGGCTTCGATCTTCGTGCTCGGCGTTCGAGTAGAAGGTCCAGATCGCCCTGCACAGGGCTGCGAACCCGAGATCTCTGCCCATCGCGGCGATGACGAGGTTGTCACGGCGGCGAGCTTCCGACAGCACGGCGCTGAGGAGACCCGGTCGTGATCCGAAGTGATAGGTCAGCAGCGTGTGGTGCACTCCGAGTCGCTCCGCTACTTGGCGCATCGACAGCTTCGGGCTTGGGCCGGTTTCACCGAACTCGTCGAACAGTGCCTGTAGCAGTCGCTCTCGACCCTCCCCAACCGGCGATCTCACGCTACCTCCATTGACGGGTTCACCACTGTTGAGTACGGTACCGCATATCGAATTCACCAGTGTTTAGGAGAGTGGTTTCCAATGCTCGGGAGGTCCCTTTGACTGACGTATGGTTTGCCGGCGGCATGGTCGCGGATGGATCGGGTACCGACCCGGTCGAAGTCGACGTGTGCGTGAGCGACGGCATTGTCACCGCGATCGGACAGGCACCGTCGGGTTCGACCACGGTTGACTTGGACGGCATGCTTCTGACTCCGGGGCTCATCGATGCCCATGTCCACCTGGGCATTTCGAGTCCGATCCGAAGGCAATTCGGGTTTGAGCTCTCGGCAGCCGAACTGGCTGCTGGCATCTTCGCCACCGCGGGCCATGCCCTTGACGCGGGCTTCACCACGGTGCGAGACGTCGGTGGCATCGACGGCGGAGTCGTCGACGTTATTGCGAGCGGCAAGGTGCGTGGTCCGCGTGTCCTCTCGTGTGGTCCTGTGCAGTGCCAGACCGGTGGGCACGGCTACTACGGGGCCGCATGGGAGCCGACCGAGCTGTGGAACATGCACCACATTCCAGGGCTCTGCGCCTTGTCCTTGATGTCGGGTAATGCCGACGAGCTACGACGCAACGTGCGCGAGTCGTTCCGCCGAGGGGCAACATTTCTGAAACTGTGCGTCACCGGTGGTGTCGTCGGAGGCCATGACCGCCTCACCGACACACAGTTCACCGTTGAGGAAATCTCCGTGGCAGTGGAAGAAGCAGCGTCGCGCGGCACCTACGTCACGGTGCACGCGCACAACAATGCGGGCATTCGCAACGCAGTGCGGGCCGGTGTCCGGTGCGTGGAACATGGCACCGACATCGACGAAGAGACTGCTCAGTTGATGCGCGAGCACGACGTGGCTCTGGTCCCCACCTTCGCTGTGGTCGAGCAGTTGACGGACACCGAGAGCATGGACCTGGACCCCGCAATACGAGACCGCGCCGCCGGAGTCCGTCAGCGCATGGCCTCGGCACTCGCGGTCTCTCGCGCAGCAGGCCTGAGGATCGGCCTGGGCTCGGACCTCATCGGGCCGCACCAAAAGCGCCGAGGTGAGGAGTTGCGCTTGCGCGCGGAGTTGGAGTCGCCGATGCATGCACTCGTTTCGGCCACCAGCGTCAATGCCGACATTCTCGGTATCGGGGAAACTGTCGGGAGGATCCGCGTCGGTATGCAGGCGGACATGGTTGCCTGGCAGCAAGACCCACTCCGAGACGCAAAGGTGTTCGCCGATCCGGAGATGGCTGTTCTCGTCGTGAAGTCCGGCAATATCGTCAAGGGAGACGTTCGATGAGCGCAATGCTGCACGGATGTTTTGCAGACACGGAGTACTTCGAAATAACGGCGAAGTCGGGGCACAGCTACGGCGTCTGGGTGACCACACCCCCCGGCTACGCGGACTCCACGGATCCCTTACCGCTGATCTACGTGATGGACGGCAACTGGGCTGTAGGTCTTACCGCCCCGCTCATCGTCACGCAGGCAGACCCGTACCTGACGGTCGCCCCGTACATCCAGGTCAGTGTCGGATATGCCGGTGAGGAAGCCGCCAACTGGGCACGGCTCCGCAACCGCGATCTCGTGCCGCCCGGGGAACCGGTAGGCGAAGAAATGACGGCTACTCTTGCCGCTGCTCGTGACTCGGGTGCAATGACCCAGGAGTACGTGGACGCCTACCTCGAGGAGCTGGCAGACACCCACGCGGACGTCTTCCTCGACTTCCTGACCAACGAACTCCACCCTCACCTGTACTCGTCGGAGCTACGTGTCAGCGAGTCCGGGCACGGACTCTTCGGGTACTCGTACGGAGGCCTTTTCGCCCTCTACGCATGGCTGCGCGACGCGCCCCCATTCGCGACCTTCGGTGCGGGTAGTCCCGGAGTTGTGAACGCCGACAGCCAGATCCACACACTGGTCGAGGCCCGGCCGGAGCGCGGCGTGGGCTCAGTTGTGCCGCAGCTGCACGTCACGCTGAACGAAGCCGAACTGACAGGGCCCATTCCGATCTATCGCGGACTGGCACGTAACGTTCTCGCTGTCGTGGAGCAGTTGCACGGCACGGGGTGGTCGCAGGATGTTTCGACCGCGTTGTTGCACGAGACGCATGTCACCGGGCTGCAGGCATCGTTCCTGAGCTACTTGAAAAAATGCCATGCACGGTAGCTGTTCGTCCCGGCGACGATGTGCACGCCGACACGTTCGACGGGCGATTTTCCGTAGACGCCGTTGAAGGAGAAGTCGGCTGTGGGCGTCCACGAGGTGGTGGACACCCACAGCCGTGTCTATTCAGTTGTCGAGGCTATCGATTCTCCAAGCCGGACAACACTTCTAGCCCATGACGGTCCCGGTCGACTCGGCATTGGGTGCCCGAAGGCGGGAGAATGCGCCGAGGTCGATTTCGAGCCCGGTGTGCATCCCGACATAGGTCAGGGGATCAGCGTCGTGATCGTGTCCAGCTTCCACCTGGTCGATGATCCTGGACATGAGGCGCCCGGCGATGGGCGCATTCTTGAATTGGTTTCCGCTGGTGCCCATGGCGACGTAGAAACCTCGTTTATCTGTCTTGTCGTAGATCGGGGTCCAATCAGATGCTGCGTCGTACACGCCGGCAATACCTTTCGGTTGTGACGGGACTTCCAAGCTGGGGAAACGTCTGGCGGCGCGGAAAACTTGCGCTTCGAACCGGGCAACAGTGCGATTCGGGTTCGCGGTATCAGGATCGTCGATCCACTCGAGCGGATCGCAATCCGGTTCGGTCCCGCCGACAAGGAAACCGTTCCCAGGTTCGGCTCGCATGTAGGTTCCGAGATCCAAATCGGCGATCATCGGGCCGAGGATCTCGTCGTCGTTGTACCCAGTGGGTGCGGTGACGTGATGGACCTCCTGACGCAAGGGCCGAACCGAAACCTTGAAGTCGGACCCGACATTCGACAGCTTGTTGAACTCTCCCGACCAGGGGCCGGCAGCGTTGACGACAATCTTGGATTTCACACTTTCCCCGTCGTGGAGCCCTAACTGCCAGATGCCGTCAGACAACTGCTCGACTGCCACCACACGCGTGTTGTACGCGAAAACCGCACCGTGCGAACGTGCTGCCGCAGCAAGATTCGCGGCGGCCAGTTGCGGGTCGTCGACGAACCCCGCCTGAGGTGTGTACAGCGCTCCGAGCGTGGTTTCCGCATCTGCGAAGAATGACTCCGAGTCGACTGGCTTGGGCGGATAGTATTTACCTGCGTCGATACCGGGAATTTTCTCGACGAGTGTCGTTGCGTCCCAGAGCTGGTAGTCGATTCCGATCTTCTCGAATAATCCAATCGTGCGCGCGTGGGGTGCGACGTCGACGTCGAGCAGTGCCATTCCGCATTGCCGAAACTTCGCAAGCGCGCCGTCGACTGTCGCGTTGAGATGCTCGTTCCAGTTTTGCCAGCAATGCAGCGACTCCCAAGCTGCAGCCATACCGTCGAATGTGGAGTAGTTGAACCGGATAACCGCACTGGATGCACTGGTCGAGCCGTAGCCCGGACCGCCAGACTTGTCGATGACCAGGACTTCGTAACCTCGAGCGGCCAGTTCATAAGCGATGGAGCTGCCGATTACTCCAGCTCCGACGACAACTGCGTCGGTCTTGTTGTTAGGCACTTTCGGCCCCTCCTTCTTGTGGCTTCGCCAGGTCGAAAGCGCATCTCTTCGACTGGCGAGCTTGGGTTCTTGGTAAGCCTGACGGCTTCGACCTCCTCTGGAGAGCCGCACCCCGACTTCTCGGAATGGGCTCTGCCTTGCCTGATTTCGCACCTGAAGGCCCAGAAGATCGTCATCCTCAACTCTCGCTCGGCGGCACGCGGAACGCTATCGACAGCTGCGCAAAAAATCGCAACCATGGCGCGCCCATTGTCAGAAATGTTTCGTCGAACTGCTCTGCGTGGCTGACCGGTCTTTCGTTTCCGGAATCCCTCGCCACAGAATGGGAAGCGCGATCAAAGCGATGGCGGTTGCGTAGAAGGCCGGCGACAGATTGCTTCCTGTGGCGTTGACCAACGATGCGCACACCAGAGGCGCAGTTCCCGCAAAGAGCGCATACGCGACGTTGTAAGGGATTGCCGTGCCGGTGAATCGCGCATGCGTCGGCATCATTTCGAGAATTACGAGCAAAGCGGAAGCAAGTAAGGAGAGCGCGACGACCAGAGCGGCCAGGGCAACGGCAATCGCGAAAGCATTCCCGGTGCCGATGAGCATGTAGCTGGGCACCGATACGAAAACTGACATCACCATCCCGATTCTGACGAGTGGCCTCCGGCCGATTCGGTCGACTGTGGCGCCGAAGAAGATGAACAGCGGGACTGCGAGAACCAAAGCGCCGGTTGTCATCAGCAGTGCAACCGTGCTCGGAACATCGGCTGAGAGAACCAGAAATGTCGGCATGTAGCCGAGCAGCATATGAGTAACGACACCGAGCGAGGCGAAGTACACGAAGGACGTGAGCAGAGTCCGCCAGTGATTGCGGAACAGATCTGCCAGTGGGCGGGTTGGAAGGGAATCGTTTTCTTGCATTTCCTTGAACGCCGGAGTCTCCTCGACGGCAAGCCTCATGAACAGACCCACCATGGCGACAACGCCTCCGATGATGAACGGCCAACGCCATCCTCCGTCGGCGAAGTGCTCAGCGCCGACCGAGCTGAATGACAAGACTGTGACCGTGGCCAAGATGCTGCCGACGAACGACGAAGAACTGATTATCCCTGCGTACAAGCCTCGGCGGTGGGACGGCGCATGCTCGACGACGAAGGTGGCAGCTCCGGTGTATTCGCCCCCGGCCGAGAATCCTTGAACCAATCGGCACAGCAGCAGCAACAGCGGTGCGGCAACACCGATCGAAGCGTATGTCGGTAGGAGACCGATAGCCGCCGTCGAGCAGCCCATGAGCGTGATTGCCAGGGACAATGATCTCCGTCGGCCGAGACGGTCACCCAGTCTTCCGAAGAAGATGCCGCCGGCAGGTCTGGCCAAGAATGCGACTCCGTAAAGAGCGAAGGTGGCAAGCAGTGCGCCACTGCCGAACTCCGGAGGGAAGAACACTGTCGCGAGAACTGCGGCTGTGAATCCGTAGATCGTGAAATCGAACCATTCGACGATGTTGCCTGTCGCGCCGGCAATCAGGGCCCTACGGCGCGCGGATCGACGTTCCGGTGAAGTCGTGGTCTCCTGCTCTACAGGAGCATTTGCTGTGCCGGTCATACTGATTCCTCTCGGGATATGCTGAATGGCAACGTTTTTGTGACGTCACAGTCGTCATTCGAGGTATTCGAAATTGAAAGAGGTCGGTGGGATCCGACATTGAACTGGTGAACGTAGGGCATTGTCGATTTCGGGTCGGAGGCGACTTTGCCAGAGGGAATTCGTGCCGGGCGGGCCTCGGGCTCAACTTTGCAAATCTCACGGCTGCAACAGATCTCGTCGCTGCTGAACGTCCGACCTCTCGATGCCACGTCTGCCGGGTCGCAGACCGAGTGAAGACGTTCCGGGTCTCGAGTGCTTCGGCATGAAGCGAGCTTATGGTGCGAAAGTTAGTTGCATCACTGGCATTTGTGCAAAATGCCGACGATAGATTTGGTCATTTGTTGCAAAAAGGAGAGCGCAACTCGTACAGTTCGACCATGGCCGGAGAACTACAGCATTTGGTGGACACCACCGGGCGCCGTCTCGACCGTTCCGTTGCGATCGATGATGCACAGATCCGTCTACTCGCGTACAACTCCCATGACAGTGCCGTTGATCCCGTCAGGATGAATTCCGTTCTACAGCGAAATGTTTCACGTGAGATCGTAGACTTCATTTTCTCGAGTGGAGGCCGTGAAGCCCTTGATGTCTTCGCTGTTCCCGTCAACGAGGAACTAGGGCTGACCCTTGGCCGGGTCGGGATGCCGATCCGGTACCGCAATGCGCTGCTGGGCTTCGTCTGGCTGTTGACTTCGGAGGGCGACGTTGACGAGGATCAAGCCGAGGTCTTGAGGCGCACGGCTGACGCGGCAGCAACGATCCTTCACCGAGAACAGCTACTGGACGAGTTGTCTCGAAGTCGGGAGCGGGAACTTACTCGTGACGTACTTTCCGGCGAGCGGTCGCTCCGCGAGGACGCGGCAAACAGGTTGGCCGAGGGGGGCTTGTTGGCAGCGGGTCCAGCAGTCGTGGTCACTATGTTGCTCGGTCCTGTCGACCGGTCGACATTGACCGAAAGAGATCGTCTGAGTGTTGCCGTCGGCGTCGATCAGCTTCGGCGGAGGCTCCCGCGGAACAGTGCAATCCAACTCGACCGCCCCGACCACAGTCTGCTCATCGTATCGGTGGCCGAACGCTCGACGCATACCCATCTGGACTCGCTGATCGTTGCAGCCCAAAAGCGAATCTTGTCTGAAAGTGGGCGTCAGAACCTGGACTGTTGGGTTGGTATCGGTGAATCGCGAACCTCGGTTGCAGACGTGCGCGAATCCTACGAAGAGTCCAGGCGTTCCGCAGATGTGGCCCAGGTCGTCAAGGTGCTCGGAAATGTTGTGCGGTATCGGGATCTCGGTGTCTACGGCCTTCTGGCCGAACTGTCGGAGGATCGGCTCGAGAACAGTATTCATTCTGGGCTGCAGTCCTTGCTCAGCCATGAGGACACCAAGAGTGAGGCCCTACTCGCGACGCTGGAGAGCTTTTTGGACAATGCCGGTGACGTAAAGCGAACGTCCGAGGCGCTCTGTGTGCATCGGGGGAGCTTGTACTATCGGTTGCGGCGAATTCAGGAGATAACACGCGCAGACCTGGCAAACGGCGACGACCGGTTGGCCTTGCATTTGAGCCTGAAAGTCGCGCGACTGTTGGATCTCCGATGATCCCGATCCGAGAAGAGGGACAGCGGAAGAATCCAGCGGCTCAACGTAGTTGGCGGCTTTCGATCATCAAGCGGGATGGTTCAGGGGGTGGGAAAGGCAGCGCGTCGCTCATCGGCCGGGATGAGTCGGCTTGTCCTGCTGAGATGTTCATACGTTTGATCGGGCATCTTCTATTTTCTTGTCGGCAGATGCGGCGGAGTGCAACTTTTTCGGGCATTGAAAGTGCAGAATCGTCGAGATGAGTGTCGAGCTGTGTGAAGAACGCGCGTTTTTGCAAACCGAAATGACGACGAATTTGGTCTGAGTCCGGTCCTCCAGTACGCAGATGTTTGCGCGCAAACTGGACTATTTTTTGCCGACTGCGAACAGAGGATTTCGCGTCCATTCCCGTTGGCTCCCTTTATGGTTGGAGTGGATCAGGCACCTTAGTCGGAGCGATGTGTACGCACCCCTTCACTGCAGGTCTGGTCTGATCTTTCCGAAGTTGGAGTCGCGGAGATATATGCAGTTGTCCGAGATCGTTCCCCCGATATTGAACAAATGCGCAAGATCGGATTGTGGACGTTGATTGCTGCACGTCTATCCACTTGCTTGTTGGTGAGCAGGCTGGTCAGTACGACACGGTATCGGTGATGTTGCCGGCCTATCGCCAAACGGTGAAATGGTTCTGCCAGGAGAACGACACGTTTTTGCCGGCATTCGAGACGACAACTCCGCGCGGATCGACTTCTGGCGGAAGGGGAACCGACCACATCATCTTTCCGTCGCGAGCCCGGATTGCGTGCATGCCGGTGTAGTCGCTGAAGACGAAGTGGTCGCCATCGGTCGCTCCGTTTCGAACCCAGTACGCGTCTTGCCAGGGTGTCTGCCACAGCTGTCGACCACTCTCGACGTCGAGACCCGAGATTGTGCGGGTCTCCGGTGAGGTGACCAGGATTGTCTTTCCTACCACTGCGGCAATGGCGCTTCCCGTCCCGGCCATCTCGGTATTGACGATTTGTGAACTGCGCCAAAGTTCGTCACCGGACTCCGGGTCGTAGGCGCCGTCGCCGAGAAACATCGGCACCGCTGTCGAGGGCTTACTCGGGTAGGACGACGACGAGGAAGAGGGAATCGGTATCGCACGAATCGTGGATCCGTCGGAAGCCAAAAGGTTTTGGGTTCCTACATAGCCTGATCTGCCACCGACACTGGTGAGGAACAATCCGTTCCCGGCAGGGACGAGCGAATCACCCTCGAATCTGAATCGTTCTGCGCCGGAATCCAGATCGTAGATTCGATAGCGGTACTGTGGGTCCCCGCCATCGCCCTGTTCCATCGCAATGACCGTGTTGGTGCTCGGGATCGTGTAGACCGATCCGAACCTTTCACTTGGTTCGAAGGTGCGAACGAAGTTGGCCGTCACATCGGTGGTGTTGCCGCTGGCAAGAATTCGTGTGCGAACGGTTCCGTCCACTCTCTCGCCGGACGTGTACACAGTGTCTCCGGTGATGGCGGCACCACTGAGATCGAAGTCGGTTCCGAGGTCGGACAACAGAGTTCCGGTCGCGGTATCGACAAAGATCATTCGTCGATCGCCCCAGCACGCGATGATCGTGGACTCGTTCTGTTGGCTGCACTGGCCGATGACTCCGCCGATTCGTGTTTTCCACAGCGGACTTCCGTCGTCGGGATTCACACCGACCAGTGAGACGTCACCGACTCCCTGGCCCGACGAAGACTCGTCGGTCTTGGGCAGGGGATAAGCCGTCGCGGCCACCAGCACGTCACCGACCTGGTACGTGTTTCCGTAGCCGTAGTAGCGATCGAGGCCGGAAGGCATCGACAACAACACGTCGCCGGAGTTATCCGTGAGGGTTCGGACATCGAGTTCCCAGGCTTGTTGCGGAGGATCGGAGAGGTCCACGTCGACAACGCCCTGCTCGACGATTGGACCGCCTGACTTCTGCTTCGGCGAGGCCGCTTCAGTGGAGTCGGAGAGTGCCGATACGACGATGAACGCGATCGCCACGATCAACGCCAACCCGAGGGCGACCAGTTTCCAGTGTTCCTTCAACCGAAGCTGCATCGAAAGACCGTAACCGATCGAGCAAACTGAACGGTTCGTTTCGCTGCCCGCCGGGCTTGATCCTGGCCGCGAGATCGCTCCCAAGGCCTACCTCGCGTCAGTGCCGGGTAGCGTTTGGTCTCCGACCAAGAGACTGAGGACCGACTGCTGCGCATGGTGAAAGCTCGGGAGAAAGTGCGGATCGTGGGTCGTCATCGCTACCCGTTCCGCCACCCCGGGGACGCTACGGGCCGCACCGACCAAGTATCACCGTGACATCTTCGAACCCGCCCGGTGATCGCGCCACACCGGACCCGGACCTGCACGGCCCGCGCGTGGCGGAGGTCTTCGCTCAGCTCTTCGACGCCCATGCCGCAGATCTTCGCCGGTACGTGTGCGCTCGAGCCGGCGAACATCACGCCGACGACCTCGTCGCTGAGGCTTTTGCCGTCGCAATCGATCGTCGATCCACCTACGACGCTGGTCGGGCTCCCGTTCGAGCTTGGCTGTTCGGCATTACCCACACCCTGCTCCGGGCACACTTTCGTTCCCAGGATCGCGCCGAACGCGCATTCGCGCGGGTACATGGCGAACGCGTCGTGTCCGAGACTGCGCCGGAAGACCTTGTCACGGCTCGGGTGGACGCGTCCCGTCGCCTCGAGGTGATCGCGTCGGCCCTCGCCGAGCTGACCGAGGACGAACGCGACGTGCTCCTCCTCTCGTCCTGGGCCCATCTCGAACCGGCCGAGATCGCGGAGATCCTGTCCGTGCCGGCCAGCACTGTCCGGTCCAGGCTGCACCGCACGCGTACTCGCCTGCGGACTTTGCTGCTCGACTCCGAAAACCTCCAACAAGCCTCGGGAGAGAACTGATGCCGAATCCTCGGACCGATCCCCTGGACGACACGTTGCTCGAACTCCGCGATGCGCTCGACAAGCCGGACGTCGACGCGTTGGCAGCGATCCGGAATCGGGTCCTCGCCGACGCGGAAGCGGCGGAAAGTTCTCCGCCGGTACCCAGTCGCAGGTTTGCTCTGCGGCGCGTGCCCGCTTCGGTCTACGCCGGTGCCGCGGTGCTCATGGCCGTCTGCCTGGCTGCGGTGCTGGTGCAGTTCACACCTGCAGAGCAGACAGGCACTACGGGTGGTGCGTCGCTGCCGGTGCCTTCCATCGAACTCGCCTCCGCCGAACACGTCCTACAACAAGCCGCGCGCTCGCTCGAATCGATCGAGATGACCTCCGCTCGACAGGGACCGTTTCGACTCGTCGAGGAGCACGCGTGGGTCCAACAGGGGATGGAGTTCGGATCTCCCTACGAAGCAGGTCCCGACGCTCCACGCAACGGCTACACCTACCTGCTCGAAACCCGTTCGCAGCTATGGATTCCGGCAGACGAAACACAAGAATGGCTCGAGCGGCGGTCAACTGGCCAGTCGCGGTGGCTCGGCGGCACGACGCCGGAGAGTGAATCAGCTCTCTACATCGACGAAACCCGAAACGGGGAATGGCGTGCCCGCTGCGGCAGATTCTTCGACGACAATCGCGACAACATCAACTGCGTTCCGGACGACTGGGACGACCCCAACTTCTATCGGTCGCTGCCCGCTGACCCCGAGGGGTTGCTTCGATGGTTGCGCGACTACACGGCGCCGCGCGGTTCGACGCCGGAAGCGATGTTCCACATCGCGATTGAAATACTGAGAGCCGGCATGATGCCGCCAGATGTCAAAGCGCAGTGGTATCGCGCGATCGCCGGAATCGATGGTGTGGAGACCGTGGAACAGACCACCCTCGACGGTCGGGTCGGAATCGCACTCGGGCTCAACGGCGTTCGCGAGCGTCGCGACTTGATCATCGATCCGGGTACCGGCGAGTTCATCGGCGAACGACGGGTCGCGGGCGCCGCTCCGGAAGATCCTTGGATAGCCCCCGGTACCGTGTTGGGGACAAGTTCGATCACTGTCCGGTCCGTCGACGAGCTGGGATACGAATAGAGAACGTGCTCGGTGTGACGAAGTGTGGTGGCCTCGTACACACGAGTCCACCACACCGGCGGCGTCAGACGTAGGGCGAGTACGCCGGGAGATCCAACTGACCGTTGCCCGAAAGACCGATAACGATCACCTCCGGTTCGGTGACGGCACGAGCGTGAGCGATGGCGCCGGCAACTGCGTGGGTCGATTCCGGAGCCGGGATGATTCCTTCGGCGCGGGCGAAGATCAGACCGGCCTGGAGTGCGTCGTCCTGATCGACGGCAATCGCATCCATGAGTCCGAGGTTGACCGCATGCGAGACCATCGGCGACATACCGTGGTAGCGGAGGCCGCCGGCATGGATCGCAGGGGGAACGAAGTCCTTGCCGAGAGTGTGCATCTTGAGCAGCGGCGTCAGACCGGCGACGTCACCGAAGTCGTAGCGGTACTCGCCCTGGGTGAGGGACGGGCATGCCGAAGGCTCGCAGGCGACCAGACGAGTCTTGGTGCCTTCGCGAAGGTTTCGTCCCAGGAACGGGAAGGTGAGTCCGGCGAGGTTGGAACCGCCACCGGCGCAACCGAACACGGTGTCGGGGATGGCGTCGCCAGCTTCTTCGAGCTGGACCATTGCTTCCTGACCGATCACGGTCTGGTGCAGCATGACGTGGTTCAGCACGCTACCGAGTGAGTAGTGCGTGTTCGGATCCTGCGCGGCAACCTCGACGGCCTCACTGATGGCCATGCCAAGTGAGCCGGTGGTGTCTGGATGCGACTTCAGCAGTGCGCGTCCGGCTTCCGTCAGGTCGGAAGGCGACGGGTGACAGATTCCGCCGTACGCCTCCATCTGGATGCGTCGGTACGGCTTCGAATCGAAGGAGGAGCGAACCTGCCACACCTCGACGTCGAGTCCGAGCAGTGCGCCCGCGAACGACAGCGACGCACCCCACTGGCCCGCACCGGTTTCGGTGGTGAGCTTGGTGGTTCCCTCGATTGCGTTGTAGTAAGCCTGCGCGACAGCAGTATTCGGCTTGTGTGAACCGACCGGGCTCACGCCTTCGTACTTGTAGTAGATACGGGCGGGTGTGCCCAGAGCGCGCTCGAGTCGGTGTGCACGGAACAGGGGAGAAGGCCTCCACATGCCGTAGATCTCGCGAACCGTCTCCGGGATCTCGATGTAGCGCTCGGTTGCGACTTCCTGCGCAATGAGATTCATCGGGAACAGCGGCGCCAAGTCCTCGGGGCCGAGCGGCTCCCGCGTGCCCGGATGCAGGTGCGGGGGAACAGGCTCGGGGAGGTCGGCCGCCAAGTTGTACCAGTGCGTCGGCACTTTCGACGGGACGGAGACGCCCAAAGGCTCGAGCGAACGGTTGAGTGGGGTGGTGGTCAACTAACTCTCCTTCGTGGATTCGGTACCTGATCTTGGCGGTCGCAGCGACGACGCGTACGGCATTTGCCGGATCGGGGATCCTGAGAGGAGCCTGCTGGACCACCCGATATCGGTCCGGGCAGCACGCAGTTGCGGCTGACCGTCAGCGGTCGGGCCACCAGAGGTGCGCAGTGAGCAGGGTCACGAGCCGATCGTACATCGGCACTCGCGCCCTGCTCACGTCGGGCTTAGCGAAAGATCATGCACGTCGTGGTTCCATGCGCCACCAACTTGCCGTCCTTGTCGAGTACCTTGCCCTCCGCGGTCGCGGTACGCCCACCCACGTGAATGACACTGCCGTGTGCGGTCAGTTCATCGCCGTCGAGAGGCACGGTGCGGATGTAGTTGAGCTTGAGTTCGAGGGTCGTATATCCGACGCCGGCCGGAAGCATGGTGTGTACCGCGCAGCCCATGACCGAGTCGAGCAGCGTTGCGCAGATGCCGCCGTGGACCGTGCCGAGGGGATTGCTGAAATCAGCGCGCGGCGTCAGAGCGAAGCTCACGGATCCTTCGTTGACCTCGCGCATCTCCATCCCGAGGAGGCGCCCGATGCTCGGGCGATCGTTGACTTGTGTCCCCATCCAGCGGAGAAGTTCGAGGCCTGTCATCTGCGCCGGATCGACGGTCGCTGTTGTCTCGTCACTCATTGTTTCATCCCATCACTATGTAGGTCGTCATACATAACGTAGCGTATGAGTCGACAGGTGTACCGACGGCCGAAGGATCTGTGACATGGCAGAGCTGAGCTCACGTGATCGCATGATTCGCAGTGCGGTTGAACTGATCAGCCGCAACGGTGTCGACGCGACGTCCTTCAGCGACGTCATCAAGCACAGCGGCGCACCCCGTGGGTCGATCTACCACCACTTTCCTGGCGGTAAGACCGAGTTGATGGTCGAAGCCGTGCGCGCGGCCGGCGCGATCATCACCAGACGAATCAGCTCGGCTGCGGCTACCGGTTCCACTGCCGACGTGATCGAAGCGGTCGGCGACATCTGGCGACTCAATCTCACGCGCTCGGACTTCGCGATCGGCTGTCCGGTGATTGCCGGCGGATTGGCCCGTGCCAGCGAACCGGAGGTCGCGGAAGTGGCAGCTGAAGTCTTGCTGGGATGGCAGAAGTTGATCGAATCACAACTCGAAGCCGCGGGTTATCCTGCAGTGCAAGCAAAATCGATGGCAAATTTGACGATCACGTCGGTCGAAGGTGCCGTGGCTGTATGCCAGACGACTCGAAGTATCGAACCGCTCGAACAGGTCATCGCTTCGCTGCAGGGGCTTTCGCGTTCGCAAGCGTGGTCGAGCTGAGCGCTCGGGGGTTGACTTCGGTCGTCGAGTATCCGTAACTTCATGTAACGGCTAATTG
Source organism: Rhodococcus sp. NPDC056506 (assembly GCF_042794945.1). Lineage (NCBI taxonomy): Bacteria > Bacillati > Actinomycetota > Actinomycetes > Mycobacteriales > Nocardiaceae > Rhodococcus > Rhodococcus sp. NPDC056506. The sequence goes on along the minus strand of NZ_JBHTSW010000005.1, from coordinate 55,178 downwards.
GGCAGGAGCGGGCGATGACACATTGGTTCGACCTCGAACCGGTCGGTGTCGATTTCTTCGACACGGCACCGCATATCTTCACGTACTCGATCGATCTCGCCGCCGAACCGGATGACGTCTGGGCCGGTCTGACTGCGGATGAACCGTTGTCGTGGTGCCGGCTGCTCACGAAAGTTCACTACACCTCGCCTCGCCCGTACGGTGTCGGCACACGGCGAATCGCGGAGGTGGGCGGTGGTGCGATGCAGATGCGCGAAAAGTTCATCACCTGGGACGACGAAACGCGTCGGCACTCGTTCTACGTCGAGCAGTCGAATGTTCCACTGTTCCAATCCTTTGCCGAGGACTACCGCGTCGACGAACTTGCAGTGGGCTCGAGACTGCAGTGGACCTTTGCATTCTCACCGCGTCCGAAGCTGTCGCTCGCGGTACGCGGCGGTCTGCCGGTCAACTCACTGATCTTCTCGAGCTTCGTACGCGATACCAAGCGGCACTTCGGTTCTGCGCCCCGCCGTTGACCTTCTTCCCCCATTCACGCGAGAGGCATTCATGACCACGCTCGGAGAATCGCTGACTTTGCCCTGTGGGCAGATACTGCGAAATCGGACCATGAAAGCTGCGCTCAGCGAGGCTCTGGGGGACCGGACACATGGACCGTCCACCCGACTGGAAACTCTGTACGGTCGTTGGGGCAGCGGCGGATTCGGGTTGCTGATCACCGGCAATGTCATGGTCGATCGATCTCAGATCGCCGAACCGGGCAACGTCGTGGTCGACGACGATCGAGATGCCGAAGCGCTGACGGCTTGGGCCAAGACTGCCAAGAACGGCGGCGCCGAGATCTGGATGCAGCTGAACCACCCAGGGCGACAATCCAACCCGATTGCCAGCAGGGGCCGCCCGGTCGGCCCGAGTCCGATCGCGCTGAAGATCCCGGGAATGGCTGCGCCGCGAGAACTCTCGACCGCCGAGATCGAAGACATCATCAACAGGTTCGCGGAAACCGCTCGCGTCGCCGAGTCCTCGGGATTCGGAGGCGTGCAGATACACGCAGCGCACGGTTATCTTGTTGCGCAGTTCCTTTCGCCGTTGTCCAATCAGCGCACGGACGAGTGGGGTGGAGATCCCGAGCGTCGCCGACGCTTTCTGATCGAGATCGTTCGGCGCATACGCTCTACCGTTGCTCCCGGATTCGCGGTCTCGGTCAAACTCAACTCGGCTGATTTTCAGCGCGGTGGCTTCTCCGAAGACGAGTCGCGAGAAGTAGTGCGCGCGTTGACCGAAGAGTCGGTGGATCTCATCGAGATCAGCGGTGGCAGCTACGAGTCGCCGGCCATGATGGGTAAAGCGCAGAAGCAGAGCACTCGTGACCGAGAAGCATATTTTCTCGAATATGCCGAGACTGTCCGGGCGATCGCCGGCGACATTCCGTTGGCAGTCACGGGCGGCTTCCGCTCGCGATCGGCGATGGTCGAGGCACTCGCTTCCGGCGCGTGCGACGTGATCGGCCTCGGCCGGCCGACGATCACCATTCCCGACGCGGCAAGCGTTCTCCTGGAATCGGATCGGGAACGATTGAACGTCCCGACTGTCGAGTTTGGAGCGCGAAAATTGTTGGGGAAGGTTGCCGACATCTCGATGCTCGACGGTGCACTCGACTTGCAGTGGCACACCGATCAGTTGCACAGAATGGGCGACGGCAACGAGCCGGATCCAGCTCGTCCGTGGTGGAAGACCCTCGGAACCATGGTGAGGCGAAACGGAATCGATGCGCTTCGCCCCACCAAACGAGCGGCTTGATCAGCTCGGCGCACCGATATTGAGTTCATCGGGATGCGCGCCGACGCGCGTGCCGTCGTCGAGAGTGTCGATTTCGCTCAGATCGAGATCAGTGAGTTCGAAGTCGAATACGTCGATGTTCTGAGCGATCCGAGCGTCGTGCACTGATTTCGGGATGACGATCAGGCCGTTCTGAAGGTGCCAGCGGATGAGGACCTGTGCGGCAGTCTTGCTGTGGCGGTCACCGATTCGAGTGATGATCGGATCGGTGAGCAGCGTGTTGGGCTTCGAAGCCTTACCCCAACCTGCGTTGCTGGTGCCGCCGAGTGGGCTCCACGATTCGACCTTGATCCCGTGCTCGGCGGCCTTGTCCCGGATCGCGTGTTGAGTGAGGTGCGGATGCAGTTCCACCTGATCGACGGCGGGCAACATTCCGCCGCGATCGACAAGAAGCTGCAGATGGTGCGGCTCGAAGTTGCACACCCCGATTGCCTTGGCACGGCCCGATTCCGCGATCTTTTCGAGTGCTTCCCAAGTGCGGAGAAGGCGGTCGTTGTCCTGCAGCGGCCAGTGGATCAGGTAGAGGTCGACGTAGTCGACGCCAAGCTTGTCGATACTGGTGTCGAAAGCCTTCAACGCCGGCTCGTAGCCCTGGTCCGCGTTCCACAGCTTCGTGGTGAGGAAGATGTCCTCTCGCGCGACGGACGAGTTGGCGATACCTCGTCCGACGCCCTCTTCGTTTCCGTACGCGGCTGCAGTGTCGATGTGCCGATAGCCGGCCTCGTCGAGTGCGAACCGCACTGCATGCTCGGTTTCGTCGTTGGTGGCCTGCCAGACTCCGAGGCCGAGTTGCGGGATCGTGGTTCCGGAATTCAGCGTGATGTCAGGATTGCTCATGGATCAAGGCTAGCGATCTCCAGCCTTCCTCGCCGGGGTCAGAGCGTGGCAGCCGAGTACCCATGTGCTGCTGCGACACTGTCCGACAAGAGCAGACCGTCGTGTGTACTCAGTCCCGATTCCAGGCCGGGAACAGTCGCGACGGCGGCCTTCCATCCCTTGTCGGCCAATGCGACGACGTACGGAAGTGTCGCGTTGGTGAGCGCGTACGTCGATGTGCGGGGAACGGCGCCGGGCATGTTCGCAACGCAGTAGAAGACCGAACCGTGAACCTGGTACGTCGGATCGGCGTGGGTGGTCGCGTGCGAGTCCTCGAAGCAGCCGCCCTGGTCGATGGCGATGTCGACCAGTACCGAACCCGGCTTCATGCGCGCGACCAGGCTGTTGGACACGAGAGTGGGAGCCTTCGCCCCTGGGACCAGCACTGCGCCGATGACGAGATCGGCGTCGAGAACTGCCTGTTCCAGTTCGAGGCTGTTGGACGTGATGGTCTTGACCTGGCCGTGGTACAGCTCGTCGATTTCCCGCAGACGCGCGATCGACAGATCGAGAACGGTGACGTCGGCCTGCATGCCGTAGGCCACGGCGATGGCGTTCTTGCCGGAGACTCCCGCACCGATCACCACGACCTTGGCAGGACGTACTCCCGGCACGCCGCCCATCAGCACTCCGCGTCCGCCGCCGTGACGCATCAAGTGGTAGGCGCCGGCCTGCGGTGCAAGGCGTCCGGCTACTTCGCTCATCGGGGCGAGGAGCGGCAGTGAACCGTCGGAACCGACAACGGTTTCGTAGGCGATGGAGGTGGTCTTCGACGCCAGGAGCGCGTCGGTGCATTCCTTCGACGCCGCCAGGTGCAGGTAGGTGAAGAGCACCTGATCCTTACGGAGCCGCGAATACTCCTCTGCGATAGGTTCTTTGACCTTGAGGAGCAGATCTGCGTCTGCCCAGACCTGATCCGCGGACCCGAGGATCTGTGCGCCCGCAGCCTTGAAATCCTCGTCGCTGAAGGAGGAACCGACGCCTGCACCCGTTTCGATGACGACCTCGTGCCCTCGGCCGACCAGTTCGTGCACGCCTGCTGGGCTGATGGCCACGCGGTACTCGTGGTTTTTGATTTCGCGGGGGATTCCGACCTTCATGACACGGCTCCGAACTGAGTCTGTTGTTTCTTCGAATGGCAGGTGCCAAGCATGAAGTTTCGTCACCAGATAGTGAAGAGAAGTGAAGATAATTCTCTATGCTGTATTTATGGTGCGCGAAAGTTCAAAAATCAGTATCCAGACGGCTGCCTCACCGAAGCATGTTCGGGCAGCTGTGAAGTTGGACGAGGTCGACCGGGTTCTGCTCGAAGAGCTGGCGAAAGACGCGAGGATTCCGAACAATGCGCTGGCCGCGATCGCAGGAATTGCGCCGTCGACGTGCCTCGGCCGCGTGCGCGCCTTGGTGGACAACGGCGTGATCAGGGGATTCCACGCGGACATCGACCCCGCCGCTCTCGGAATGGATCTGCAGGCGATGATCGCAGTTCGACTGCAGGCCAACGCGAGGTCGCACCTCAACCGACTCGGTGACGACTTCGCCAAGCTGGACTCCGTGCTCAACGTGTATTTCGTGGCCGGTGTCGACGACTACATGTTGCACGTCGCAACGACGGATTCAGCGCAGTTGCGGGACTTCGTCGTCAACAACCTCTCGGCCCATCCGGCGGTGGCCGCGACCGAGACGATTCTGATCTTCGAGCACGTCAGGCCTCGTGGCGGCGCTGCCTGATTCGTTCTCACCCGCGTGCTCACAAAATGGTGGGGCGACGCCCGGACCAGGCGTTCTCGAGGAGTTCGCTCAGGCCCGGCGCGGTGATCTCACGCGGATTCGGATAGGCGGCGGAGGTCGCGAGTTCGACCGCACGGCCGATCTGATCGTGACTCATTCCCACCTCTCGCAGAGACGTCGGTCCGCCGCTCGCGGTGACGAGGTCGAATACGCCGCTAGCGGCATCGGATACACCCAGAGCGGTTGCTATTCGCGACATCACTTCCGGGACGGCAGGCCCGTTGAACGCCATTGCATGGGTGAGGACAACGGTGTGGGTGGGGGCGTGCGGCAAACCGAAGCTGCCGCCGAGGGTGTGGCACAACTTGTGATGAAGTCCCATGCCGACTGTGCCCAAGCAGGTTCCGGCCAACCAGGCAGATTGCAGCAGGTCGGCCCGGCCTTCCACATTTCTCCGATCATCGACGACGATCGGCAAAGCACGGGCGATCCCGGAGAGTGCCTCGATTGCCATCGAGTCGGTGATCGGATTGGATTCGGCGGAATACAACGCTTCAACTGCGTGAGCCATCGCGTTGACGGCGCTGGTGACGGTGGTGTCCAGCGGCAGATCGAGAGTGAGGTCGACGTCGTAGATGACGGTTTCGGGTCTGATGCGGGGTGACGAGCGAGTTGTCTTGCGTCCGTTCTCGGTTTCACCCAACACCGGAGTGACTTCTGATCCCGCATACGTCGTCGGAACGATGATCTGATCGAACCCCGCTCGCAGTGCGAGTGCTTTGGACAACCCGGTTGCCGAGCCGCCGCCGATCGCGACGACGGTGTCGACGTGATGGTGCTGGGCAAGTTTCAGCGCGGCTGTCGTGACTTCGATCGGAGTGTGCATCACGGCGCCGTCGAAGCGCACGACGGCCATGTCACCGAGAGATTCGGTGACGTCGGCGGCAAGCGCGTCCAGTCGACGGCTTGCCAGCACGATCACTCGGCTACGGCCGAGCCGTCTCACTTCTTCGGTGATCGAGCCGATCGTCCCTTGGCCGAAGACAATTCGAGCCGGTGAAGCGTCGTACGAGAAGGACTTCATGTCATCCCTGCGAAACGGTGGCGTGCATTTCCCAGACGATGACCTCGGCGCCGGTATCGGAACTGACCTGCTGGCCTCCGCCGCCGGACACTCGTACCGCGTCACCTTGTTCGAGCACACCGACGCCTTCCATGGCCGCCTGACCGTCGGCGATAAAAACATGCAGGAACGGTGCGTCCGGCAGGGTCACGGGCTGTCCGGGTTGCAGACGCGCGACGTGCATCGCGGCGTACTTGTTCTTGATCCGGATTGCCGAGTGATCGGCGTACGCGTCCATTCCCGAGGCGACGGGAACCAGTCCACCGGCAAGCAATTCGGCGTCGATCTCCAACTGCTCGTAGCCGGGGGTGATTCCAGCTTCGTCGGGGATGACCCACATCTGGATGAAGTGAACCGGGTCGCTGTGCTTGTCGGAATGGCTGCCGGCCACGTCACCGAGTCGCCACGAGTCGTTCTTCTCGGAATGCAGGATGCCAGTTCCGGCGCTCATCCGCTGGGCGAGTCCGGGGTAGATGACCCCCGAATGACCCATCGAATCCTGATGCACGAGAGAGCCTCTCAGAACCCAGGTGACGATCTCCATGTCCTGGTGCGGGTGGGTGTCGAATCCCATTCCCGGCGTGACGATGTCGTCGTTGTTGACCAGGAGAAGGCCGTGGTGAGTGTTCTTCGGGTCGTAGTGATTGCTGAACGAGAAGGAGTGCTTCGAGTCCAGCCAGCCCGCATTGGACTTGAAGCGATCGCCCGATCGGCGGACGTCGAAGTTCGGTAGCGACAAGGTGGAGGTCATGGGGTGCCTTCCGAATGGTGTGGGGGAGAGCAAGTTTTCAGAGGACGTGATTGCCGTACATCTCGCCGAGGGGATCTGCGATCAGTTCGAGTCGAGCGCCGTCGGGATCGCGGAAGTACAACGAAACCTCGCTGTGCTCGATCAATTCGACGCCCGCCTCGGTGAGTCTGGTGCGCAACTTCGCCCACTTGGCCGGCTCGACGCTGATCGCGATGTGGTGGAGGCCGCCGAGTACCTCTTGGTACGGGCCCACGTCGAGGCCCGGGAAGTCGAAGAAGGCCAGGAGGTTGCCGTTGCCGATGTCGAAGAAGAAGTGCGAAGACCCGGGATAGTCACGGTTCTCGATCAGTTCGGTGAGAGGGAAGCCGAGGAGATCCTGATAGAACTTCACGGTTCGCTCGACGTCACTGCTGATCAGGGCCGTATGGTGCAGACCGCGTGCGGTCGATGTGGGTCGTTTGTCGGCGGGGATCAGATGTCGATCCTTGATCTCGGCGCGGCGTTCCTCGAACCGCACTGCGTTGTCGTCCTGCACTGCGTTGTCGTCGCTCATGGCGCCCGCCTCTCGGTTGAATCTTCTCTTCGAACAACTAGTTGACTGATCAACTACATTGAGAATAGCTCATTTGATTTCGTTGTCAACTACTTCGGATATGCTGGCGTGATGGAATCAACGCGATGGTTGACCGACTCGGAGCAAACTGCCTGGCGGGCGTACCTGGATTCGACCCGCCTGCTTCAGCGCGTCCTCGATCAACAGTTGGTGCACGACTCCGATATTTCCTTCACGGATTTCGAGTTGCTGGTCGCGCTGGCCGAGGCGCCCGGGCGACAATTGCGCATGAGTGAGCTCGCTGACGCCGTGATGGCAACCCGTAGTGGCGTGACCAGGGCGGTCAATCGACTGGTCGGCGTCGGTTGGGTGCGCAGGGTTGAGTGTGTCGACGACAAGCGTGGCGCCAATGCGGAGCTGACCGACCAGGGCGCCGAGAAACTGGCGTCGGCAAGCCCGGCCCACGTCGCCGCCGTGCGAAAGAACATGTTCGATCTGCTGAGTCCGCGGGATGTCGAGCGTCTCGGTGTGGTGTTCGGTGAGATGCGCCGCCACCTTCTCGAGGGCCAGTCAGGTAATTGACAGAGCAACGGCCAATGTCATGTAGTTGGTGAGGACTGCGAACGGACTGCCATCATGGTCTGGTGACCCGCATTCGTATGTTCGCGACCGACCTCGACGGCACCCTGCTGCGCTCCGACCGAACGATTTCGACGCGCACCGCGCAAGCCATGGAGAACGCGCGGCTGGCGGGTATCGAAGTTGTGTGGGCGACGGCCCGCGCTCGACATTCGGTACACACGTTGGCGAGCTCGTGCGGATTTCGCGGTAAAGCTGTGTGTGCCAACGGAGCTGTCATTCTCGACCTCGCCGATGGTACTCCGGAGATCGTCGACACCGTTTCGATCGAAATGTCCTTGGCGGCAACGGCTATGGAGCAAGTTCGCGCACTGGTCCCAGGCGTCGTGTTCGCGAACGTCGGACCCACTCAGTTCTTTGCCGAGCCGGAGTACGCCGCTCTGTGTGAGTTCGCGGACCATCACCGGCACCTGCACGAGATGGTGCTGGCCGACACCTTGCCGCTCGACGTCGAGCCGATGGTCAAGATCGTGGCTCGGCATGCGGAAGTTCCCAGCGCCGACCTGTACCGAACTGCGGTCGCTGCGGGCATCGAGGGTGTGGAGTTGACCCACTCCGGGGCTCCGTACATGGAAATGGCTGCGGCGGGCGTCTCGAAGGCCAGTGCTCTCGCGCAATTGTGCGCGATCGACGGCATCGACGCGTCGGAAGTTGCGGCAGCAGGTGACGCGTTCAACGACGTTGCCATGCTGGCCTGGGCCGGAACGGCTCTGGCGCCGGCCAACGCCCGAGCTGAGGTCATCGAACTTGCCGACCGAATTCTGCCTACGAACGACGAGGACGGAGTGGCAAGCTACCTCGAAGAGTTGGTTGCGGGGAGCTAGTTCAGCTGCTGACGGCCTTGGGCCCGGTGCCGATACCGACGCCGCAGTCCGTCATGAATTCGGAGAAGACACGGTCGAAGCGATCCGGGTAGTCCAGGTGGGGGAAGTGTCCGGCGCGCTTGAAGATCTCGACCCGCCCGAGCGGTAGCTCGACGCGAGCGTTCTCGGTGTGGGCGTTGGGGATGATGGTGTCTTCCTCGCCCCACACCAATAGTGCCTGCAAGTTCTTGAAGTTGGCGAAATGCGGGGTGGCATTGACGGTTTGGCCGTTGTAGTTGATGACCGATCGTGCAGTCGCCAGAAATGCCTGACGTGTCGACGCGTCCGATACCGAAGCAAAGCTCTTACGAGCCTCACTCGCGCTGGCGCCGAGCTTGAACAGGCCGATCTTGTTGAAAAGTCCAAGCGCTTTGTCGGTCACGTCGGTCAGCGTCCGGGACGCGAGGACGGGAAGTACCAGTTCGCTGCCGGGCAGAGTCGCTGCGCGCAGGAGTGGGCTGACCTCGGGGCCGAGTCCGCCGCTGGCCACGAGGCACAGCCGTTCCACGCGGTCGGGGAACAGATAGAGCGTCTGCATCGCGATCCCGCCGCCGAGTGAGTGACCGACCAGGGTGGCCGACGGAATGTCGAGGGCTTCGAGAAGATCGCGCACAGTGGCTGCGTGAGCGCTGAGCGAGTAGTCGCCGGCAGGCTTGTCCGACGCACCATGTCCGAAGAGATCAGGAGCTATGACGCGGTAGTGGCGTGAGAGCGTCTCGATCTGCGGCTCCCAGTTGGAGTGCGCGCCCAGCAGGCCGTGAATGAGCACCACAACGGGGCCACTGCCTTGGTCGACGTACTTGAGCTGGTCGCCGTGCAATACAACCGTCTGTAATTGGTCGGTTGCCATGATTGAACCTTTCGGAGCCGCCAGTATCTGTGGCTGCTCGCGTGTTGTCGGACCGCACCCGCCCCGACGCGGATCCACGGGTATTTGTGACCGGGAGTAACCCCAGTTCCCTCAGTATGCCCACCGAGGGGCCCGATGTCGTCGCCATTGGGCGTGTTGTGACGAACCGTGAGCCGTCGGTTGAGGGGAGACGTACAACTCACCGCCGCTTGTCGGGGCGGTTGATCAGGCGAAATCAACCAGTTTGCCGAAGGTGAGGTTGATGTCCCACGGTGTGACGCCCCAGGTCTCGATAGCTGATACTGCGAAGATTCCGGCGGCCTCGATGGTGTCTTGCGAGGCTGGCGCCGAGACCGAAACACCGGCTTGGCCGTTCGGAACCTCCGGCCAGACGCCTGTGCCCACGGGTGCGGGGGTGGCCTCCATGACTGCATTGGCCAGGCCCGATTCGTCGACGGTCGTGAAGAGGCAATTCGGCTCGTGGGGAGAATCCCACCCGCCGAGTTCCGCGAGCCAGAATTCGCCGCGTCCAGCAGCGGAGATCGCGATCGAGGCGAGTGTCGACTCGAGATCTTCCCAAGCGTCGGCGGTCGGGGCCGACGCCTCGGTGAGCATGAACGGCGCGGCGAGGGCAGTGCTGTCCGGGGAAGCGAAGCGCGGCTGCACAGTAAGGGTCTGCATCTGGTCGTCGAAAAATGCAACTTCTCGGAACTTGTTGTCCGGCAGAGCAGTACGGGAAACAGTGCCGCGTCCAAGCAGCGCGCCGAGCGCCTCGGGATCGTCGACACTCCACAGGCGGGTCTCGTCCTCGGACCACGTGCGAATCATTCCGCCGACGACGGGACTGATCAGCACGGGCTCGAGGTTCGTACTGCCTGTTGACTCGCTCACCGCTGGCTCCCACCGCACGTCGTACCGCCGGACCGGTTCCGAGCGACCAGACAAGTATGCCGCCTCGCTGCTGTGCGCCTTTATTAACCGCGGGCGGTTAATAAAGGCGCACAGCAAGTAGTCACATATGCGTGCCGCCGTCGATGCGGATTTCCGTTCCGGTGACAAAGGAGCCGTCCTCGGAAGCGAGCATCGCGATCACGCCGGCGACCGCAGACGGGGGAGCGAAACCCTCCCCGATCGCCGGGGCCAACTTGCCGAGCAGCGTGAAGTCGATGTCGGCCGGGAATCCGGGATCGGACGTCATGCCCGAAGCGATGCTGCCGGGTGCGACGGCCACGGCGCGGAGGCCCTGCTTGCTGTACTCGAGAGCGAGTGCGTGCGTGAAGGATTGGATTCCACCCTTCGACGCTGCGTACGCCGTCATGTAGGGGTGGGCGAATGTCGCCGAAGTGGAACTGAAGTTGACCACGACGCCTGCTCCACTTTCGAGCAGCGCCGGAAGGGACTCCCTCGTCATGAGGAACGTTCCGGTGAGGTTGACCCCGATGACGGTGTTCCAGAAATCGAGTGTCATCTCGTGGGTGTGCGCGGAGCGCAGAATGCCCGCCGCGTTGACCAACACGTCGAGACCGCCCAGAGCCTTGATCGCAGCGCCGACCTGTTCGCGAACGGACTCTTCGCTGGAGATGTCGACCTTCACCGTGGTCAGGCGATCGGAATGGCCTGCGTCCTTCGCTGCGTTCAGCGTTTGTTCGAGGCCGGTCTCGGAAATGTCGGCGGCGACGACGGTGCCACCTTCTGCCAGGATGCGGGCAACGGTGGCCTGGCCGATTCCGGATCCTGCGCCGCTGATGAGGACGCGCTTGTCGTCGAATCGATTCACGAGAAAACTCCGGTCTGTGGGATGGACAGCTGTCTGGTTTCGATTCTGCGCGATCCAGAGCTATTAATCTGCTGGGCATTCCACTGACTGGGCACCATTGGTGCTTGTTCGCTCGCAATCCCGAGCGAACAAGCACCGACGTGTCCTACAAACCCGCTGCCTGCGCGAGGCTCGGCAGGTAGGTGCTCGGCTGACCGAAAAGCTGAGCGCTGCCGTGTGCACGCTTGAAGTACAGCTGAGCGTCGTGCTCCCAGGTGATCGCGATTCCGCCGTGCAACTGAACCGCTTCGGAGGTGATCTGCTGCAACGCTTCCGAGCAGTAGACCTTCGCCACCGCCGCATCGTCGGCCGACTGCGTCGCCACGGCTGCGTACGTCATCGACCGCGCCGTCTCGACCAACGTGTACATGTCAGCCATCCGGTGCTTGAGGGCCTGGAAAGAACCGATCGCGCGACCGAACTGCTTGCGCGACTTGGTGTATTCGACGGTCTGTTCGACGATCGCTGCGGCTGCGCCGACCTGCTCTGCAGACAACGCGATCAGGACGACGGTTCGGATTCGATCGACCAGATCTTCTGACCACTGCAGTGGTCGACCGCGAACACCGGAGAACGTGACCTCCGCCAGCGTTCGTGTCGGATCCATGGTGGGGACGCGTCGGCGGGAGACGCCCTCGGCGGCGGGATCCACTTCGTAGAACCCGTCGGCAGTCAGAACTAGCAGGGTGTCTGCGACGTGCCCGTCGAGGACATACGACGCCGTGCCGGTCAACGCATCCTCGGTTGCCTCGACGCCGAAGGTGCTCCAACCAGCGGTGCCCGCCCAGCACAGGGCGAGCGTGCTCTCACCGGCCGCGACACCGGGCAGCAGTCGAGAGCATGCGTCGTTGTCACCGGAAAGCAGCAGTGCCTGTGCGGCAAGAATCGCGGAACCCAACATCGGTGAGGGTGTCAGCGTGCGGCCCAGTTCCTCCTGGACCACGTGTACCTCGCCCAAACCTGCTCCGACGCCGTCGAACTCCTCGGGAATCGCCAGCGCGGCGACGCCGATCTGCTCGCACAGCTTGCTCCACAACGCGGCGTCGTAGCCGATCTCGGTGGTGATGGCGGCGCGGACGGCAGCGGAGTCGGAATGCTTGCTCAGGAGATCGCGTACCGACGCGCGCAATGCTGCCTGGTCTTCGGTGTCGATGCTCATGATGCAACCAGTGCTTCGACGACGCGCGCACGATGCTCGGACGGTGTGCCCCAGGCGGCGAGTAGCGCCCGCACCTTGGTGAGCCACAGGGAGAGATCATGTTCCATCGTGTAGCCGATGGCGCCGTGAACCTGGAGTCCGACGCGGGCGGCCTTGTAGGCGGCATCGCCGCACGCGACCTTGGCGGCTGAAATGTCACGCGAGGCGTCGGCCGACTGATCGCGAACCGACAGTGCGGCACCGTGCAGCAGGGGGCGGGCCATCTCGAGGGAGACGGCAACCTCGGCCAGGTGGTGCTTCATGGCCTGGAACTGTCCGATGACCTTGCCGAACTGCTTGCGCTGCTTAGCGTATTCGGTGGTGACCTCGAGTAGTGTCTGGCCGAGACCCTGCAACTGCGCGGCAGTGGCAAGAGCGCCCATGTCGAAGGCTGCCGAGAAGTCGGCAGAGCCCAGCGATTCGCCGGCGGAAACCTCGTAGAGCTTGCGGGAGAGATCCACCGACGCCTTGGCCTCGCCGGGGATGCCCACGGAGACCGCGCCGTCCTGTGCAAGTAGCACCAGGTCCACTGCATTGGCGTCGAGCGCAAACGGTGTGTGCGGGGGAGCGGCGACGGTTGCCAGTGACCCCTCGGCGAGAGCAGAGAGACGTTCCGGTGCAACGGAAGCCAGGAGCGTCGGCGCCACGGCGATCGTTTCGACGACCGGTCCGGGTACTGCGTGGCGACCGAGCTGTTCGAGCGCAACGACCAGGTCGACGGCGTCGGCGCCGAGCCCGTCGTGCTCTTCGGAGATGACGAGGCCGTTGACGCCGGTCTCGGCAAGGCGCTGCCAGAGCTTCTTGCCTGGCTCGGTGTCACCGTCGTTCCACGAACGGATGACGGCGGGCATGTCGGACTTGGTCAGCAGTGCATCGATGCTTGCAGCGAAGTCCTGGTGGGAGGAGTCGAGCGCGAATCTCATCGGTCCGCCTTCGGTAGGCCGAGCAGACGCTCAGCGATGACGTTTTTCTGAATCTCGTTGGTGCCTGCATAGATCGGGCCGGACAGGGAGAACAGGTATCCGTCCATCCAGTTGTCGGCCAACTCGGCTTCAGGGCCCTGAAGTTCGAGAGCAGTCTCGTGGGTGGCGATGTCCCACTCGGACCAGAAGACCTTGTTGATCGAGGACTCGGCGCCGAGCTGTCCACCGTCGGCCAGACGGGTGACGGTGCCGAATGTGTTGAGTTGGTAAGCGCGAGCGCCGATCCAGGCATCGGCGACCTGGTTGCGCAGCGCGCCGTCGTCAGTGCGTCCGCTGGACTTGTACAGCTCGAGCAGGCGGTCGACTGTCGCGAGGAAGCGGCCGGGGCTGCGCAGCGAGAGACCACGCTCGTTGCTTGCGGTGCTCATCGCGACGCGCCAACCTTCGTTGACGTTTCCGATCACACCGGACTCGCCGGGGTTGGACGGGTCGTCCGGAACGAAGACATCCTCGAGAAAGATCTCGGCGAAGCCGGGCTCACCGTCGAGCTGATCGATCGGGCGAACGGTGACACCCTTCGAGCGGAGGTCGAACATGAAATACGTGATGCCCTTGTGGCGCTGCGCATCCGGATCGGAGCGGAACAAGCCGAAGCCCCAGTCTGCGTAGCTGGCGCGCGAACTCCACGTCTTCTGGCCGTTGAGCAGCCAACCGCCGTCGACCTTCTTGGCGCTCGAACGCAGGCTCGCGAGGTCGGAACCGGACTCGGGCTCGGACCAAGCCTGTGCCCAGATGTCGTCGGCACGAGCCATACGCGGCATGATGCGAGCCAACTGCTCGGCATTTGCATGCTCGAACAGTGTGGGAGCCAACAGGAAGATGCCGTTCTGGCTCACGCGACCGGGCGCACCCGAGCGGTAGTATTCCTCCTCGAAGACGACCCATTCGAGCAGGGACGCGTCGCGGCCACCGAGTTCCTTGGGCCAGGACACGACGGCGTAACCGGCGTCGGCGAGGGTGTGTTCCCACTGCCGATGTTCTTCGAAGCCTTCGGCCGTGTCCATGGACTTGAGCGGAGTGGCGGGGACGTTCGCCTCCAGGAACGAGCGGACCTCGTCACGGAATGCGGTTGTGGCGTCGTCGAATACGAGATCCACTAGTTTGTTCCTTCCTGCGGTGTGCGAGCACTGGCAGCCATAGCTTTGGCGTCGAGACCACCAAGCGAGTCTTTGCCTACCTCGGCGTTGTGAGCGTGAGCGAAGTGATGCAGACCGAAGACGGAATCGATGCCGTTACGCATCCCCATCTGGTCCTCGCACTGATTGACGGCTTTCTTGGTCAAAGCCAGTCCGAAGCGCGGCATCTCGGCGATACGTCCGGCGAGCTCGAACGTCTCCTTCTCGAGGTGCTTGCGGGCGACGACGCGGTTCACCATGCCGATTTCGTAGGCACGTTGCGCAGTGAACCGATCGCCGGTGAAGAGCATTTCCTTGGCGAATCGTGAACCGACCATCCACGGGTGCGCGAAGTATTCGACGCCGGGGATACCCATGCGGACAACGGGATCGGAGAAGAAGGCGTCGTCGGACGCGACGATCATGTCGCAGACCCAGGCGAGCATCAGTCCGCCGGCTATGCAGGCGCCTTGCACCATCGCGATGGTGGGCTTGGGGATCTCCCGCCAGCGACGGCACATGCCCAGGTAGACCTCCATCTCGCGGGCGAAACGCTGGTCACCGCCTGGCTTGTCGACGTGATCCCACCACATGGTGGCCTTGTTCTCGTATTCGACGTGATGGTCGCGTCCCGGGGTCCCCAGGTCGTGACCGGCACTGAAGTGCGGTCCGTTGCCTGCCAGGACGATCACCTTCACGTCGTCGTCTTCGACGGCGCGCTGGAATGCCGCGTCGAGGGCGTACGTCACGACCGAGTTCTGGGCGTTGCGGTAATCGGGACGATTTAAGGTCACGACGGCGACCGAGTCACGAACCTCGTAGGTCACGACGTCGGCTTCGAAAGGAACAGTCATGACTGTTCCTCACGCAGAACCGTTTTGAGGACCTTGCCCGAGGGATTTCGGGGCAGGTGATCGACGAAGCGCACCTCGCGGGGCACCTTGAAGCCGGCGATCTTCTCCTTGAGGAAGGCGATCACCGACTCTTCGGTGAGGCCGGCGCCGTCGAGTTGGGCGATGTAGACGCGGCCCACCTCTCCCATCCGGTGATCGGGGATGCCGATGGCAGCCGATTCGTGGACACCGGGCAGGCGAGCCAACATCCCCTCGATCTCGGCGGGGTAGACGTTGAATCCGCCGCTGACGTACATGTCCTTGAGACGGTCGGTGATGTCGAGATATCCACGCTCGTCGAGGGTTCCGATGTCTCCGGTGTGCAGCCAGCCGTCGGCGTCGATTGCCTTGGCGGTGGATTCCGGGTCGTCGAGGTACCCGAGCATGACGTTCGGTCCACGAAGCAGGATCTCGCCCTGGTCGCCGATCTTGACCTCGAAATCGGCTGTTGCGCGGCCGGAACTGGTGGAGACGGTGACCGGATCGTCGTCGGTGCGGCACATCGTCGCAACGACCGCCTCGGTCAGGCCGTATGCCGTGAGGACGGCGTCGAAAAGCTCTGCTTGCATGCGCTCGACGAGAGCAACCGGCACGGGTGCGGCGCCGGTGATCGCGATGCGGAGCGAGGACAGGTCGTACTCGCTGCGGCGGGGGTGGTCGAGGATGGTCTGGTAGATCGTCGGGGCGCCGGGCAGGATGCTGATCTTCTCGCTGTTGACCAGTGCGAGGGTGTCGTCGATGTTGAAGACTGACACCGGCACGATCGTCGCACCGTTCAACAGACAGACCAGGATTCCGGCCTTGTACCCGAATGTGTGGAAGAACGGGCTGATGATGAGGAAGTTGTCGTCAGCGGTGACCTCGGCGCATTCGCCCCACGACTTGGCAACGGCGATGGACTGACGATGCGCGGTGATCGCGCCCTTGCTGCGTCCTGTGGTGCCGGAGGTGAAGAGGATGTCGCTGACGTCGTCGGGCTGCACCTTCGCAGCGCGGGCGTCGGCCTCGGTGCGGGCGGCGTCGGTGGCGAGCGCGAGGAAGTCCTCGAACTCGATGACGCCGTCTCGGTCGTCGTTTCCGTCGATCGGTACCTGGATGACGGTGGGGATCGACAGGCTCGGGTTGGCGTCGAGCAACTGCTGGTACCGATCGGCCTTGAGGAACGTGCCGACGATGACCAGAGCCGCGGCGTCGACGCGCTCGATGATGTCGAGAGCTTCGGTGCCGGTGTATCGAGTGTTGATCGGAATGATGGCTGCGCCGGCGTACTGAGCGCCGAGCAGGGCGATCACCCAGTGGTATGTGTTGGGCGCCCAGATGACGACGCGGTCGCCTGCCTTCACCCCACGGTTGATCAGTGCGCCGGCGAAATCGCGGACACGCTGGTGCAGCTGTGCGAAGGTCAGTCGGGTGTCGCCATCGGCGATAGCCGCGCGCTCACCGAACTCCTCGGCGGCCCGGATGAGGGCTGATGGGATGGTTCTCGGTTGTTCGGTCACTGGACTCCTACCTGACACGCTACCTAGCAAGTGCTTGGTAGGTTATCTTACATATGTGGACCAGAGCGAGAGCCCGGACGGGCAGATGACGGACGACGAGTTTGCGACCACGGTCGCGCAGTGGTTGGCCGAGAACTTGACGGGCAAATTCGCCCAGCTCAAGGGTAAGGGCGGCCCCGGCAGCGAGCACGAGTTCTTCGAGCAACGACTCGAGTGGGACAAGCACCTCGCAGCCGCAGGATGGACGTGCCTCGGGTGGCCGAAGGAATTCGGCGGACGGGGAGCAAGCATCGCTCAGCAGGTCATCTTCCATCAGGAGTACGCAAAGGCCGGCGCGCCCGCTCGCGTCAGCCACATCGGTGAAGAGCTGCTCGGCCCGACGCTGATCGCGTTCGGCACCGAGGAGCAGAAGCGTCGATTCCTTCCGGGCATCAACACGGTCAGTGAACTGTGGTCGCAGGGCTATTCCGAGCCCGGCGCCGGTTCCGACCTCGCGAACGTCTCCACCACCGCACGCCTCGAAAACGGCAAGTGGATCATCAACGGCCAGAAGGTGTGGACCTCGCTGGCCCACGTCGCGCAATGGTGCTTCGTGGTCTGCCGCACCGAAGTGGGCTCCAAGCGTCATCAGGGCTTGAGCTTCCTGCTGGTCCCGTTGGATCAGCCCGGTGTGACAGTTCGGCCCATCCAGCAGCTCACCGGTACGTCGGAGTTCAACGAGGTCTTCTTCGACGACGCCGTGACCGACGCCGATCTGGTGGTCGGCGAACCTGGCGAGGGCTGGAAGATCGCGATGGGGCTGCTCACCTTCGAGCGCGGTGTATCCACGCTCGGACAGCAGATCGGATTTGCCCGCGAGCTCCAAGGCGTCGTCGACCTGGCGAAAGCCAATGGCAGTGACCAGGATCCGCACATCCGCGAAAAGATCGCGCGCGCCTGGGTCGGTCTGCGCGTGATGCGCGCCCACGCGATGCGTACTCTCGACGCGGTCGACGCCGGAACCGGTGGCGGAGAAGCGTCCGTCGCAAAACTGTTGTGGGCCAACTGGCATCGTGATCTGGGACAGCTGGCGATGGACGTGCAAGGTGCGTCGTCGTTGGTTGCGCCTTGGGCGGATTCCGAGGGCAATGCCTCGGACATCACCGACCCCGAACATCTCGAGCTCGACGAGTGGCAACGCCTCTTCCTCTTCACCCGCGCCGACACGATTTACGGCGGCTCCAACGAAATTCAGCGCAACATCATTTCCGAGCGCGTGCTCGGTCTTCCCCGAGAGGCTCGTTAATGTCTGACACCAAAGCCGCGTCCCCGCTTTCCGTTGCGCCCGAGGAAACGCCGGGTCACGGACTGCTCGCGGGCAAGAAGGCAATCATCACTGCCGCGGCCGGAACCGGCATCGGTTTCTCAACTGCGCGCAGGGTGCTTCTCGAAGGCGGCGACGTTCTCGTCTCCGACTTCCACGAGCGTCGTCTTGGTGAGACGGTGGAGAAGCTGAAGGCCGAATTCCCCGGTCAGCAGGTCGAATCGATCATCTGCGACGTGTCGAGCACCGAGCAGGTCGACGCGCTGTTCGTCGGCGCCGCCGAGAAGTTGGGGCGCATCGACATCGTCGTCAACAACGCCGGCCTGGGCGGCGAGACTCCCGTCGTCGACATGACGGACGATCAGTGGGATCGCGTTCTCGACATCACCCTCAACAGCACTTTCCGTTCGACGCGCGCCGCGCTGCGGTACTTCAAGAGCGTTCCCCACGGCGGTGTTCTGGTGAACAACGCGTCCGTTCTCGGTTGGCGGGCGCAGCATTCCCAGGCGCACTACGCCGCAGCCAAGGCCGGTGTCATGGCGCTGACTCGGTGCAGCGCAATCGAAGCAGCGGAGTACGGAGTCCGTATCAACGCGGTCTCGCCCTCCATTGCGCGTCACGCGTTCCTGGCGAAGGTCACCAGTGAGGAACTGCTCGACCAGTTGGCTTCCGGCGAGGCCTACGGCCGCGCCGCGGAGGTCTGGGAGATCGCAACGGTCATCGCGATGCTCGCCAGCGACTACTCCACCTACATGACCGGCGAGATCGTCTCCGTTTCTTCGCAGAGGGCCTAGCGTCCCCGTGCGCGGTTAAGGAGTCCCTGGACTCGCTGACCGCGCACAGGGGAGGGCCCTGGATAGGATTGAATACATGACGCCACCTCGAAATTCCGACGAATCCAACGGCAAGTCCGGGCGCCGCGACGAGCTGCTCGAGATCGCGGCCGGGCTGTTCGCCGATCGCGGAGTGCGCGCGACGACCGTCCGCGACATCGCCGACGCCGCCGGGATCCTCTCCGGGAGTCTGTATCACCATTTCGATTCCAAGGAGTCGATGGTCGACGAGATCCTCCACCAGTTCCTCGACGAACTCTTCGGGAAATACCGCGAGATCGTTGCGGCGGGGTTGGACAGTCGCGCGACGCTCGAAGCGCTGGTAGTGACGTCGTACGAGGCCATCGACGCCTCGCACTCGGCCGTTGCGATCTACCAGGACGAGGTCAAGCACCTCGTCGGGAACGAGCGCTTCGCTTACCTGGCCGAGCGCAACACCGAGTTCCGGGACCTGTGGGTCGGCGTCCTCGAAGCCGGCGTCGCGGACGGGACCTTCCGTTCCGACATCGACGTCGAATTGGTCTTCCGATTCATGCGCGACACAGTGTGGGTCGCGGTTCGCTGGTACCGCCCGGGTGGATCCCTCTCGGCTCACGCCGTCGCGGCTCAATATCTCGCGATCGTGCTCGACGGGCTCTCCGATCCGGCAACAACTTCAGAAGCTAGTGCTGAATCAACTTCAAGAACTATTGCTGCACAACGAAACTAGGAGCTAACGCTATGTCCGAGGTTTACATCGTCGACGCCATTCGCACACCAATCGGCAAGAGGGGCGGCGCGCTGTCCGGCGTGCACCCCATCGATCTCGGTGCGCACGTCGTCAAGGCACTGGTCGAGCGCACCGGTATCGACCCCAGTGACGTCGACGACGTGATCTTCGGTTGCGTCGACGCCATCGGCGGTCAGGCCGGCAACATCGCCCGTATGTCCTGGCTCGCAGCGGGATTCCCGGAGCACGTTCCCGGTGTGACCGTCGACCGTCAGTGCGGTTCGAGTCAGCAGGCAGTGCACTTCGGCGCTCAGGCCATCCTGTCGGGCACCGCGGATCTGATCGTCGCCGGCGGCGTTCAGAACATGAGCCAGATTCCGATCTCGGCAGCGATGATCGTCGGCCAGCAGTACGGATTCGACACGCCGACTTCGGGTTCGGTCGGTTGGACCGAGCGTTACGGTGACCAGGAAGTCTCCCAGTTCAAGGGCGCCGAGATGATCGCCGAGAAGTGGGACATCAGCCGCGAAGAGCTCGAGAAGTGGGCCCTGCAGAGCCATGAGCGCGCCAAGGCTGCGATCGCCGCGGGTCGTTTCGACAACGAGATCGTCGCCATGGGTGACGCGACCGTCGACGAAGGACCCCGCGAGACCAGCCTCGAAAAGATGGCGACGCTCAAGGTTCTCGTCGAAGACGGCCGCATGACCGCAGCAGTGGCAAGCCAGATCTCCGACGGCGCGAGTGCGCTGCTGCTGGCGTCGGCGGAAGCGGTGGAGAAGTACAACCTCAAGCCCCGCGCCCGGATTCATCACCTCAGCGCACGCGGCGACGACCCGATCTTCATGCTCAGCGCGCCGATCCCGGCCACGAAGCATGCTCTCGCGAAGGCCGGTCTGAGCATCGAGGACATCGACATCGTCGAGATCAACGAAGCTTTCGCCCCGGTGGTCCTGGCCTGGATCAAGGAAATCGGTGCAGATCCGGCCAAGGTCAACGTCAACGGCGGCGCGATCGCACTCGGCCACCCGCTCGGCGCCACCGGCACCAAGTTGATGGCAACCCTGCTGAACGAACTCGAGCGCACCGGCGGCCGTTACGGTCTGCTGACCATCTGTGAAGGTGGCGGCACCGCAAACGCGACGATTATCGAGCGTATCTGATCCCTGCTGTGCGCCTTTATTAACCGCCGGCGGTTAATAAAGGCGCACAGCAGTTAGTTGTTCGGCACATCCGCAACCTTGATGTCGAAGTTGGCGCTTTCACCGTCAACGCTGGTCACGGTAGCTGTGACGTCGTATTCGGTGCCCTCTTCGGTCAGGATGCAAGTGATCGTCGCGCCGACTTCGGCGTCAAGGTTCTCCGGACACGTCACGTCGTCGGGTGGCTCGCCGATCTTCTCCGCGAGTTGAGTGGAGATCTGACTCGCGACTTCGGACTTGTCCACTTGCGGCGTCCCGACGCTCGCCGAGCACGCTCCCGTGGCCAATGCCACCGAGAGTAAGACGATTCCCACTGCAGGCCTCTTTGTCATGTGAACTCCCAGGGTGCGCCGCTGCTCGCTGCTGCCAGCTCTGGGATTACCGCATTTGGGACTGTTCAACCGACTTACTTGACGAGTTTTTCGAGGTCACCGTCGACGGACCGTCAAGTTGAAGCCTTCGGGCATGAGGGTGAGCCGTTCGGCCACCTTCAGTTCGTAATCCGGATCGGCTTCGATCGTGTATTTCTGCAAGATGGTGCCCAACACGAGAACCGCTTCGTGAATGGCGAATTGTCGTCCGATGCAGGCACGTTCACCCGTTCCGAACGGCTTGTACACGTGCGCCGGCCTGGCCTTGATGTTGGCAGGCAGGAAACGATCCGGATCGAAAGTCTCGGGATCGTTGCCCCACACCGGATCACGATGAAGTGACGGGATGAGCACGAGCATCCAGTCGCCCTTCTTCATCGGATACTTCCCAACGAGCGTGGTGTCTTCGAGTGCCGCGCGGCCGTATGCCGGTGCTGTCGGCCACAGACGCAATGATTCGTCGAGGACGCGTCGTACGTATCGAAGTTTCGCGATCTTCTCGAATGCGGGCTCCTCGCCCTCCCAGACCTTGTCGACCTCAGCTTGTGCCTTGGCCAGTACGTCAGGGTTTTGCGAGAGGTAATACAGTGCGAACGACAAAGCGCCGGAGGTTGTTTCGTGCCCGGCGACGAGGAACGTCACGACCTGATGGCGGATATTCAGTTCGTCGATACGGTTGGGATCGTTTTCGCGAGCTGCCCGCAGCATCAGTTCGAGTAAGTCTTCGGGCCCCGGTTCGGTACTTGTGCGCCGGGCACGGATCACCTCGTCCACAACCTCGGCCATGAACGCCTTGCGGACCTCGTCACGTTGATCGGCGCGACGTGCGAGCACTCGCCCGAGGGCGGTCGACTTCAGGAATGTCGTGCGCTGTGAATGGGAGAGCGCTCCGACCATTGCCTTGACGAACGGATGCTGCTCTTCACGTTCGAAAGAGTCGAACGAGTAGCTGAATCCAGTGCGTCCGATGGTCTCCAGCGTCAGCTTGGTCATGTCTGCGGAGACGTCGATGGGGGAGTCACTTTCACGACTGTCCCAATGGTCGACCAACTCGCCGACCACGTCGAGCATGGTGCGGTGGTACGAGCGCATCGCAGTCTGGCTGAACGCCGGTGCCAGGAGATTGTGTGCCTTGCCCCAGTTGGGCTCGTGGTTGTAGGCAGTGAACAATCCGTCGCCGCCGATTCCGCGTAGCGCCTTCACTCCTGGTGCAAGGTGTTTTGCGAACCGGGACTCGTCGGACAGTTCTGCCACCATGTCTGCGCCCGAGGCGAAGACAAAGCGATTTCCCAGGACGTTTCTTTCGAAGATCGGGCCGAGTTCGCGGCCGATGCTCACGGAGTTCTGCAGTGGCGTCCGAATGTTGATCCCGAGGACGTCGCCTAGGACTGGCAGGCGCCATGCCGGATGCGGGATCCGAGCATCGGTCGTCGCCTCTGGAGTGGTGTCGACGCTCATGATGTGTCCCCCGGGTGAGATCGCTTACTGAATTGGTGTCTAGTACGCAAAATACGCCTTACTGAATTGGTGTCAAGTAGTAATCTGACTTGCCTATGGTTGCACCACGAAAACGCCTGGACCGAGAGCAGCGGCGCACGCAGTTGCTCGACATCGGCGCGCAACTTTTTGCCGATCGCTCGTACGAGGACGTCTGGATCGAAGAGGTTGCCGAGATCGCAGGCGTCTCGCGCGGGTTGATGTACCACTATTTCCCGACCAAACGAGACTTCTTCGCGGCAATCGTCGAGCGCGAATCGCAGCACTTACTCGAGGTGACCGCACCGGACGCGACGCTACCGGTGCGCGAACAGGTGGCAGCCGGGTTGGATGCCTACTTCGCGTACGTGAGGTCACACAGTAGGGGAGTGCGCGCCATCAACGTCGGGACGCTCTCGGCTGAGGCAGGTATCCGAGCGATCGTCGAACGGGAACTCGAACAACAACAGATTCGGATCCTCGACGCACTCGGATTCGAGGGCGAACAAAGACAGATCGCTGCAGTCGCGGTGCGGGGATGGATCGCATTCGTCCGGGCCGTGTGTCTCGACTGGCTCGACCAACCTTCCATACCGCACGAGGAGTTGAGGGTGATCTGTCTGCGAACCCTCTCCGGAGCGTTGGGCATCGACCTCGAAACGTGAAAATGCCGACCGCGTGGGAGCGGTCGGCATTTCCATGGACAAGTCCGACTAGTCGAGCGTCGAATAAAGTTCGTCCCAGCCCTTGGCGACGTACATGTTGGTGTAGATGGACCCGTAGTACGTACTTCCTTGCAGAACGGTGACGTTCCCGGCCTGCACAGCCGGAAGTCGTTGCCACAACTTGTTGTCCGAGAGTTGATCGAAGGTGGTGTCGCTGCTGTCGGTGACGGAAACCATGAACGCTTCGCAGTCTTGCAGACGATCCATCTCCTCGATGCTCAGTCGCCCCTGATTATCGAAACCGGTTGTGTTCAATGTTCTTCCGCCGATATCGGCGAGCGTCATGTCGGTGGGTTGACGATTCTTCTTTCCCGTTTCCTCCGACACGGGCAGGCTGTCGATGTAGATCGTGGCTTTGTCCGGACTGTAGGACAAGCTTGCGACGGTTTTGCCCGCGATCGCGGAAGCGTGTCGAGTGCGAATGTCGGTGATCAGAGCGTCGTAATCGGTGATCAGGCGATCCATGGTGGGTGTTCGTCCCAGCCAATCGGAGAGCCGGGTCAGGTTCTCCCGCCACGTCTGCTTCGATTCGGTCGTCAGGACAGGAGCGATGGCTTGGAGCTTTGCAGCGGGCCAGTACTCGTTGTCGGCGTTGACGCAGATGATGAGATCGGGTGCGAGTCCGAGTATCTGCTCCAGATTGGGCTTGTCGCTGAGGTATTCGGCCGAGCCGTCGACAGGCACCCACTCGGTGGCGGGTGAGATGTTGTATCCGAAGACCGGTAGTTCCAAGGCAATGGCGAGCTCGAGGTCGGTTCGGGCGTCGACGGCCAAGACCCGCTTGGGGTTGGTAGGGATGTCATAGGTCCCCAACGGCGTGGTGACGGTGCGCATTTGAGCGTCATCAGCGGTGCCTGAACCGTCGCTGGAACTGCAGGACGACAGAATAGTTGCTACTGCTGCCATCCCGGCTCCGATGCCGAATTGGCGACGGGTAAGTGCGTCGACTAGCTCTTGCCAGACGCGTTCGTCTGGCACGGTAGGTGTATTGGTCAGCATTTTTTCGATACCCTTCGGTCTGAGTCCGTATCGATCGTAGGGTTGGCGATACCAGATCACCTATATCGAAAACCGCCTGATATTAGTCGATTTCGGCCATCGTCCGTGACTTGCGGGTGATGGTGGCGCCGAAGGCGGCGGCGAGCGGGAACATGAGAACGCCGTACACCGCGGCCGGTACTGCCAATTGCACGTTGTCGAGAAGACTGACGGCGATGGTGATCGCCAACGTGCTGTTGTGGATGCCGATTTCCATGGAACTGGCGATGGCCTGACGGTCCTCGATGCCGAAGATTCGGGGAACGATGTAGCCGATCGAGAGGCTCAGCAGGCAGAACAATGCAGCGACGACGCCGATGTCGACGAGATAGTCCGCGATGTTATCGCGCTCGGATACAACCGTTCCGACGATCACCAGCGCGAGAACAATCGCGGATCCGATGCGGACGGGCTTGTCCATGCGCTCGGCAAAGGCGCTCGAGCGCAACCGAACCCACATTCCGAGGGCGACCGGAATCAGGACGACGGCAAAGACCTGGAGGACCTTCGTGAACTGAAGTCCGAGAGTGCCGTCCGCGTCCTCGGGTTCGAAGTAACCCAACGCGAAGTTGGTGATCAACGGAAGGGTGACCACCGCGATCACCGAATTGACCGCAGTCAGTGTCACATTGAGGGCAACGTCGCCGCGGAACAGGTGACTGAACAGGTTTGCCGTGGTGCCACCCGGTGACGCGGCGAGGAGCATCATGCCGACGGCGAGTAGTGGGTCGAGGTCGAACAAGGTGACCAAGCCGAAGGCTGCGGCCGGCAGCAACAACAATTGACAGATCAGAGCGATCGAGACGGCCTTGGGCGCTTTTGCCACGCGGGCAAAATCTCCGACTGTCAGGGACAGCCCGAGGCCGAACATGATGATGGCGAGTGCGGCGGGGAGACCGACCGAGGTGAGTGCTGAGTCCATGAGTTAGTGGCTACTTCCAGTCACTGGGGGAATTTCACTGAAACTACCGTGATGCCCGGATCTGCGTGGCAGTTTGGATACATTGATGTATCGAACCGTGACGGCGTCGGTGAGCAGGGTTATCGTCGAATTATGTGCCGAAACATCACTGAACTTCGTGGACTCGAGCCCGCAGCTACGCCGGAGGAAATCGAGGCAGCCTCTCGCCAATACGTACGTAAGGTGAGCGGAATAGCCAAGGTGTCCGACGCCAACCGAGATGCCTTCGAACAGGCAGTGCATGAGGTAACCGAAACGACGACGCGCCTGCTCAGCGCCCTGCCGCCTCGTAGGCAGCCACCTCAGACGGTCCCGCCGTTGCGTCGTCCGGAAGTACAGGCTCGGATCGCAGCTCGCTCGTCCTGACTCGAGTGGATCTCACAGATATCGACGTATGGGACGTCGAAGCTTTGGATCAGCTGTCCGCTGGGCTCGAAGGCGTTCTGGTCGCTCATCGCGTCCGCGACATCCGTCGACGGCTGAATACGCTGCGCAAAGAAGCCGTCGCCGACGACTTGCATATTCGCCAGGACGGAACCGTCTCTGCGGTTGCGCCCATCGCGGACGGACACCCGCTCCACGTGCACGCCCAACTGCTCGAGGTTGCCGTTCGCGAACTGATCGGTGAGGCACTGCTGGTCAGCGCGGATCTTCATCATGCGTTGTCGCTTCGGTCCCAGGTTGGCACCGACCTCCGTGACAAGGCTGTGCGTGTGGGAGAGGAGTGGCGAGCATTCAGCCTTGATCGGCAGCGTCAGATGTTGCGCCATGCACCCAGTCTGATTGCCAACCTCGACGGCATTCCCGCAGCGGTGCGAAGTCCCGCCAATCTCGATCGGATTCAATCAGAACGAGCACGGCTGCAAGATGATTCGGTGCGAATCTCGCAAGAACTTCACCGGGAGTTCTTCGGTGGCAGGCTGAGTAACACCGGGGCGGGCCAGTGGTACGCCGAACGTAAACTCGAGGATTTGGACGCGCTCGACGAGTTGTTTCACGCCGAACCTTGTCGACGGTTACTGCTCATGGACATGCGCTCGGGTGAACGAGGATTTGCCGCGATTGCGATCGGTGATCCGGACACAGCGGATCACATCTCCGTGACGATTCCCGGATTGAACACCAACGTCAAGGACTCGATGCGCGGAATGGTCGGCGAGGCGACACGATTGCGAGCCGAGGCGATGCGCCAACTCGAACTGGCCGGTCGAAAGGAAAGCGTGGCAACGATCGCCTGGATCGGATACGACGCGCCACAGGTCATCGGGCCGGGAAAGTTCGACATCGGTCGCGCCAGCTTCGACGTCAGTCGATCTTCGAAGGCCGGCATAGCCGCCGACGCATTGGGCAGCTTTTTTCACGGTCTTCGTTCTGCGTCGGTCAACGAACGCGTCCATATCACCGCGTTGGGCCACTCTTACGGATCGCTCGCGACTTCTCTTGCGTTGCAACGTGGTGCCAGCGCCGCAGTCGACGACGTGGTCTTCTACGGTTCACCCGGAGTGCGGGCCAAGGTGGAGTCAGATCTCGGTATCGCCGACCGTCATGTCTACGTCATGAAAGCGGAAGGCGACAGTATCGCGGGGTTCGGCCGTTTCGGCGGCGATCCGACGCGCACCGAGTTCCATCGGTTGTCCACGGCCGAAGGGATCACCCCGGACGGAGTGAAGCACGAGCGGGCGTTCGGGCATGCGGAGTACGCGAGGACCGGAGACAACGGAGAACTGCGGATGTCGGGTTACAACCTCGCGGTTGTGGTTGCCGGACTTCCGGAGCTGGCCGTCATCGCCTGACCTGCTGACTTACAGTGGCACTCATGCGTCTGAGGCACTCGGCCAGGGGGTTGGTCGTTGACGGCCAGTCCCGTCTTCTGCTCTACCGATTCATCGCGCCAGGGGGCGGGCTGACGGTCTGATGTCCTCCAGGCGGCGGCTTGGAAGCAGACGAAACCCCGGCCGAGGCGCTCGCGCGCGAATTGGACGAGGAGATCGGATTGCGCGACTACGGCGCCGCCACACACGTGTGGCATGAGGAGATCCGTGATCCGACGATATTGCCGGGTTGGGACGGGGCGGTCGATGACTATTTCCTCGTGCCGGTACCGGTCGCATTCGATCCTTGTGGATCGTTGGGGCGCGAAGCGCTGGCCGTGGAGTTGGTCGAGCACTTCGAGTGGTGGAGCGTTGACCGCCTTCTGTCACACTGCGGTCGAGAAGTATTCGGGCCACGCGATTTACCCGACCGATTCGCACGCCTGGTCAAGGATGGGCCGCCGAGTTCGCCGGATCGATTTGTTCGGACACTGTGAGGGCTACGAGGCATTCCCTTAATCGAGCATTTCAGCGCCGAAAGGCGGCTACGCTGGGCTTATGGAGCACTACGTGCGCAAGGAACCCATCCCGTACGCGTCTACGGCAGCACCGGTCAGTTCTCGCACCCGGTTCAGAAGGATGCTCCAAAGGTTGTCGATGATTCTTCGCGGGATGATGGGGGATCGGAAGGCGAGTCGATATACCTCGCTCGCTCCGCGTCATCCCGACGGATCACGCACCGCCGTAACATCTTTCAACAGTAGTGGCGGAGGAACAGGATCAGGCGGGCCCTAAGGGGCGGGCAGTGACGGACTAATCGAGCTGAGATCAGCGGAGGCACTGTCCGCAAACCGACCATGCGCCGACGCCCTGGCCTGCAAAGACGTTCTCCGCGACGCGGACCTGTTCTGCCTGGCTGGCGTTGCCACCAGCGCCTTCTCCCGCACAGTGGTCGAGAAGTATTCGGGCCACGCGATTTACCCGACCGATTCGCACGCCTGGTCAAGGATGGGCCGCCGAGTTCGCCGGATCGATTTGTTCGGACGCTGTGAGGGATGCGAGATAGTGGTTCAATCCTGGATTTGGGCATCGAAAGGCGGCTACGCTGGGCTTATGGAGCACTACGTGCGCAAGGAACCCATCCCGTACGCGTCTACGGCAGCACCGGTCAGTTCTCGTAACCGGTTCAGAAGGATGCTCCAAAGGTTGTTGATGATTCTTCGCGGGATGATGGGAGATCGGAAGGCGAGTCGATATACCTCGCTCGCTCCGCGTCATCCCGACGGATCACGCACCGCCGTAACATCTTTCAACAGTAGTGGAGGTGGGAAGTAGGTATCGGTGTACAACACTGCCCGGTAGCTGTCGAAATTTCGACGAGCACCGGGCAGCGACGCACTATACGAGCTGGGGTCAGCGGAGGTACTGTCCGCAAACCGGCCACGCACCGACGCCCTGACCTGCAAGGACGTTCTCCGCGACGCGGACCTGTTCTGCCTGGCTGGCGTTGGCTGCAGTGCCCGCTCCGCCGTAGGCTTCCCACGTGCTCTGGCTGAACTGGAGCCCGCCGTAGTAGCCGTTTCCGGTGTTCGCAGCCCAGTTGCCCGAGGATTCGCACTCAGCGACACCCGACCAGTCGTGGGTGGCTGCAGATGCGGTGCCGGCGCTCAGTCCAATGGCTCCGGCTGCGAGGGCTCCGGCTGCGGCGACAGAAGCAAGGGCGCGGGTAACGGTGGTCTTGGTCATTTGGGTAAATCCTCTCGAGTCACGCCGGCGGAGGACGGTGACCGTCTCAGCTCCGCTCCCACCACTAGGAAAGTTGTCGAATCCGAACCGCGGGGTGGGACTGGCGGTGGCGATTCGGTAATGCCCGGTTGATCGGGCTGTCACCAACCATAGGAGATGATTACGGATTGGTCACGGGTCGGCGTGTCGACACAGGTTCGTGCAACAGAAATGCATCAAAGAGCGTCTTCCCAGGTCGCGCGGCGATATGCCACCTCGCTCGGTGTTACATAATCGAGATAAAGTGTGATGCAAGTCACCGATAAGGCGCCGTAAAGGCGTCGATATGCAGCGAATATGTCGCCCGATTGGCTCGTTTTGCCGACTTTTCGACCCCGGTTATGGTCGCGCTGGAGCTCAAATCGAGGCTTGATGTGTTGTCGACCGACCGCCCCGATTTACTTGTGGGGCAGCAGAATTGATACGAGTATCGCGTTGCCGGCTCTACGATCAGACGAGATTCTTGCTCGCCTTGATCCGGCGACGGATGTCGCGCATCTGAATGGTGTTTCCGGCCTGACGGATGGAGCGTGGGATGAACCTGTTGACGAACGACACGAAGATGAAGAGGTGCTCGAATCGACGGCGGTCGTCTTCGGTCCACTCGAGGTCGAGTTGGTCGCGGTAGATCGGCGGAAGGAATCCGACCGTCAGGAACCGCAACAAGTTTCGGAACACCAGGCGTATTGGCCACGCGATCATCTGTAGATTGACCAGGTCGATCAGATATTGCTTGGTGCATTCGTCTATGACGACGCGTTCGCAACCGAGATTCCAGTAGCGCTCGAAGTCTGCGCGGGTGGCCGGCCACATCTCTTCGGTGACCTGCAGTGTCGTTCCCAAAGTTGACGCGGACTGATAAAACGATTCCGCCTGCTCTTCGGACATCTTGCCGTGCAACAACTGATGGCTGTCTTCGAAGCCGATGAACAGGCAAGCGGCAACCCATAATTGGAGTTCGCGATTGAAGGCGTTGTACTTGACCGGGCTGTTCGCATCGGACTTCACGTGCCGGTGCACCGAGTTCACGGCCTCGCGGTAGGCCTTTCGCTCTTCCTCGTTGCCCAGGATTGCGACCGTCAGGTACTGCGTTGTGGTCCGTGCGCGCTTCCATGGATGCGCGGTCAGGGCACCCGATTCGACTTTGCTTTCCATGACGCCGTACGCCACCTCGGGCCAACCGAGTTGCAGGACGACGTTGGCGGCGGCCCCTGCGAATGACCAGAAATCGAGTGCGTCGGTGATGTGTGCGGGTTTGCGGGCCCACCGCTTACGCTCGGCCGTGATGGTGATGCGTGTCTGATCGGTTCGAAGAGACGACTCGGACTTTCCCGAATCCAGGTAGTGAGTGGGCATCGATCCTCCTCCGTGCGCGGTGAATTACTTGGTCTCGACGTTGCTCACGAGCCAGCGGTCGTCCGAACGAACCAGGGACACGACCATCCGGTACTTCTGTGTATTGCCCTCTGGTGCAGCAATGTTCTTGGCCTGCTGGTCGACGAAGACAAGCACCTTTGCCGACGAATCTTCCAGTGACGTGATGCCGACGTCTGTTGCCGTCGCACTCGCCTGACCTTGGCCTCCAGCGACAACCTCGCGCAGTGAATCCACCATCGTTCGGTAGGTGCCGGCAAACTCGTCGGTCGACATCGACGCGATGGTGTCCTTGTTGGCGTCCAAGTTCTGATAGTCGAAGGAGGACATGATGATCGAGTAATCCCGCGCGGTGTCCAGCGCTTCCTGTCGCAACGTGTCCTCCTCATTCACCGAATACAGGTGAAATCCGAGCACCACCAATGCTGCGACCAGTGCTACCGCCAACAGCGAGATCAGTGCGTTGCGAGGCTCTTTCAGCCGACGAAAGAACGACGGGGGAGTCGGATGTTCGGTCACCTCGGTTTCTGCTTCGTCGAGGAGTGTGCTCTCACCGTGTGCCATTTCCCAGTCCTTCCAACATCAATCTCCAATAGTTCAAGGCGTCGACTCCGGTCGGAATCAGAATCGGATCCGCGACGACCTGCGGTCCGATCGGAGTGCCGGGGACAGTCGAGTTCTGCAATCCGAGGTCGTTCGGCCTCGGAGCATTCTGTGCTCCGCGTTGGACCAGGTCGTCGGCGGGTGGGCAGTACATCGCCAGACTCGGACTGGTGGGGGAGAGATCGCCTACCTCTCGTCTGGGGGTATCGTAGTTGCACACCGGCCCCTGCGTGGCCACCAAGGCGAAATCAGCTCGATCGCCTTTGACGATGGATGCCAGCTTGGCGAGACCGTCGGGGATCGTGACGAGTCCGGTTTCCAGGGCATCCGTGCGGTCGGAGATGATCGGAGCGACCGTGACGAGATTGGCCAGCACCGCTCCGAAAGTGTTGTGGTACTTGTCGAACAACTGCTGGGCGCTATTGAGAGCGGCGGGTGAATGGTCGGTGAGATAAATCAGTACGGGGGCGTTGGACTCGAGTTGTTCGGTGAAGTTCTTTGCTGCCGCCATTCCTCGGACGAACGAATCCGATTGTGTCGCCATGGAGTCCATCAGCGTGGAGGTCCGCGACAGCAGCGCGGCGAGTTCGGCCGACTGGTCGTTCAACTGCGCCGACATTGTCCCGCCGTTGTCGATCATGGTCGCCAAGCTCGGACCGAGCCCGTTGAACGAATTCCCCAGTTCGGTCCCGATGTCGCTGATAGCTTGCGGATCAATCCCTTCCAGGACGCCGGACGCCTGAAGCATCAACTGGCTCATCTGAACTGGCTGCTGATCTGCGGGCATGGCGATCTCGTCGCCGTCCCGAAGATACGGGCCGTGATCGGTGTTGGGGTAGATGTCGACATTCTGGATTCCCGCGGCAGTTCCCATCGTCACCTTGGCGACGCTGTCGGTGGGTATTTCGGTTTTGTCGTTGAGTGAGAGTTCCACGCGAGCGGATCGGGTGCTCGAATCGAGGACAACATCACCGACTTTGCCGACCTGCACTCCGCGGTACGTGACGACCGTGCCCTTGGTCAATCCGAAGGCGTCGGACATGTTGGCGTGCAATCTGATCTGACCACCGAAACCTTGAGGGCCCACCACGTACACGATTCCGAAAGGGATGACGACAGCGGCGATCAGAGCGAACAGGCCAAGTTGAACAAGCGCAAGGCGACTCAACGTGGACCTCCCTGAAGTAGATCGGTGAGAGTTCCCGCCGGCGCGATCGATTGTCCGGCCATGCCACCGGTCCAGAGTTTGTCGATCGTTCCCGGAATATCGAGGGCGCCGTCAAAAACGAGGTAGTCACCTTGGACTGCGCCGGTGAAGTTTTCGAGCAGCCCGTTCATGTTCGCGAGTGTCTGACCGATCTCCGAGTTGAACGAATCCAGAGTCCCCACAATGGTCGACGCATCGTGCAGCATCGTGTCGAGCCCGTTGGGTGAGGAGTCGAGAATGGTGTTTGCGTTGGTGGCGAGCTGAACGGTCGAGTTCAAGAGGCTCGCGATCTGATCCTTCTGCCCCACGAGAATCGCCACCACCTGTGGAACGGAATCGAGGTAGTTGTCGACGACTTCTTGTTGCCCGGCCAACTGCGAGGAGACCCGGGCAGCGAGGTCGACGGCCTCGTCGAACTCGCTTCGGTGACTGCTTGCCTCTGCCATGAGCGAGGTCAGGGTGTCGGTCAGAGAACGAACTTCACCTGAGCGCCCGGAAAACGCGGTGTTCAGTTCGCGTACGACGGTATCGAGTTGATCGATGCCGCTGCCGGTCAGGACCGTACCGAGGGTGGCAAGTGCACTTTCGACCTGCGGACCGATCTCGGTGCGAGACTCCGGAATTGTATCGCCGTCGCTCAGCGTGGAACCGGACGGAACCTCCGGCAGCAGCAGTCGAATGAACGGGTTTCCCAGTGCGGACGGGAGTTCGACGGAGGCCTCGACGTTGTCCGGCAACTGCGTCGCAGCGTCCAGACTCAGTGTCACGTCGGCTCCGACGACGTCGGCTGACAGTGCGGATACTCGACCGATGACTTTCTGGCCACTGCGGACGTCTGCTCCCAACACCAGGCCGTCAGCGCCGGCCAGTTGTAGCGACACGGTGTATGCGTCACCGTCGGCCGAACGACCCAGCGGAAGGTCCTGAATGCCTGCACTGCAGCCGCCGAAGGCGAACACAGCCGCACAACCCATACCGATGATCGCGACGCCGGCGACTATCCGAACCGATTGCCTCGTCAATTGCCACCTCCGGGGACGGCGCCGCCGGAAATCGCGGAGGCGATGCCGAGCGGATCAGAAGTGCTGAGGGGGAAGGAAATCGGATTCGTGAATCCGGCACCGGTGCAGATCGGCAACTTGTACGCGTCGCACAGCGGCTTGGCGACGGCGAACTGAGTCAATGCAGTCGAGACATTGAGCCGAATGCGTCCGCGCTGATCAGGGCCGATAGTTTGGGAGAGGTTCTGCATCATCAACGGCACCAGGTCCATGAACTCGGCGAGGCCAGGTTGTTTGGCAGCCAGAGTGTCACCGAGAACTCTCACGTTGTCGGCTATGGCACCGACATCGTCGCCGTGAGTTGTCATGAAGCTGTTCAGTTGATCGAAGACGACCTGCAGATCCTGCAGCGGTTGGGAGATGTCCATGTTCTGGCTCGCCCACTGATCGCCCAATTCGCCGAGGTCACCAACAAGTTCGTCCAAGCTGACCTGCCGAGTGTCCAACGCATTCATCAAGGTATTGAGATTGTCGACGAGTGCACCGATGTCTTCCGACCGAGCGCCGACAACTCCGGTGGCCGTGCTGAGGTTGCGAATGGCGGTGTTGAATTGATCGCCCTGACCCTGCCACCCGGCGGCGCCGCGGCTCACGAGATCGCCGAGATTGCCACCGTCCCCGGCAAATGCGTCGGCCAAGGTACTGACGCTTCCCATCAGACCGTCGAAATCTATGGGGGAGTGGGCGCGTTCGATCGGAATCTCGTCGCCGTCTTCGAGCGTCTCTCCACCGGTGTACGCCGGACCGAGTTCGATGTGGCGATCGCTGATCACCGACGGATTGAGAACATAGGCCGAAGCGTCGGCGGGCAGATCGACGGAGTTGGGCATCGACATCGCTACTCGAACAGAAGTTCCGCGAGGTTCCACCGACGTGACCGTCCCGACGCCGACCCCGAGGACGGTGACCTTACTTCCCTCGTAAATCCCACCGACGTAACTGAAATCGGCGTACACAGTCTTGGACTGATCGGTTCGTCCGAAGATGTACCAACCGGGGAGAGCAATCGCCAGGGTCACGACCAGCATGGCGGTGACGGCTTTTCGTGTATTCACTTGCAGCCCTCCATGATGCCGAGCGCGCAGAGCAGATTGTCCGGGATCACGGCTGCCGGGGCGTTGACATCGGTCCAATTGCCGGTGCCGGTGGAGTCGGTGACCGAACGCAGAGCGGACGGAAGACGAGTCAACAGCAGGTCGATCTGATCGGCGTTGTACTTCAGCGTGGCGGTGACTGCGACGAGGTTGTCGGTCATTGCCCCGAACTCGTCCTGACGGTCTGTGAACGTCGTCGAGAGCTTCGAGATGATGATTGTCAGGTTGTCGACCAACTGAGTCAACGCGTCCTTGCGGACGGCCAGAGTACGCACGATCGTCTGAGCGTTTGCGGCGGTGCCGACAATCGAATCGGTTTGTGCCACCGCCATGTCGGACAGCTCGCGGGACATCGTGAGGATCTGGTCGATCTGTTCACCATTCTGCGCGAAAGCCGCCGAGGCTCCACTGATTCCGGCCAGAGCCCGCCCGACTTGATCGGAATCCGTCGGAATCACCTGCGAAAGGGTGTTCATCATGGACTCCATCGCCTGTAGGTCGACGCCGGTGGCCGCGTTGGTGGCATCACTGCTGACGTCATCGAGGCTGTACGGCACTGTGGTGCGGGAAAGTGGAATGACCCGCCCATCGGAGTCTTCGATCACTCCGGCCGGCACGATCTCGAGGTAGCGCTTGCCCAAGACTGTCTTGAGCCTGACCGTCGCCGTGCTCTGGTTTCCCAAGGGCTGATCCTTGTCCAGGCGGAAGTTGACGATCACGTGGTCGCCGGCAAGGTCGATCGAATCCACGCGGCCCGCGGGAACTCCGGCCACGTAGACGGGATCGGTATCGGAAAGCCCGCTGGCATTGGCGAACTCGGCTGTGTACGCCGACGTGCGGGCGTTGTACCAGAGTTTCGGAATACCCAGTGCTGCGGCGAGTCCCACCACCAGAACGAAGATTCCGAGACTACCCAGAGCGAGAGCAGTGCCGCTACCGCTGCGTCGGCGATCCCCTTTGAACAGGAAGAGCATGATGCCGACGAACACGTCGATCAGCTTGACCAGAAACATCATGAGCACACCGGCGAATGCGTCGGACCGAAGATGTTGGCTTCCATGTCGCCTGCCTTCAGAGTGAAATTACACAGATACAGGCTGATGAAACTTCCGTAACTTCCGATACGGTTGGCGGCGTCGGCGAACTGGGGAAGGTTGGCGAGAAGTCTGTTGAACTCGTCGGTGCTCGCAATCCAACTGCCGGTGACACTTTCGAGTTGTTGCACGGTCTGACCGAATGTGCCGTTCGACCCGGCCATGATCTGAGCCAGCGACGAGACAGTGCGGTTTCCCTGATCCAACAGCGAGACCAGTTGATCGTTCTGCCCGACGACGGAGGTGCTCAGGCTGTTCAAACCGTCCAGCAGACCTACCAATTCGGGTTGACGCTCGTCGACGGCAGTGAGAAGAGTGTTCATGTTCGTGAGTAGTTGCGCGAAGACGTCCTGACGGTCGACCAGGCCGGAGCTCATGGTCGCGATCTGGTCGAGCAGGGTGGTCATTGCCTGGCCCTGGCCGTTGAAGGTTTCGACAAAACTTCGTGTCAGAGTGTTCACCTGCTCGGGTTGCAGTGCGGCGAACAACGGTTTGAAGCCGTTCATCAGTGCGGTCAAGTTGATCGGGGGTGTTGTCTGCGCCAGCGGTATCGTGCTACCAGGTTCGAGCCGTTGTGCGGATACCGTTGCCTCGCTGTCATCCTGGGTCAGTGCCAGATATCGAGCACCGAGCATGTCGCCGTAGCGCACGGCAGCACGGACGTCCGACTCGAGCGAATATTGCGACTCGATGTCGACGTCGACGATCGCCTTGCTCGTCCCGCCGCCGTTGTCGGCAAACGCAACCGAGTCCACGCGGCCGATACGCACACCCGACATCGTTACCGGATTACCAGGGTTGAGTCCTTCGACGTCGGTGAACTCGAACGAGTACGAATCAGTGCTTCCGCGCACCGGGACCGACAGCGTGTTCGCCACGAACGACGCACAGGCGACGCCGGTGATGCAGAAGAGTGATAACCGAATGACCTGGCCAGGACGAACTTTCACGGGACGGTCACCTCGTTACCTCTGACCATCGGCCCCAACATCAATGTTGTTGCCGGGTTGGGGGCGTCCGACTGCTCCGGCGAGCCGCCGAGTAGTCGATCTTCGAGGAAACGCAGTGTGGCGGCTTCGGCTTCGCCACCAACGACTGGGGCAGTGACGGGTTGTGCAGGCGTCAGGTTGGAGCCGGAACACTGTGCCCCGCGCGAGTCACCGTACTGCGGGCAATCATCGCCTGTGTACGGGAGCGGTTCGGCGAACGTGGCAACTGCTGTGATGTCGAACTTCCCGGTGGCGAAGACTCGCGCACCGGAGGAGCCGAACGTACTGGCATTGGCAAGAGTGGAACGCAGTCCTTCGGGATTTGCCGCAGTGGTTGCGAGTATCTTTCCGGCGGAATCGATCACGGTGATGATATTGCTGTTGTTCTCTGCGACAAAATCGTCGACGGTAGCGGTGAAGACTGCGGCCGCGCCGATCGAGGTCTCGAGATTTGCTCTGTTGGCGACCATGCTGTTCGAGACGGATGTAGCGGCCGCCAAGGTATCGAGAATGCCGGGGGTTGCGCGGTCCAATGCGTCGATGACAGATCGGAATTCCGGAGTGGATCGCAGGAATTGGTGTGCAGCGGGAGCCAGTACTCCGGAAGCAGCACTGAGATTGTCTATCGTGGTGCCCATTTCGGCCCCGTTTCCGTCCAGGGCTTGACCGAGAGCGGTTAGAGCCGTTTGAAGTTTTTCGGGTTGCATTGCTGTGAGGACTCCGACCAACTTGGTGTACACGTCATAGAGGGCGACGGCCTCGGGTCCGTCGTCCATGCGGATCTCGTCTCCGTCCGCGAGAGTTGTTCGGCCGTGCGGCGCCGGGTTGTCCACGAGCTGCATGTAGATGTCACCGAAAAACGTGCGTGGAACAACGCGAGCCATCACGTCGGCGGGAATCTTCGATGCATCCTCAGTCTGTATCTGTAGTTGCACCACGGATTCTGTGGTACCTGATTCGATTTCGCCGATTCGGCCGATGTTGACCCCGTGGTACCGGACCGGTGCCTCGCCGCTGATCAGGCCCGCCGTGGCTGGAACAGCCACGAACACGTCGGTGCTCTGCTCGAGGTTTCCGGATCCACGCAGCACCATCGTTACTGCCGCTACGACGGCCACCACGACGGCGATCGCGCCACGTAAGGCGTAAACGATCTTCGTGCGTGTAGTGAGTCTGTCCACGGCTCAGATCCCCATTCCCGGGATCTGGGGGACGAGGCCCCACAGGCCGAAAGTCATCAGCACGTCCAGGATTCCGATCGCAAGGATGGCGGTCCGTAGTGCGCGGCCAGCAGCCTGACCGACACCCGCCGGTCCACCCGAGGCGTAATAGCCGTACGCGCAGTGCACGAGCGCGACGACGGCGGCGAAGACCACTGCCTTCAGGCCCGAGTACAGGAGGTCCTGCGGCGAGATCGCCAGATGGAAGAAGTAGTCGTAGGTACCTGCCGATGCACCGTTGAAGAACACGACGACCAGTCGGGTCGAGAGGTAGCTGGCCAGCAGTCCGATCATGTAGATCGGGATGACGCAGATCATGGCAGCGATGACCCGCGTACCCGCGAGGAAGGGAATCGATCTGATTGCCATCGAGTCCAGTGCGTCGATCTCGTCGGAGATACGCATTGCGCCGATCTGGGCGGTGAAACCCGTCCCGACCTTGGCGGCCAACGCGATAGCGACGACAACAGGGGCAAGTTCGCGTGTGTTGGCAACTGCGGAAAGCATGCCGGAGAGTGAGGTCATCCCGACAAGTTCGAGTCCGCGATGCGTCTCCACGCCCAGCATCATCGCGGCTGCAAGAGACATCGCGAACACGATGCCGATAGTGCCGCCGCCGGACAACAGCGAGTTCGTTCCGAAGCTGACTTCGCTGATCTGGCCGAGTACGTGTTTGCGGTATTTGGTGAGAGCAAAGGGGATCGAGGCGATAGTGCGGATGTAGAAGGTGACATGCTGACCGAGCGACACCAAGCCGTCGCTGGCGGTCCGCAACGGTCTGCCGGCCTGCCGCGCTCGGATCCGGAGATCGACGAGCGACATCAGAATTCACCGACTGCCGGGACGATCACGGTATACAGCGCGGACAACACAGTGTTCACGATGAAGACGAGCGCGAACGCAATGACGACGGCCTCGTTGACTGCGTCGGCAACGCCGCGGGGGCCGCCTTTTGCATGGAGACCTTTGAAGGTGGCGACCAAAGTCGAAGCGAGGCCGAAGATCGCGGCTTTCACCAAAGCCATGACGAAGTCGGAAGATCGCCCGTACTGACTGAACGTTGCCATGAACGTTCCGGCCGGAAGGTGCTGGACGTAGATGTGGTACAGGTAGCACGCGATCACGCCGCCGAAGGTGACCATCGAACAGAGTGCAAGGGAGACGATCACTGCTGCAACCAATCTCGGTGCGACCAGGCGCTCGATCACGTCGATGCCCATCACTTCCATCGCGTCGATCTCTTCCCGGATCTTTCGCGAACCCAGATCCGTGCAGATCGCCGACCCTGCGACACCGGCCATCATCAACGCGCACACCAGCGCCGCAGCCTGACCGACGATGATGAAAGCCACGACAGCTCCGGAGTATCCGCCGGCACCGATCCGGCCGGCCAGTTCACCGACCGACACGGCGATGAAAACACCGATCGGAATCATGAGAAGCAACGACGGACCGGTGCTGACGCGACCGATGAACAGGGTCTGAGTAATCGTCTCGTGCAACGAGAGTCGCCTGCGGAGGATTGCCGTGAACAGGCCGAAGAGTGCCTGAACCGAAAATCCGATCAGATAGCCCCCCTGTAACGCTACGTCTCGTACCGGGCCCTTCGCGGCTGGTAGCTCGTACGTCATCTAATTGAATTCCTTTGCAGATCAACAGTGTTCGGCACGGAGCTCGAACTGTTCGAGCGCGGACGGTCGAGCGAACTGCCTGTGAAGCATCTCACACATATATGTGTCCAAGCAAGCATTATGTGAACCGAGATTCTCCCTGCGAATCGAGCGGTGTAGACTGAGTTCTCGCAAGTGACGTGGCAGTATGGGAACTGTTCGGATCCATACCCAGTGTATGTTTACGAATATTCCGAATCTGTCAGCCTGGTTGAGTTGCGGTTGTGCAGCGGATGCTTCGAGCGGTGACCCTACCCACGATCGGCGCCCTCAGGCAACGTTTTGTTAACGCACGTTCTGGTTGATGAGCATAACGATCAAGGTCGAGGGGCAGTTTCTTCTTGCGATCAATAGTCTCTTGAACTGCCGCGATGGTGCTGCAGGCGGGCGAAGTGATGAAAAATGTGTATGAATTCTCGGGATCATGCTTATGCTGATTCTCGTTTGGTGGACAGGCGGATCGAGGTGCGTCGAGCGTGTGGGCTGGAAAATGGGGTACATGGTGAGCCTGGGCGATCAGTTCGTCGACGCGCCGACGTCGAATGGGATTGTTCGGCAGGTGAGGTCCGACTCCGTCAAGAGGCGCCCGAAGGATCGCAAGGCGCAGATCGCGGCAGCCGCGGCAATCGCGTTCAGTGAGCGCGGATATCCTGCTGTCAGTGTCGATGACATCGCGTCGGCGGTGGGTATTTCGGGTTCGGCGCTGTATCGGCACTTTCCGAACAAGTACGCGATGTTCCGTCACGCGGCACTGGAGTTGACCGAAGCGCTCGGTAGTGCGCTCGACGACGTCTCGGTTGCCCCAGCAGCGACCGATGCGGACCGATTACGCGAAGATCTGATTGCAGTGATACGAACGACAATTCGCAATCGGCGCACGGCCGGAATCTATCGTTGGGAGAGCCGGTTTCTCGATGCTTCCGATCGGAAATCCGTTCGAGCACAGGCCGACGCGGTCAATAGTCGAGTGGCCCGGAATCTTTCGCTCTCCGATCCGGCGATGACGGCGCGGGACGAGACCCTTGTCGTGGTAGCGATGTTCAGCGTGATCGGCAGCATCACCGTCCATAATCTGTTGCTGCCTCAGCGGGCGATGGAACAGGTTCTGCTCGACGCGTGCCTGGCGATAGATCAAGGTGAGGGTGCAACCACCGCAAGCCGCTTGGAGCAGTCCTCGCTGCCTAGGACCGTGACCACGAACAAACGTGAACGTCTCTTGCAGGAAGCGGTGCGGCTCTTCGACTCTCGCGGATATCACGACGTCAGCATCGAAGAGATCGCCGCGGCCGCCGGCTTGAATGCTTCCGGTATGTACCGCTACTTTCCCAGCAAGGCCGAGCTTCTCGGCGCCGTGTTCTATCGAGCTGCAGATCGCTTGGACTTGGCGACGGCAGCGGTCTTCGATTCCGCGACGTCGCACGAAGAAGTGCTCCGGGCACTGGCGGCGATGTACGTGGAGTTGTCGTTTGCACAGCACGAATTGATGTCGGTCTACTTTTCCGAGATGAACAACCTTCTGCCGAGTCATCGAAGCGATCTGAAGAATCGCCAGAAGCTTTACGTGGTCGAATGGGCGCGAGTTCTCCGCGAAATCCGTCCGGAGCTTTCGGCGGTAGAGGCGAAGTTCGTTGTTCATGCTGCGCTCAACCTGGTTCCGGATGTCGGACGCATGGTGAAGTTCGACGGGGCCGCAGAAAATGCGACCAGACTGCAGATGTTCATGTCGGCAGTTCTGTTCGGCTGTCACACTTCGCCCTCCTGAAACGTGTCGGAGGGTGTGCGTACTCTGACCCGCTATGAGCGAAGTCGTGTCTCCGGCAGCTGCCCGTCGCATAGCGCTTGCCGCTCAAGGATTCGGCAGATCGCACCCCACAACGGTGACGCGTCGCAATCTGGTCAGCGTGATGGACCGGCTGCAGGTGCTGCAGATCGACTCGGTCAATGTCTTCGAACGCAGCCACTACCTGCCGGTTTACGCTCGGCTGGGCGCGTACGACAAATCCAGGCTCGATCAGCTCGCCTTCGCCCCCGGCTCGGGGTACCTCGAATACTGGGGCCACGAGGCTACGTTCCTACCGGTGGACATGTGGCCGCTGTTCCGCTGGCGGATGGACCAGTTTCGTGCCAAGGCGTTGAGCGACAAGGGAGGATGGGCTTCCGATCGAAGTGTCTTCCTCGATTGGTTGCGGCAGGAGTTGCGCGACAACGGTCCGATGGCGGCGAGCGAGATCGAACACGAAGCGAACACACGACGGGGTCCGTGGTGGGGGTGGTCCGACGTGAAAGTCGGCCTCGAGACGCTGTTCCGTTGGGGCGAGGTGGTGTCGGCAGGTCGAGCCGGCTTCGAGCGTCGTTACGGCCTGGCCGAGCAGATGCTTGCACCCGAGATACTCGACGCACGGGTCGAGCGGTCGGAGGCGATACGCGAGCTGGTGGTGCGGGGAGTGCGGGCGCATGGTCTTGGCACACTCGACGACATCGCCGACTACTTTCGTCTGCCCAGCGCAGAAGCACGAACGGCATTGCAGGAACTCGAAGATGCCGGCAGTGTGCGCCGGGTGTCCGTCGACGGCTGGGAGCGTCGAGGCAAGGCAAGGGAGGTGTGGATCGATCCGCGAGCGAAGCGTCCCAGGTCCATTCGTGCGGAAGCGCTGTTGTCACCCTTCGACCCGGTAGTGTGGGCACGCGATCGAGCGTTGCGGCTCTTCGGCTTTCACTACCGGATCGAGATCTACACTCCGGCGCACAAGCGAGTTCACGGATACTACGTGCTCCCGGTCTTGATCGACGACAAAATCTGCGCCCGAGTCGATCTCAAGAACGACCGTCAGAACGCTCGACTGCTTGTCCGCGCGGCATGGGCCGAACCCACCGCGGACGCAGAGACTGCGCCGCGGTTAGCGGAACTCCTTCGCAGAACTGCGCATTGGCAGGGCTGCGACACCGTTGAGGTGGAGAACAAAGGTACGTTGTCTCAGGAGTTGGCCGCCGCTATGACGTGAGCCTTCAGGGTCGCGAGGACGATTGTCATTCGGGAACTGTTATGCGTCCGTCGGTCGCTGCCTGATTGATGGAATTTCTCAATGCGGAACAACTTCCGGATCGAATTCTCGGCGGTGCAGCATCATCGCGGTACTCCAAACATGCGGTGCGCGAATCTGATCGCCACTGGGTCGAAGTGTGATGCCAGCTGTTCTTCTCCACGAGGACGTATGTTCCGCACCGCTCGCAGTCCAGCGGCTCCATGGTCATTGCGGCGCTCCTGCTGCGGCTTTGCGTGCAAGGTTGTCCGCAACTTCTTGGTGCCACACTTCGGTGGGCTTGCTTGTGTCGAACTCGAATTCGAAGCGGTCGACCATGTCCGGGGTGATGGCGGCGACGTCCACGTAGAACTGTTCGTACCAACGGCGCAGTTGGTAGACCGGGCCGTCCTCGCTGCACAGCAGAGGATTGTCGATGCGAGTCTTGTTCTTCCACACTTCGATGTCCTGCTCGAATCCGACGCCGATATATCCGATCATTGCGTCGACAAGTTGATCCGCGAACTCGGCGGGCATCTCCTCGGACTTCTGGACGGTAATGCCGTACATGAGTACGAATTTGTTCGGGCTCACCGGGTAGTGGCAGTTGATCAGCACAGAATCGGTCGTGAAGTTCTCGTAGATGTAGCGCAAGTCGTCGATCATGAACGACGGTCCGTGGTAGGCCGCTGTCGAAAGATTCGACACCAACTTCGGTACGTCGGGGTCGGTCCAGGTCACGATGTCGTCGCGGTTGATGCCGCTCTGCTCCTGGATGGCGACGTGTCCTTCGAAGACGTTCTTGAAATAGGTGGGGAACGAGAAGTGCACGTAGAAGAAGTGCGCCATGTCGACGACGTTGTCGACGATTTCTCGGCAGTTCGTATCGATGACTATCGACTTCCACACCCAATCGGTCCACTCGTGCTCCGCAGACTTGATGATCGGTATGGCGACTTCGGCAGGAGGCGGATTGCCTTCGGGGTCGTGCCAGACGAAGAGCAGTCCGTCTTGTTCGAGCGCAGTCCAAGCGCGGGTCTTGGCAAGCGGGGGGACACGTCGAGCATAGGGAATCGCGGTGCACTTACCGTTGCCTCCCCACCTCCAGTCGTGGAAGGGACACGCGATCGAATCGCCCTTGACCG
Source organism: Rhodococcus sp. NPDC056506 (assembly GCF_042794945.1). Classification (NCBI taxonomy): domain Bacteria; kingdom Bacillati; phylum Actinomycetota; class Actinomycetes; order Mycobacteriales; family Nocardiaceae; genus Rhodococcus; species Rhodococcus sp. NPDC056506. The sequence continues at coordinate 11,761 of NZ_JBHTSW010000005.1, read as the reverse complement.
TGCCCTGACTCAGGTCGCCGCCCATGTGACGGCAGTACGCGTCGAGGATCTTCAGTTCGCCATGCGAGTCGGAGAAGACGACCAGTTTGGTACCGAAAGCTTCGACGGAATGGGGGTTCCCGTCGCTGTAGTCCTTGGCGAGGCCGAGGCAGTGCCATCCGCGGGCAAATCGAGTGGGAGGTTCTCCCTGGTCGATGATGCGAACCTCTTCCGATTCATTGACATCCGCAATTGTCATGTTCTTCCTTTCGTGAGTGCACCCGGTGGGCTGGACCGAGCGACGTTGTACGACAGTCGAAGGGGTGTAAATCTTTGGGCAAGTCACATACGTTGCGACGAGATGTTGCCGCCGTCGACAACCAATTCCGTTGCGGTGATGTAACTTGCTTCGTCGGACAGCAGGAAGCGGACAGCGTGTGCGATTTCCTCCGGGCGACCGAGCCTGCCGAGGAGGATGCGTCGTTCGAATGCCCCGTCGCCCAATGCGTCTACGGTCGGCTGAAGCATAGGGGTCAGAATCTGTCCGGGCGAGACGCAGTTGATCCGAATGCCGTCCGGGCCCAGTCGGTCCGCAAGCGATCGGACCATCGACAACATCCCACCCTTTGCAGCGGAGTAGACAGGGTTGATTGCATTGCCCAAAGTTGCGTTGATCGAAGCGATTCCGACTATTGCCGAACCGGGATTGGCCGTGAAATCAGGCATCAACTGTTGAACCAACAGGATAAGCGGACGTAGATGGGTGTTGATACCCATCTCCCACACGTCGAGCGTCACTCCTTCGAGGGATCCGGTATCGACAACCCCGGCGGAATGAACAAGTCCGCCGATGGAGGAAAGTGAGGAACGGGTTGTGGCCAATGCGGCCGCGTAGTCGTCCGCTCTCGTGAGATCGATTCCCACTCCGATGGCGTCGATGCCGAATTCGGAGGAGATCACTGCTGCCTGATCGACCGCTTTTGCCTCGTCGATATCCCAGAGAGCGACTGGTCGTCGGATCGCCGCGAGCGCGCGGGCGGAGGCCAATCCGATTCCGGATGCGCCGCCGGTGATGATCACGCCTGTCGACGGGGATGAAGCATTCATGTGTCCTCCTGATTTTGGAGCGTTCTGCTCGGCGCCGCATGATCTGATGGGCTCCGGTCATCACTGTGACGAGGGATGGATTCGGGCTCAACGAACATGGCCGATCATCGGTATCGATGCTGGTGAAAGCCCATGCAGATGCATCTCCCGCTGCGTGGGAGACGTACTGGCGTCGTGAGTCCACGGAAGCTCAGATGGGCGGAACGAATGTTGGCTGCCGAAGCGGCGGGCCACCGGAACGGAGACATCGATGTTGGTCGGACCGATCACCGAAGAGCCCATCCCCATGTCAACTCTCGACAGACTGTCGGTGGTGGTGGACTGCTTTCGTGACGCGCCTCGGCTGACATTGGGGGAGGTGGCGCGCCGAACCGGGATTCCGCGATCGTCCGTGCACCGGATGCTACTGAAACTCGTGAGGATGAACTGGCTACGCCGCGAAGGACTCGAGTACGAAATAGGCGACAAGCTAGGAGATCTGGGCGCGCTCTCGCTGTATCGAAACAAAGTGGATCGAGTGGTTACGCCCCTACTTCAGCAGCTGCATCTCGTGACTGGACATGCTGTGCACCTTGGGGTTTTGGAAGGGAACCATGTGCGCTACATCCAGAAAATCGGGAGCCAGATGGTCCCCGACCTTCAGACTCGTGTCGGCTCACGCATCCCTGCGCAATCGTCGACCATCGGGAAATCACTGTTGAGCGCTGGGCACAGACCGGTGGCGTCGCTGCAAAACACCAATGACGTTCGCCAACAAGCAGTTGCGTTCGGAATATGTAATTCCGGGATGGGTTGTATCGGTGCACGAATCGGGGTGTTCGACCACATGCAGGCGGGTCTCTCGATTTGTGGACCTTTGATTCGCGGCACGATAGACAAAAGGAACGCCGCTGCCGTGCAGATGGCGGCGGTGGCGATCTCCCAGTATTTCGGAATGATCGACGGGTTCGGGCAGGAGAAGACGGGATAGTCCGACAAACGCAAAGAGTGCGCCTCCCCCCACTACGCGTAAAGCGCAGTGGGGGAGACGCACTCGGATAGAGCTGTGTCAGCGAAGAGCCGCAAGCGCGTCGATACGCCCCGCGGCACCCTCCATGATGCTTTCGATCAGTTCCTTGCAGCTGGGCAGATCGTTGATCATGCCGACAACCTGACCCGAAGCAAGAACACCGGCTTCCGTGTTGCCCTCGACCAGTCCGGCCTTGAGCAACATCGGGGTGTTGGCTGCCATGATGATCTGCATCAGCGTGCGGTCACCCGACCGCTTCATCGCGAGACCGTCCTTGGCGAGGGTCGACCACTTCATGCCCGTCATGGCCTTGAACTTCGTGGCATTCTTGGCCGCGGCGATCAAACCGGTTGCATAGCTGGAACCTTCGAGGCTGTTGACCAGGTCGGTGTTGAGCACACGATGAGGCATGCCGTCGACCTTGCGGGAGACAGTCGTATCCGTCAGTCCGCGCTTGAGATACTCCTGTTTGACGGAATCGGGCACCGAAGAGTCGCTGGTGAGAAGGAATCGCGTTCCCATCGCGACACCGGCAGCGCCGTACGCCAGTGCGGCAGCCAGCCCGCGGCCGTCGAAGAATCCGCCACCGGCGATGACCGGAATATCGACCGCGTCGAGAACCGAGGGGAGAAGCAATGTCGTGGCCACACCGCCGGTATGGCCACCACCTTCGCCGCCCTGGACGATGACGGCGTCCGCGCCCCAGGATGCAACCTTGACCGCGTGCTTCGCGGCACCGATCGAGGGCACGACGACGATGCCGTGGTCCTTGAGCTTGGCGATCAGTTCCTTCTTGGGAGCCAAGGCAAACGACGCGACCTTGACGCCTTCACGGATCAGCAGATCCGCGCGTTGCGGGGCGTCAGTGGCGTCGGCACGCATGTTGACGCCGAACGGCTTGTCCGTGAGCTGCTTCGTCTTCTTGATCGCGTGCTCGAGCTCGTCGTACGTCATCGTGGCCGAAGCCAGGATGCCGAGACCACCTGCGTTCGCCGTTGCCGACGTGAGAGCGGGACCGGAAACCCAGCCCATACCCGTCTGCACGATCGGGTACTCGACACCGACCAGTTCGGTCAGCGCGGTCTTCAGGGTGGGGGTCATGCCGAGACCTCACGGTCCCGGAGGTTGCGCGGATCGAGGGTTTCGCGGATGAGGTGAAGTTCTTCGGCGGTGGGGTCACGGGTGATACCGGCCTCGGCGAGTCCGGCAACCTCGAACGAGGTGTTCTCGGCTACCTCTTCGGCGGTGACGCCGGGGTGAAGGCTCAACGCGCGGAAGGTGTTTCCCGGTCCGCCGAAGTCGAAGACACCGAGGTTGGTGACAACGCGGGGGATGTTCAGATACTTGTATGCGGGGTTCTCGGGATCGATCTGGTCGTAGCCGACGCCGCACACCACGTCGACCTTGTCGACGAACACTCGCTTGGAGTGCTTGGGGACGAAGTAGCTCGTCGCATGGTTGATGGTATTGCCCGGGGCGCCGCGCACACCGAACATCTGACGCGTCGGCTGCTGAAGCGGGCCGAAAGCGGAGAGGTTCTGGTTACCGTGGCGATCGAGTTGATTGGCGCCCATCACAACGTGGCGACGACCGGAAGCGACGACGTCGAACACCTTGCGGAAGGGCATCCAACCTTCGACGGGGCCCTTCGTTCCGACTGCCGGAGTGTCCTCGAGGATGAGGGCTTCACCGTCGGTGATGAGCAGGTCGGGTTCGGTGGTGAGCCGAGCCAGGCGAGCGCCGATGGTGGACGACGTCGACATCGGGCTGGCCATGATTTCGCCTGCACCGGAAAAGATTTCAGCGCACGCAAGAACTACGTACTCTGCGCGGGTGACGGTGGATTCGCTCATTTTGCCTGCTCCCCTGCCGTTGATGAATCGGCAAACTTCTTTACTGCGGCTTGGTAGTCCTCTTCGCTGCCGGAGAGGAAGGTGTCGACGAACGCCTGCCACGACTCGGGGGTCTTGGCGGCCTCGGCGTAGTGACGCTGGAACTTCTCGTCGCGGCCGTAGCTTTCGCCGGCCAACGTGAAGTGTGCACCGTTCGGTGCCTCGACGACGGCGTCGACCATCATGCGGTTGAGTAGAAGGTTCTGCAGTGGAACGGATTTGACCAGTTCCTCGGTCTCGACGATGCGCTCGACGGAGACGTAACGCTTCTCGGCGGCCATGCAGTACAGGTCGTCGAAGTACGGGTCGACGCCGTTGTAGGCGGCATTGCCGTGCTTGTCACCGAGATTGAGGTGGACGAACGACGCATCGAGGTTGAGCGCAGGCATCGCGATCAAGGTCTCGGAACGGCCGTCGGCCTCGGGGTACGGAGAGGTGACGGTCTTGAGTTCGTCGCCCCAGAAGTTGCGGACATCCGAACCCAGGCCGGCACGGATCGGGAGGAAGGGAAGCCGAGCGGCAGCGGCTTCGAGGCCGCACTTGACCATGCCCTCGTCCATCTCGCGGACTTCGATCTCACCTGCTGTGCGCGCCTTGGCAAACCACGGATCGTAGAACGGCGCGGAGTCCAGGGACACGAAACCGTAGTACGCCTTCTTGACCTTGCCGGCCGAGCACAGCAGTCCGAGATCCGGTCCGCCGTAGGTGACCACGGTCAGGTCCGTGATGTCCGAACGCAGAATTGCACGCACGAAGGCCATCGGCTTGCGGCGAGATCCCCAGCCGCCCAAGCCGATCGTCATTCCGCTGCGCAGTTCGCCGACTACCTCGTCGAGCGACTTCGTCTTGTCACGCTTGCTAGCCATGTTTTCTCAGCCTTCCTTCTGGGTTGCGTTCTCGCGCGGCTTGCCGGTGGCGACGAACTCGTCGCGGTGCTCGTCAGACACACCGAGAAGGTTGAGTTCGAAGGTGTAGCCCTGCTCGAGGCGGTAGCTGCCCTTGACGTCGACCGGGTCGATGCCGTTGATGGCTTCCTTGGCGCACCGGATGATGCGGGTGTCCTTCGCGGCGATCTTCGCGGCGATCTCGCGAGCGCACTCGTCGAGCTTCTCGCGCGGGACCACGTCGTAGACGCTGCCGAACTGCTTGAGCGTGTGTGCGTCGACGCTCTGCGCCGTGTAGTACAGCGTGCGCATCATGTGCTGCGGCACCAGGCGTGAGAGGTGAGTCGCAGCGCCGAGGGCGCCGCGGTCGACCTCGGGGAGGGAGAAGATCGCGTCGTCGGAAGCGACGATGACGTCCGCGTTGCCGACCAGTCCGATGCCGCCGCCGACGCAGAATCCGTTGACCGCCACGACGACGGGGACGGCGCAGTCGTAGACGGCGGCGAAGGCTGCGGCACAACCGCGGTTGGCGGCGACCAGCGCGTCGAATCCCTCGGTAGCCTGCATCTCCTTGATGTCGACGCCGGCGTTGAATCCGCGTCCCTCGGCTCGCAGGATCACCACGTGCGTGTTGAGATCCTTGCCCGCGTCGAGGATGGCGTCGGCAAGCTCGAACCATCCCTTGGACGGGATTGCGTTGACCGGCGCGTAGTCGATGGTGACCGTGGTGATGCCGGTTCCGTCGGAAGAGGTGCTGATGCCCATATCGGGATTCCTTACGTCTGTGTACCAAACCAAGCGATTGCTTGGTAAGTTAGCACACAAGCGGAGCCGACAAGCCCGAGCAGAGTGCAATAGGAGACAAAAATGAGTGGATTGGTCGACGGACGCGTAGTCATCATCACCGGGGCAGGTCGAGGTATCGGGCGTGCGCATGCGTTGGCGTTTGCTGCCGAGGGCGCCAAGGTCGTCGTCAACGACATCGGTGCGGGTGCCGACGGTTCCGCGACCGGCGAAAGTCCGGCCGAGCAGGTTGTCGCGGAGATCATCGCTGCGGGTGGCCAGGCAGTGGTCAACGGAGACGACGTCGCCGACTGGGCGGGTGCCGAAAATCTGATCAAGACCGCGATCGACACCTTCGGTGGTCTGGACGTGCTTGTGAACAACGCAGGCTTCCTGCGTGACCGCATGCTCGTCGGCATGAGCGAAGGTGAGTGGGACGCGGTGATCCGCGTGCACCTCAAGGGGCACTTCGCGCCTTTGCGTCACGCTGCTGCCTACTGGCGCGGCGAAGCCAAGGCCGGCAACACCGTCGACGCACGCATCATCAACACCAGTTCGGGTGCAGGACTGCAGGGTTCGATCGGCCAGGGCAACTACGCCGCGGCGAAGGCCGGCATCGCCGAGATGACCATTCAGGCCGCCGCCGAGCTCAAGAATTACGGAGTCAGTGTCAACGCGATCGCGCCTGCTGCGCGCACGCGCATGACCGTCGGTGCGGGTGGGGCGATGGCAGAAGCGATGGCAGCTCCGGAAGAAGGATTCGACGCCATGGCTCCCGAGAACATCTCGCCGCTGGTCGTCTGGCTCGGAAGCGCCGAGTCCAAGGACGTCACGGGCCGAGTATTCGAGGTAGAGGGCGGAAAGATCACCGTCGCGGAAGGCTGGCGTCACGGCCCGAGCGAGGACAAGGGTGACCGTTGGGACCCGAAGGAGATCGGGCCGGTCGTGGCAACGCTGTTGGAGAAGGCGGAGATTCCGACGCCGGTGTACGGGGCGTAGGGCCTTCGGCCCCGTGAGTGGTTAAGGAGTGCAGGGACTCCTCAACCACTCACAGGCGGCGTGCCGCCTACGCGGGTGCCCGAACCACCAATACAGTGCCGGGGAACTCTGCTGCGAGCTCGCGCCGCGAATGCTTCACGCAGGCGGTGCCGTAGCCCTTCTTGCGGGACTCGGGTGCAATCCAGATCGCGACGTTGACCTCTTGGCCGTCGAGTTCGCCGAACACCAGGCCGACGCTCGTCGGGCTGTCACCGGAGACGTCCTCGGCGACGAACCAGGCAGCGCTCTCGTCGTCGATGCGGCCGAGGCCACCTGTGCGCTCGGCTTCGATTCGATCCTCGCTCCACGGCTTGCCGTCTTCGTCGAGCTGCTCACCCGAGCGAATCGTGAACAGCGACTTGTCTTCTGCGCTGTCGCTGAACGGACGCAGGCTGAAGTTCTGCCCACTGCTCGCGGGGCGATCAAGCGTCGTCCATTCGAGAGTTGCGTCGAGATTCTCCAACTCGCCCTGGATGCGATCGCGTGCGGCCTTGGTGAGCGCACTGAACTTGAGGTTCAGAACGGCTTCGGCATTTGCTTCCGACGTGCCGAGAAGTTCCGCGACGGTGGTCAGTGCCTCCTGATGGTCCTTGCTGTCGACCACTGCATCCAGCACCTCGTGGCGACGCTCCAGCGCACGCACGAGTGCGGAAGTGATCTCGCGTCGGTCCAGGATTTGATCTTGAATATGCGTCGTCATATATGCGACTCCTTGCTGTGTTCGAGGCTCTGTCGAAACGCCGTGCGGACCGTACGAGTCAATAGTGCTCCAACTCGCCCGTTATGGCACGTGTTCAGCCTCCGGTGCGGCGAACAAGCCGTTCGTAGCGCTGGCGGGCGGCTTGAGTACTGCCGAGCCCGAGTCCGAAGGCAATGTCCTGCCAGGTCATACCCCGTTCACGGGCAATTCCGAGGAACAGTGCTTCCAGCTGTTCCATTTCGGCTCGGGCCTTGGGAATGAGTGTCAACGCAGCCATGACGTCGGCGTCGTCGACTTCGGGTTCGTTCACCTCGGGTGTGTCGGTGCCGCCGGCCAGACGAGCCACGACGCGCACCGCGCCGTAGGGCTCGAGCATCTCCGGATGAGATTGCCGCGCGCGCTGGCTTCGGGTCGCGCCGTGGCGCTCGCTGATCCGAAAGAGTCCGGCGTACTCGCGATGTGCGCGTTCGCGGCCGGAATCGATCGGTCTGAACTGGTCATCGGTCATGAATCCAGGGTGGCACGAACCCGGACCGATGTAAACGTTCTGTTGTGAACAAATTGTTCAGTTTGTCAGTGGCTCGCACACGATGACGGGAATGACGCGGTCCGTCCAGGCCTGATAGTTGTCGAAATCCGGATACATTGCCGTCAACTTCGGCCACAGCCGAGCGCGCTCGTCCTCGGTTGCGACGCGGGCTTTCATCGAGCGGATCCGAGACTTGATCTGCACCGTCACCACCGGATCCGCCTCGATGTTGAGGTACCACATCGGATTCTTCGGAAGACCACCTTGCGACGCCACCAGAATCACGTCTTCGCCGTCCTCGAGGAACAGCAACGGGCTGATTCGCTCCTCACCGGATTTGCGACCGGTAGTGGTGAGCAGGCAGATCGGCAGCCCGCGTGGGAACGCGCTGCCGACCCGCCACTTGCTACCCAGCCTCCCGTCGGTGGCGCGATACATGGCGACGTTTGCCTTCGACATCCACTTGATGATCTTGACCGTCGCCGGAGCGTCGAGTCCCTTGGGTTTGGCTGGGGGAGTAGTCATCTCAGATACGCTCGATGATGGTTCCGGTGGCCAGCGCGCCGCCGGCGCACATCGTGATCAGAGCCGTCGAGCCGTTACGACGCTCCAGTTCGTGCAGTGCGGTGGTGATCAGTCGAGAGCCCGTGCTGCCGACCGGATGGCCCAGAGCGAGGGCGCCGCCGTTGACGTTGACGTTGTCGAAGTCAGGTTCGTGGACCTGGGCCCAGGACAGAGCGACCGACGCGAATGCTTCGTTGATCTCGAAGAGGTCGAGGTCGCCGATCTTCATTCCGCTCTTCTCCAGAACACGGCTGGTTGCCTGTACCGGTCCGTCGAGGTGGAACTCCGGTTCCGAGCCGACCAGTGCCTGGGCGATGATGCGGGCGCGTGGCTTCAATCCGAGTGCGCGAGCCTTGTCCTCGTCCATGAGCAGGACTGCGGCCGCACCGTCGGAGATCTGGGAAGACGTTCCGGCAGTGTGAATCCCGCCTTCGAGGACGGGCTTCAACCGGGCAAGGGACTCGGCCGTCGTATCGCGCAGGCCCTGATCGCGATTGACGAGCTTGGTCTCGCCAGTGAGGTTTCCTTCCTTGTCGACCTGGGGCGCCGAGAGTTCGAGTACCTCTCGGTCGAAACGCCCTTCCTCCCAAGCCTGCTTGGCCAGTGCCTGCGAGCGGACACCGAGAGCTTCGACGTCGTCGCGGGTCAGTCCGCGTCGGCGCGCGATGCGTTCTGCAGCCTCGAACTGGTTGGGCATGTCGATGTCCCACGTCGCCGGCCGACGCGGTCCGGCCTGGTCACCGACGTTGGCGCCGAGGGGAACCTGGCTCATCGCTTCGATGCCGCAGGCGATGCCGGCATCGATGGCGCCGGTGGCGATCAGTCCGGCGATCAGATGGTTCGCCTGCTGGGCCGAACCGCACTGGCAGTCCACGGTCGTGGCGCCGGTCTGCCACGGCAGACCTGCATGCAACCAAGCAGTGCGCGTGATGTTGTTGGACTGAGCGCCGGCCTGGGTGACGCAGCCGCCGATCACCTGCTCGATCAGCAACGGGTCGATTCCCGACCGGTCGAGAACTCCCTTTTGTGCAGCTCCGAGGATCTCGGCGGCGTGCAGACCGGCGAGCCAACCTCCGCGCTTGCCGATCGGTGTACGGACAGCCTCGACGATTACTGGTGTGCCCACAGCGGGCTCCTTTCCTTGTAATGAAAAAGTAGAACAGGTTCTCTGCGGGAAGCAAGACCTGCCGACGTTTCCTTTCCTAGTAAGCAGGCTTGTGTTTCAATGAGAGTAGAACGTGTTACACATCACGGATCCCCATCACCCCTGTGATGAAAAGGCTTAGGGCAGGAGACATCAGTGGCACAGCCCGCATTCCCCGAGGGAATCGACTTCACGGACCCCGACATCTACGCGGAACGTATGCCGTTCGAGGAGTTCGCAGAACTCCGGAAGACGGCCCCCGTGTGGTGGAATCCGCAGCCCCCGGAAATCGGCGGATTCCAGGACGAGGGCTTCTGGGTGGTCACCCGTCATGAAGAGGTCAAGGAGGTCTCGCAGCGAAGCGACATCTTCTCGACCCACGAGAACACTGCGATTCCTCGCTTCGCCGACGACATCCCACGCGAGAACGTCGAGATGCAGCGCTTCATCCTCATCAACAAGGACGCTCCGGAGCACACCAAGCTTCGCAAGCTGGTTTCGCGTGGATTCACCCCGCGAGCCATCAACAGCCTGCGCGAAGAACTGACCGAGCGCGCCGAAAAGATCGTCAAGACTGCGGCTGCCGGTGGTGCCGGAGACTTCGTGGTTCAGGTCGCGTCCGAACTTCCGCTGCAGGCAATCGCCGAGCTTCTCGGTGTGCCGCAGGAAGATCGAATGAAGCTCTTCGACTGGTCCAACCAGATGACGTCGTACGACGACCCCGAATTCGACATCGACCCGCAGGCAGCGTCGATGGAGATTCTGGGATACGCGTACCAGATGGCGGATCAGCGCAAGAAGTGTCCCGCCGATGACATCGTCACCAAGCTCATCGAAGCTGACATCGACGGAAATGAGCTCTCCCCAGAGGAATTCGGCTTCTTCGTGATCCTGCTTGCGGTCGCGGGCAACGAGACCACTCGCAATGCCATCACACACGGCATGGTTGCCTTCCTCGACAATCCCGACCAGTGGGAGCTGTACAAGAAGGAACGCCCGAAGACTGCGGCCGACGAGATCGTTCGTTGGGCCACCCCGGTGACCTCTTTCCAGCGCACCGCGCTCGAAGACACCGAACTCGGCGGACAGAAGATCAAGAAGGGCGATCGCGTCGTGATGATGTACGCGTCGGCCAACTTCGACGAAGACGTCTTCGAGAACCCCACGAAGTTCGACATCATGCGTGACCCCAATCCGCACCTCGGATTCGGCGGCACCGGTGCGCACTTCTGCATCGGCGCGAACTTGGCTCGTCTCGAAATCGATCTGATCTTCAACGCGATCGCCGATCACCTACCCGACATCACCAGGCTCGGCGATCCGCGTCGCCTGCGCTCGGGCTGGCTCAACGGCATCAAAGAGTTTCAGGTTGATTACAAGACATCGGGATGCCCGGTCAAACACTGATCCGGACATATACTGACCTGATAACCGGCGAGTAGGTTCTGTGTAGCTTTTCGGGAGTTGCCTCTGCAACCTCGAACACGCAGAACTACAGTAGACGTTCCGGGGGGCCACTAGCTGGCAACCTGGAACTGCGGCGGCGTCTGCGGGATCCCTCATCTCCCGTAGGCGCCGCCGTTTGTAGTTCAATCACCAATTCAGCCGCCGTATGGTTTGGTGATCGCTTCGAGGAAGTGGCCCGACGGGTCGAGGAAGTAGACCCCACGCCCACCGTCGTTGGTGTTGAAGCCGGTACTCGACTGGCGCGGATCGGCCCAGTGATCAAGCTTCAAGGCTTGTATGCGCTGGTAGATGCCGTCGAAGTCGTCTTCGGAGACGAGGAAGGCGTAGTGCTGAGACGCAACCTCGGCGCCGTCTTCCACCTGTGCGAAATCGAGCGTCACGCCGTGCTCGAGTTCGACGCCGAGAAAGTAGCCGGCTTCGACAGGGCCCGGTAGGCCGAACATGTGAGTGAAGAACCACGCCGACTCTTGTCGGTCTTTTGCGGCGATGATGGTGTGATTGAACGAAATGGTCATGAGTGACCCCTTGCAGTACGACGCCTCCATGCCTGACGCAGTCCGTCATCGACACGCGACGTTGGGAACCAGGAAACCATTTCGAGGTTCGCGGTGCAAGTACGACAGGCTTATTCGATTGCGACGCGGCGACGGGGTCCGTCATCGAGC